>CALYBN010000124.1 GCA_944414825.1 uncultured Rikenellaceae bacterium
TGCCGCGGGTAGACCACAATCTTATCGGGATTCGGATTGAGCCAGGCGCCCCACCAGCCGAAAGAGGTGTTGCTGGTGATATTATGCCGGCAGAGACTCTGCAGGTAGAGCTGATCGGCCGCCGAAGCACCTTCGGCAAAGACAAACCGATCTCCGCGGAACATCTTGCGGCACCAGACAAAATCGTCGCTGCACACAATGAAAACCGCATCGGCCGGCATCAGCGCCATGGCCCGTTCATAGAAACGCCATCCATAGCAAGGATGGAAGGCCGGTAACTTCAGGTAATCGCCCCTCCGCACCGAGATACTGCACACGTGAGGATGCGCCAATACCGGAAAATGCTCCCGCAGCCGGTGTTCGATCTCCGGCGGCGCCGAAAACAACCGCCGGATCAGCGGCTCGTCAAAATAGCGTGCACTCTGGAAATAACCCTCCAGACACAACCCGTCACGGTACGGAATTTCGCGATAGGCAAACTCCGGCTCGCGGTAGATCTCGACACCCGGCGGCTCCTGATCCACAAATTTCACCTCGCGGAGGAAATTATCCAGGTAAGGATCAATATCCTTCCGCTTGTTGTCGGGATAGATATAACGGAATTCATCTCCGTGACGATGTGCCAGGGATGCCCCCACCGCCACCTGAAACAGGATGTTTCCCAGACGGGCCCCCTGTGTAAATCTGGTGTAAATCATACTCGTTTCCGGTTTTTCATATAACGCACGCCCGACAACCGGTCGCACAGGTAACGCCACGGCGAGGCTCCCGCCCGCCGGATACGCGGCGCATAACGCAACGAGAACCACAAGGCCTTCGCCACAGCCACGCCACTCCCCCTGACCCGCTGGTCCATCGCTCCCAAGGCCCGCACACGCCGGGCATCATAGGGGGCCATGCGTTTGATCGTATTTTCGTAATGAATCTTCACCACCGCCTGCGGATAGGACCACACCCCGAGTCCTGCACGGATGCAGTCATGCACGAAGACGTTCTCGTCGGCAAACTGCACAAACCCCGCACCTGCGCCGAACCGTTCATCGAAACGCACTCCGGCCCGTCGGACCGCCTGCGGACGACAAGCCAACTCAGGTGTTGCCACGGAGAGCTGATAGGTATCGGTAATCCGGGTCGGGCGTGAAAAATAGCCGGCATTATAGGGGGGCTCTCCCTCATAAGTCTCGATCCGAAGGCAGGCGACCTCCAACTCCGGATGCGCCGCAAAGAGCTCTTTCAAGCGATCGATATACTCTCGTCGGTATTGCCCGTCATCGTCGGCGAACAGCGCCACGGCAGCATCCTCCGGGCAGAGATCCAGAGCATGGTTCCGACTGCGGGCCACCCCGCGCCCCGGGATATGCGACACCCGTACATCCGGACGCAGCAACCCCTCGGGCGTGCGCAGGAATTCCTCCGCCGTATATTGATGGGAGACCACATAGCAAACATCCTCCGCCTCGGGCAGCAGCATCGCCGCAATGCGGTCGATCCCGCCGTCGATCGTACTGACGAGGATCGCCACCCGCCCACTTGCCGACTCATCAGCCACTGAGGCTCGCCCCGGAATCTCCGTACTATACGCTGCTGCCGTCATATCTTTACCTTATTTTACAATCACCACGTTCACCACCTGCGCCCCCACGGCAGCATTCACCGCCTCGCGCAGGCTGTCGCGCCGCATGAAGAGTTCGTTACGCACCACCGACGAGCTCAGTTTCACATAGAGCACGCCCCGTACCACCTCGACCGACAGCGTATATCCCGCCACAACCGAGCCCACAACCTGTGGCCATACACGCGCCACCTTCGCCTCGGCGATCTTCCGGGCGATGGTCGGACACTCCCGCAGCCAGTCGTCGATCACCTCGCCTACCCGCATCGGAATCGTCCGCCTCATAGCACCTGCACCTCCCCGTTTTCGACGCCGAACAGCGCATAATCCTCGCCACTGCGTTCGAGGATACTCTCCAGGCGCACCTTGTTGCAATCGGTAATGAAAATCTGGCCGAACTCCTCGCGGGCGACCAGCCCCAAGAGTTTCTCCACCCGCTGCATATCCAACTTGTCGAACAGATCATCAAGCAACAGAATCGGCTTTTCGCCCCGCTCCTGCGCCACGATGGTATACTGTGCCAGTTTCAGTGCGATGAGGAATGACTTCTGCTGCCCCTGCGAACCATACTTGCGCAAAGGATACCCTCCGATCCGCATCTTCATATCGTCACGATGCACACCGCTGGTCGTAAACTGATTAAATCGGTCCCGGTCGGCCGCCGCAGCCAACAATTCAGCGAAGGGACGCTCGTTGAGCTCCGAATGATAGTGCAGTTCGATCTGCTCACGATCGTCCGACAGCACCCGGTAGTACTCGGCCACCAACGGGGCCAGCCGCTCGATGAGCGCCGCCCGCTTGCGATGGACCACCTCGCCGAAACTGATCAACTGCAGGTCGAGCACCTCCATCAGATCGGGAGCTGCCGCCTCATTCTTGAGCAGCCGGTTCCGCTCGCCGAGAATGTGGTTATAACGCATGATGGCATTCAGATACTCCCGATCGAGCTGCGAAAGAAAGGCATTCAGATAGCGGCGGCGTTCGTCGGCAGCATCGGTCACCAGGAATGAATCAGCCGGCGACACGATCACGATCGGCACCAGTCCGATATGATCCGAAAGTTTATCGTACTCCTTGCCGTTGCGCTTGAGCGTCTTGCCTGCCCCGCGCCGGAAAGAGCAGACTACCGTCTCCTTACGTTCCTGGGCCGTGGTGTACTCACCATCCAGCACAAAAAAGTCACTGCCATGGCGGATACTCTGACTGTCGGTCATACCCATCGAGCTTTTGCACAGCGACAGATAGTGGATGGCATCCATCACATTGGTCTTACCGGCGCCGTTGTCGCCCACGAAACAGTTGACACGCGCCGAAAACTCCAGCGTCGTCTGCTGAATATTCTTGAAGTTGATGACCGATAATTTCTTGAGGAACATAAGCGATTTTCTACGATCCAAAGGTAGGAAAATTCGATAAAATATAAAATAATTGCCCCACCGTATGTTAAATTAGCCAAAAAGATGTATTTTTGCCTTCTAAACAACCGAAAAACGAATTTTAAATCACATAACATGGCAACACAGAACACCAACCAAGACCCCGAAGCAGCAATCGAAAACGCGATAGGCAGAACCGAAGCATTCCTGCAGAAAAACGGTAAATTGCTCCTCAGCCTGCTGGCCGTCATCGTTGTGGTAGTAGGTGGTTATTTCGGATACAAATACCTTTACGTGGCACACCGCGCCGAAAAGGCAGGCGCCATGATGTTCGTGGCCGAGCAGCAGTTCCAGATCGACTCCTTCGCCCTGGCACTGAACGGTGACGGCAACAACGCCGGTTTCCTGGATGTGATCGAACGCTACGGGTCCACCCCCCAAGGCAACATCGCCAACCACTACGCCGGGATCTGCTATCTGAAACTGGGCGAACTGGACAACGCACTGAAGTACCTGGGCCGCTATGAGGCCGTGGACGGTGCTCCCAGTTCGATCATCAACGCACAGAACGCCGGTCTGCAGGGCGATATCCTGGTACAGAAAGGAGAATATGAAAAGGCTATTGCCAAATACAACAAAGCCATCGAAGAGGGCGACAATTCCTTCTCTGCCCCCTACTACCTGAAAAAAGTGGGTCTTGTATATGGCAAGTTGGGCAAAAATGCCGAAGCCGTGAAAGCCTTCCAGCGCATCGTCGATGAGTACCCCAGCAGCATGGAGGCCCGCGACATGGAGAAATATATCGGCATGTACGAACAGAAATAGAGAGCTGCGCGCTGGCGCAACCCCGTCTCGCATTGACGACCCTATGAAAGGTTGCTCCGGCACAATCCGCAGCAACCTTTCATCATTTACGAACCATCTCAAATACCAAACACACCCATGGCAACGAAAAATCACAATCTCTCCGTTTTTGATTCCCCGGTTCCGTCGGCCGAAGATATGAAATTCGGTATCGTCGTAGCGGAATGGAACCACCAGGTCACCGAAGGGCTGCTCGCAGGGGCTGTCCGCACACTGCGCGAAGCCGGCTGCCCGGACCACAACATCCAGATCAAATACGTACCCGGCACCTTTGAATTGGCTCTGGGCGCACAGTTCTTCGCCGAATATACCGATGTGGACGCCGTCATCGCACTGGGATGCGTCATCCAGGGCGACACACGTCACTTCGACTTCGTCTGCCAGGGCGCCACACAAGGCATCACCCAACTGATGATCAACTGGAACATGCCGATCGCCTTCGGCGTACTGACCACCAACGACCTGCAGCAGGCTCTCGACCGCTCCGGCGGCAAATACGGTAACAAAGGCGACGAGGCAGCCGCTACGGCCATCAAGATGGTGAAACTCCAGATCGACATGGAGGCCGCTTCCGACAAGACCGACCCCAAGGAAGTCAACTAATGCCGCACAGCGAAACACTATCAACACAATGCTGCGCGGAGGTCTGACATACGCGACCCTCTGCGCAGCATTTTCATTTTACCCTAAATCCGACCCCGATGGACGTTAGAATCTCCCCCGACTGGAAAGCCGTACTGGCTCCTGAATTCGAAAAACCCTACTTCGCCGAGTTGACCGACTTCGTGCGCAAGGAGTACCTCCGGGCCCGGATCTACCCCCAAGGCAAGAACATCTTCCGGGCCTTCGACAAATGTCCGTTCGACAGCCTCAAGGTAGTCATCATCGGCCAGGACCCCTATCACGAAGAGGGACAGGCCAATGGCCTGTGCTTTTCGGTAGGAGACGGAGTGCCTTTCCCACCGTCGTTGCAGAATATTCTCAAAGAAGTACACGACGACACGGGAGCCCCGATCCCCGCGAGCGGTAACCTCGACCGTTGGGCCGAACAGGGCGTACTGATGCTCAACGCTGTTCTCACGGTGCGGGCTCACGAAGCAGCCTCACACGCCGGCATGGGATGGGAACGCTTCACGGATGCCGTGGTACGGGCCATCGCCGAACGCAAGCAGGGAATCGTCTACATGCTCTGGGGCGCCTATGCCCAAAAGAAGGGCGCGATCGTCAATCCGGCCACCAACTGCATTCTCAAATGTGCACACCCCTCGCCGCTGTCGGTCTACCGCGGATTTTTCGGCTGCCGCCACTTCTCGAAAGCCAACGAGTACCTCACCTCCATCGGTCAAAGCCCGATCGTCTGGTAGGCTCAGCGAGTGTTCCGAACTTAATCGTGCCGACAGAACGACCGCGTAATCTGACAACGTGGCAACATTCTTCCGATTCCATACATAAAAAAGAGGGACCAAACATTGCGTGCTTGATCCCTCTTTTTTTATTTTATGCCAGGAGCAGTCTTCTCCGCCCCCTTTCCAATCACCCTCACACAACGGCAACTTCCCCGTCCTGCATTAGCTGATGTGACCGTTCTCGATCAGGTATTCAGCGATCTGTACGGCATTCAACGCCGCGCCCTTGCGGATCTGATCGCTCACGCACCAGAAAGTCAACCCGTTGGGATTGCTCAGATCCTTCCGGATACGTCCCACATAGACCGGATCGCACCCGGCCAGTTTCAACGGCATGGGATACTTCTTCTGCTCCGGGTCATCCATGAGCACCACGCCGTCAGCACTGGCAAAAGCCTTGCGGGCCTGTGCCACGGAGATCGGTTTCTCGGTCTCCACCCACACACTCTCGGAATGAGCCCGCATCACGGGGACACGTACACAAGTAGCGCTCACACAGACATCCGAGTGCATGATTTTCCGCGTCTCGTTGTACATCTTCATCTCCTCCTTCGTATAGCCGTTGTCGGTGAAGACGTCCACGTGCGGAATGACATTATAGGCCAACTGATAGACAAACTTCTTCACGGTCGGTTCCTGCCCTACGGCGATCTCCCGATACTGGTTCTCCAGTTCAGCCATGGCAGCTGCACCGGCACCGCTGGCCGCCTGATACGTAGAGACATGGACTCGTTTGATATGCGACAGATCCTCGATCGCCTTCAGAGCCACTACCATCTGGATGGTCGTGCAGTTCGGATTGGCAATCACACGGCGGGGCGGATTTATGGCATCCTTGGCATTTACCTCCGGCACCACCAGGGGTACATCCTCATCCATGCGGAATGCACTGGAATTGTCGATCATCAAGGCTCCGTGCTTGGTGATGGTCTTTTCGAACTCCTTCGAAACGCCTGCCCCGGCCGAAACAAATGCGATATCGATCCCGCGGAAATCGTCGTTATGCTGCAACAATTTCACGGTCAACTCCTGGTGACCATACTTGTATTTGGTTCCGGCACTCCGTTCCGAACCGAAAAGAACCAATTCATCCAGCGGGAACATCCGCTCCTCCAGAACACGCAAAAACTCTTGCCCCACGGCACCGCTGGCGCCTACGATTGCAACCTTCATCTGATTCACTAGTTTAATGATAGCTCCACAAAGCTACGAAAAAAAACAAAAAGTTAAAAATTATTTAACCTCACTTTCCGCTTCGGCCGCTTCCCGGGCGGCTTCATCAGCCGGGAACGACACCGAATAAATCAGTGCCTCGAGTGCCCGGAGGTAATTCCGCTTATGCTCCTTGGGCGAATAGACATAGAAATCGAGGGTCACGACACGACGGGTCTCCGTATCGAGTGTCGAGTAACTCACGAAGGGGCCGCCCATGAAGTCACCCTTCACGTCCCAGAAACCGCGCATCTCGGCCCAAAAACGGCCATTGATCCGCAACGGGGTCACCTCGGGCAAAAATGCCTCTGCCGTCGTCATACACGAACCATCCGAAGGTCCGGGGATCAGTGCCGTGAAACGGTTACGCCACGCCGTCAGCGAGTCGGCCGAAAAAATCTCCTTCCCCGAATAGGGATAGCTGTATATCACCACGCCCTGGCTGGCCTGCGGGAATTCGTTGGAGATCCACATGAAGTCCTTCGGCTTGTCGTTCCGGATCTTATACCCCTGCGGAATATCCATATTGAAACCGAACTTCCGGAATACGACCTCTCCGATCGCCTTCTGGCGATAGGTCTTGTTGAAATCCACCTCACGGTCGCGCTCCGTGATCTCAAAGAACGACAGCAGTTCTGCCCGGTGGGCACTCATATACTCCACCAACACACTGTCGCTGGGGCCGGCCACGCGCACCACGATCTGCGGCTCGGAGTTGACATTCTCCTGCGCCAACAGCGACGGCTCAGCATACTGTTCCCCCGTATTCACAATCAGCACATTACGGTGCAGGGCCAACAAACCGCTGAAATCCTTCGGCTGGATACGCATGACATCCAACCGCGGCTCCTTCTGGTTCAGAATCGGAACCGGCTCCAGCAGAATGCTCCGCAGGGTATCCCCCACGGCTCCTTCCCACTTCTCCTGCGAGCAGACAACCAGCACCTCATATTTCTTCCCTTGCGAAGCAGGCAGATTGGTTTTTTTATTTTCCGAACGAAGGCAGCCCGCCAACAGGCTTCCTAGCAACAAAATCAAAACGATACGAAGCGTTGTTCTCATCATGACGAAATTTGTTCTGTTTATCCAACAAATATATCTCTTTTCCCCGAATTCTTGTTAATTGCAGGAAATGATTTTAACTTTGCGCCTGTTTTATAGATCAATCTCAAATCGGCCATGCTCTTCAAACCCCCGAAATTTCTGAAACGACTGATGCCGTCCCTTATCTGGAACCTGCAGGGCGAAGAGGATGTATTCCTGACGTTCGACGACGGCCCCACACCGGGCAATACCGAATGGATCCTCGAACAACTCGACAAGTACGATGCCAAAGCCACCTTTTTCTGTCTGGGCAAAAACGCAGAGCAACATCCCGAAACGTTCCGCAAGATCCTGGCAGCCGGTCATAAAGTGGGAAACCACACGTACAGCCACCAGAAGGGCTGGGGCATGAGCCTCGAACGCTACGTGGAGGATGTCGATTTCGCCAACCAGATTCTCCAGACCAACCTGGTGCGCCCGCCTTACGGACGGATCACCCCTTCGCAGGCCCGCATCCTCAGCGAACGCTACAACCTGATCATGTGGGACGTGCTGAGCCAGGACTACAGCCAGTATATCTCCCCGCGCAAGTGTGTCCGCAACGTCACCAAATACGTGCAGGCCGGTTCCATCGTGGTGTTCCATGACTCGGTGAAGGCAAGCCGCAACTTGCACTACGCCCTGCCCCGGGTACTGGAATACATCCAGGGGATGGGCCTGAAATGCTCTGCAATCGACCTGTAGGTTGCAGCACACAGGGCACACTGGGGCGAGCCATCTCGACTGCCGTACTAATAACCTGCAGAAACAATCTCCCGCCCTTGAAACCGAACCTTTCCCCCGGCACAACCCCTCCCCAAGAGCGGCAAAAGGCGTAAAAGCGTGCTGAAAGGTTGTTTTTCCGCGATAAATTTTCTATTTTTGCAACCTAAATCAAAAACAACAGACTCATGGCAACAGCAGCAGACGTAAAAATCGGCATGTGCATCGATATGGACAACAAAACTTTCTTAGTTGTCGACTTCCAGCACGTAAAACCGGGCAAAGGTCCCGCCTTTATCCGCACCAAACTGAAAAACCTCGAAAACGGCCGCACCGTTGAGAAGACCTTCTCGTCGGTGAGCGAGCGTATCGAACCGGTACGCGTAGAGCGCCGTCCCTATCAATTCACCTACGAAGACGAACTGGGTGTACACCTGATGCACATGGAGACCTTCGAGGAGATCACCATCCCGCGCGATTTGATCCTCAACGCCGACCTGATGACGGACGGTCAGGTTCTCGAGGTGATGTTCCACACCGAGAAGGAGATCGCCCTGACGGCAGAACTTCCCCCGATCGTTGACATGGAGGTAATCTACACCGAACCGGGGATCAAAGGCGACACCGCTTCGACCAACTCGCTGAAACCGGCTACGGTCAACACCGGCGCCACAATCCGCGTTCCGTTGTTCATCAACACCGGCGAGAAGATTCGGGTCGATACTCGTACGCGCGAATACTACGAACGCATCAAATAATCGCGTCCGAGCCGAACAGAAACAAGAAGCCCCGGCATCCATTCCAGAAGATGCCGGGGCTTCCTTTTATCTTTTCTCGTGGCCCGACAGGCAAATCCGGTTCCCCCGAACACAAACCTCCTTCGTCAACCACGCCCGGCCGACCGCACTCTCACCCGCCTAACGCAGCAAGGTCTCGGTACTTCCGATCAAGTAGCCGTCCATATAGATGGAGACCACATACTTGCCGGCCGTGATTCCGCCACCATTATAATAAAGGCTCACGCCAAGGTCCTGATTCTGATAATCGATCTGACGCGTAGCAGAATAAGAGATCATATCCCCCTCATACTCAAACACGGCATTGGCGGCATTGGCCAGAATGTAGCCATCCGGACCGATGATGCGGGCATAGACGTTCCGCTCGCCCGGCGTAGCCAATTCGTTGCTCGACAGCACGAAATCCACCCGCAGGCGCGCTGCCCGGCTGGCCCGCGTCACCTCGCGATCGCTGCTGCTCAGCACCCGGATCGCAATATCGCGCGCCCGGATCACCGATCCCTTGCGGATCTTGGTCGAAAGCTCCTCGGCCTTCTCTTCGGCCATGTCGGCCCGCAGCCGCTCGGAGGTCACCCGCTGACGGTAGTCGGCATTCTGCGTGATCAGCTCCTTATTGAGCGTATTGAGCGAATCGATCTGGTGTACATAATTACGCATCACGCTACGCAGGGTTCCGATCTCCTTCTCATACTTGCGGATCGTAGCACGGCTGTAAGAGCGCTCCTTGGCCAGCTGCTGCAGCAGCGAATCGGCTTTCTCGCGTTCGATGCCCAGGTTGCGGGCGATCGTATCGTTCTCAGTCCGCAGGTTGTCGTAATCGCCCCGCAGCGCCAACAATTGATTGGTCAGGGTGTCGCGCTCGATGGCAAAATCCCGTTTGAGACCGCTCATCTGATTATAATAGAGGAACGAAAGTGCGGCAAGGATCACCGCCAGCACGAGGATGATGATCTGATACCCTTTGATCGATTTCTGAGGAGACGGGGTTTCCTGTCCGTATTCGTAATCTTCCATAATCTCTAACCGTTAGTGTGTTTCGTACAAAGATAGTGAATTTACTTGATTTTACTAGCAAGCGGGTATTTCAACCCCTCGTAGCGGGTCAGTTTTCCGCGGATGCTCCCCACCCGGATCGGCGATTCGATAAAGAGCGGAATCTTGTTCTGATCGTCCGAGATCCAGAGGAAAAACTCCGAACCATCTTCGAAACTCTCACCCGAAGAGGTGGCCAACTGACAGGAGAACTTCAGCGTACGGAAGGTCCCCAGCTTGCGGATCTGCATCTGTTCGCGTCCCAGGAAACGATACTCAATGCGGCGGATCGTATCGTCGAGCACCATCTCCAATGTCCGGGCCTCCCCCGGCCGGAACGAATCGGCATCCTCCGACCGCAGGTTGAAAAACAGTGCCACGGCATCGAAACTCCGCTCGGTCAGCGGCATGGTCTTGTGACGCTCCTCGGGCCACCGCATCTTACGGTAGGTAGTACGCACCTCCATCCGGTCCCAGTCATAGACAAAATTACTGTAATACCGATATTTATTTTCGTTGATGTCATTGGCGAAACGCAATGGACGGAGCGACTGACAGTCGAGCCACGTCTCATAGGTATCGTCCAGTGTGTAAAACCACCGGAAGAACGAGAAGGTCTTGGCATTGGCGTAGACCTTGAACGCCGGGACACCGTCGACCTTCGTCTCCGTCGTCTTGAACACCACCTCGGCTACCTCCGTATTGGGGATCAGAGCAGCGCGGTAGCTGACGACATAGGTCAGTTTTTCGCCGTCGCGGAAGGCCGGTTCGCGGAAGGTCGCGTCCTGGGCATACAGGGCGCCGGAGGCCAGAAGCAGCAAAGTCAGAAACATCATTTTCATATCCGTTAAAACGTGTTTGGGCCTGTAAATTTAGGAAATCATACTGAAATCCGTCTCTCTTTTCGAAGAATATCGTTCTTTCAACTCTTTCAACAGTGCATTCGACGGCTGCGCCAACTCCGGGTCTTCGTCCAGCACTTGTTGCGCCACCTGGCGGGCCAACTCGATCAATTGCGTATCCTTGCCCAGGTTGGCAATCTTCAATTCAAATGCCAGACCGCTCTGTTGCGTACCGTTCAAATCGCCGGCCCCGCGCAGTTTGAGGTCCAGTTCCGAAAGTTCAAACCCGTCGTTCGTAGCCACCATGGCATTCAGACGCGCCCGTGCTTCGCGCGAGAGTTTGTCGCCGCTCATCAGGATGCAGTACGACTGGTCCGCCCCACGCCCGACCCGTCCCCGCAGCTGGTGCAGCTGCGACAACCCGAAACGCTCGGCGCTCTCGATCACCATCACCGAAGCATTTGGGACGTCCACCCCCACCTCGATCACCGATGTCGCCACCATGATGTGAGCCACACCCTCCTTGAAGAGTTTCATGTTGGCCTCCTTGTCGGCGGGCTTCATCTTGCCATGTACCACCGTAGTGACATACTGCGGCAGAGGGAACTGGTTGCAGATACTCTCGAATCCGTCCTGAAGGTCCTTGTAGTCCATCTTTTCGGACTCCTGGATCAGCGGATAAACCACATAGACCTGATGCCCCTTGCGGATCTCCTCGCCCATGAACCCGTAGACCCGCAGGCGTTGCGAATCACGCATGTGGACCGTCTTGATGGGTTTGCGGCCGGGCGGCATCTCGTCGATCACCGAGACATCCAGATCACCGTAAAGTGTCATGGCCAGCGTACGCGGAATGGGCGTGGCGGTCATCACCAGCACATGGGGCGGCCGCTGGTTCTTGGTCCAGAGCCGAGCCCGCTGCTCCACGCCGAAGCGGTGCTGCTCGTCAATCACCACGAACCCGAGGTTGGCAAAACGGACCGTATCTTCGATCAGGGCGTGCGTCCCCACCAGGATATCAATCTCCCCCGCCTCGAGCGCCGGCAAGAGCTCGCGCCGCTCCCTGGTGGTCGAGGAGCCCGTCAGAATACCCACCCGCACGGGCAGGTCGCCCAACATACGGACAATCGTGGCATAGTGCTGCCGGGCCAGTATCTCGGTCGGAGCCATCAGGCACGACTGGAAGCCGTTGTCCGTAGCCAGCAACATGCTCATCAGTGCCACCAGCGTCTTGCCGCTTCCCACATCACCCTGCAGCAGACGGTTCATCTGATGGCCAGTCACCGTATCGGCCCGGATCTCCTTGATCACCCGCTTCTGAGCTCCCGTCAACGGAAACGGCAGTCGCGTATTGTAAAACCCGTTGAAAGCCTCTCCCACCCGGCTGAACAGAAAACCATCATCGCGGGAGGTCCGCCCGGCCCGTTGCGACAGGATACTGAGCTGAATCCCCAGCAACTCCTCGAACTTCAGCCGATATTCGGCCTGCCGCAGCAGTTCCGGCGACTTCGGGAAATGGATATTGAACAACGCCTCCCGCAGCGGGATCAGCCCCCAGGCTTCGATCATCGAGGCCGGCAGCGTCTCCACAATATGATGCTCGGCCACCTGCCACAAGTTGCAGACCAGGTTATAGATCCCTTTCGACCCCAGTTGATTTGAAGAGAGACTCTCCGTGGTACCGTAAACGCCCTGCATGCCGGAAGGACGGGTCCATGCCGCACTGACCGGTTCCATCTCGGGATGGACAATCGAAAGCTGTTCGCGGAAAAAGGCCGGGCGCCCGAAAACGATATATTCGCGTCCCACCTCAAGCCGCTTCTCAATCCACTTGATACCGGAGAACCACACCAGTTCGGCCATTCCCGAACCGTCCGACACGACAGCCACCAACCGTTTACGGCCACCGCCCTGCATCGAAAGGCCCTCGATCCGAGCCCGAATCTGAATGTAAGTCTGACCGTCATCCCGCACCTCGGCGATGCGATAGACCTTCGTACGGTCGATATAACGGAACGGAAAGTAGTAGAGCAGGTCGCGCAACGTGGCGATCCCCAACTCCTTCTGCAGGAGCAGGGCACGACGTTCGCCCACGCCACGCAGAAACTTGATATCGTTATCCAGAAAAGAGGCCATACAACCGTCACCAGTGTTCTACTCTCCAAAGATAAGGAAATTTACCAGATTTATAAATTATAGACACAAGATGCAAACAAGAGCCAAGTAAATGCAAATAAAATATCTTATTTACAGCTATTTATGTGGTATTAGGTGTTTTCAGTTACTTTCATTCTTTTCAGTTGATTGGTCCTTTTTCGGTACATTTTTGTTCCTTGTTTGTTTCTTGATTCGCGGGATTCTTCCTAACTCTACGGCAGAATAACGAGGACAAAGAAGGACCCATGCCGCGCATAAAAAAGCCCTCGAAAGTCAAGGAGCCGATTCGA
>CALYBN010000125.1 GCA_944414825.1 uncultured Rikenellaceae bacterium
AGTCGTTCCGATGGCTGCCCTCGCCGTAATCGGGCAACGTCCGGGGACGCAGCCACACGATCCGGGGAACCCGGTCCTCCTGCGTGAAACCCTCCAACGGATCCACGGCCCGAGCCTCCAGGAAGAAGGTCAGATCGCCCGCCGGCAGATCAACCTCCCGGATCGAGAACTTCAGGTTCCGTTCGCCGGTTCCCGCTTTCGCTTTGAGGTATACCTTCCCGTCACGAACCGACACCTCACATCCCGGAGCATCGATCCGGGAGCGCAGAGCCTCGCCTTCCAGGGCAAGCAGATCCTCTCCCTGCCGGGCACAGCGGATCAGCTCACCCTGCGCACCACCCAGCGCACCCGGAGCACGGAACTGCTCCGGCATGAAATTACGGTCCATCGGATTGGTCACATAAGCTTCCAGACAACAAGCCGCAGCCGCACCGAAACGCCGCATCTGCTCGGGATTCTGTTCATCCGGTCCATTCAGTTTCAGTACCACATAGCGATAGTCATACCGACTGGTATTGTGCGCCTTCCAGTAAAGATGCGTATTGACCGCACGGGAAAATCCCCGCCACATGTCGTCGTGCTGCACCAGCCCCTCCGACTCCATGCCGTCCATCACCCCTACAGCCTGCTGGTTGGTCGGATGCTGTGCGTCGGCCGACAGGATGAAATCGCGCCCCAGACGCTGCCGCAATCCGGAGAGGAACTTCCAATCCCCTTCGCGCCACAGATTCTCTCCGGTAGCCGACCAGCCCCCGTCAGCCTTGCCGTCGTTGTCCGTATCCCACTTGTCACCCCGCTCCTCAACGTTGAAATAGTTGACATCGAAAGCAATGCCCTGCACATTCCGCAGTACACCCTTGGGCGAAAACCAACTGCAAATCTCATCGGCAAAGACATCGGCCGCCTGTTTCCCGTTCCGATCGCGGGGACAGGCCGTCGACAGATTGTAATACCACATCACATCCTCGCCCCACAGCCCTCCGGCAATCGGGGCAATATAAGCCTCACCGGCCGCATAGCTCAACGGCTTGGTAAAATACTGGCCACGCTCCAGGGTTATCGTTCCACGGTCGTAGTCGACCGCTTTCACGGTGGCATATTCCGATTCGTACCACAACTTCTGCCCCTGCGCATTGACCCGCACGATGATGACACGCTGCGGGAGGTAACTGCGAGGCGTCGTCCGGCGATCGATATACCCGTTCAGGGTAAAAGGTTTGGCATTCCGCACGGCAATCTCCTTATCTTTTGCCGAGATAGCTCCCACGGCCATGCTGCCCGGCTGGTAGACCCAGTGTCCGGGGAAATAGCGTTTCAACACATCGGGGAATTTGCTCACCTGGCGCGCCTCGCCATTCAGATGGATCATCACCAGTTTCTCGGGATGCTCCTTGGCATAGCGGTTGGCCCACTCCGGCGTATTGGGATTGATGGGTATCTCCTCGAAAGCCAGTTTGCGCATCAGCCCCGATGCATCGCCGAAGGCCTCCCACCACACCTGATAATTGGTATGAGTCGGACGGCTCATCTCGCCCCGGAAGGTAAAATAGCGAGGATACACCCGCTCGGCAAAAGCCTCCTTGGCCGGAAGGTCTTTCCACGGCTGTGCCGCCGCCGAACCGATCGTTCCGATCGCAGCAGCCAATACGACGAACCCAAGAATCCTGTTTTTTCTCATAATACCTTAAGGTTTTATATACAACTCCTATGTCGTTTCTCCTCTGAATTCACTTCACATTCACTCTCCGGCACTCCGGAATGCCTCGCTGACAAACGCAAACACGGCCGGCAATGCCTCCTGCCAATATCCCCAGTTGTGGGCTCCGCTCCGAATCCGGAACTGATGGGCTATGCGCCGTTTCATCAAAGCGATATGCGCCAGGCAATTCCCCTCGGAAAGAGGATCCCGGTCTCCGCAATCAAAATAAAGGGCCGGCAGCGACTGTCCCGCCTTCAACGTTGGGATCAAATCCAATACACTATGCTGCCGATAATGATCCGACAACGGCTCCCCACCATAAATCTCCTGCAACATCCCGCCATGCCGGGCCTTCATCTGCTCATCCGTAAAAAACGCAGCACTGAGCGGTGCGCACGCCACAAAACAATCCCCATGCTTCAGTGCATAGATCATAGAACCATAACCACCCATCGAATTGCCGCCAACAGCACGTTGCTCGGGGATTACCCTGTAACGGCCCTCGACCGTTGGAATCAACTCCTCGAAGAACATCGTCTCATAGCGCACCGTACCGTCATACCGATCGACATACCAGGTTTTCTCCGCATCGGGCATAATGATCACCATCGGCACAGCTTCTCCGCTCCGGATACAGGAATCGGCAATAGTTTGTACACGGCCTTTGTCGAGCCATGTGGTATGGTCGTCTCCGAACCCGTGCAGCAAATACAACACCGGATAACGCATCGCTGTCTTACCATACCCATCGGGCAGATAGACCGAATATTTCACCTCCCGACCCAATTTTTTACTATAGAACGACTGGTCGCGCTCCACTCGGCTCTGTGCCACCGTCCACAACGGCAACAACAATAAAAATCCTATGATTGCCCTTTTCATAATACCATTCCTCTTATCCCGTATCTGTTTCAATGCATCTGTTCCATCTCGGCCGTCACACAAACCGGCACATCTTCGCCGCCACGGAGCTTGATCTGCTCGAGTTTGGCCTTCAGCGCGGCTACAACCTGCGGATATTTCTCATAAAGATTGTGCTGCTCGCGCGGATCGCTTTCCATGTCGTAGAGCTGCCCCGGAACCTCATACGGTGTCTCCACCTTATCGGAATTACCGCCGGATTTGTTACTGTCGATGTATTTCCACCTTCCCTCCCGGATGGCGAACACACCTTGCGTGGAAACATGGATCGTCGACGTGCGGACCGACTTCCCGTTGGCCGAATCCCGCAAGATCGGCAGGAAACTGTAGCTATCCTCCCCGACTCCCTCGGGCAGCGGCGTCCCGGTCAGATCGGCACACGTAGCCATGAGGTCGGTCAAACACAGCGTCTGATCGGTGTGCGAACCGGCGGGGACCACGCCGGGCCAACGCACAATGAATGGGATCCGGTGACCGCCATCCCAGACATCGGTCTTATACCCCCGGAAAATATAATTGGCCTGATGCTCCGGGAACTTCACCTTGTCTTGCGGCGTCCAATCGGCACCGTTATCACTGGTGAAAATCACAATAGTGTTGTCCGCCAGCCCCTGCTTGTCCAACGCCTCCAGCACACGACCCACCACATCGTCGACATGACACACGAAATCACCGTAGATGCCCGCTTTCGACCGCCCCCGGAACTCCGGAGCCGGGAGCCACGGCGCATGAGGTGCCGTCAGCGGCAGGTAGAGGAAGAAGGGCCGATCGGAACGCTGCTCCCCGATATAGGAGATCGCCTGCTCTTTCAACTTGTCCAACACGCCGGTCACCTCCACATCCTTGGCGCACAATCCCTTGCGGTAGAAGACTCCGCGAGGTTTATTCGACCCCTGAATCATTCGCATTTCGGGAACCGTCACCGACCCGTTTTCGATATACACATAGGGATTCATGTCGAGCGAACCGGGCAGGATGAAGCTGTAATCGAATCCATGATCGTTCGGGGAATCGGTCAGCGGAGCCGCAAAGTCGATATTCACCCATTCCGGATTCATCATATTGCCCCCCACGATCGCCTTGTCGGGATCCTCCTTCACCCAACCCAGCCCCAGGTGCCACTTGCCAATCACCGCCGTCGTATAACCGGCCTGTCGCAGTAACTCCGCTACGGTCAACCGCTCCTTTTCGATCAACGGTTCGGAGTAACCCCAAAGGACGCCTTTTTTCAACGAGGTCCGAAAACAATAACGCCCGGTCATGATCCCGTAACGCGACGGTGTACTGACCGACGTCCCGGAATGAATATCCGTAAAGGCCATGCCCTGTGCCCGCAACTGGTCAAGATAGGGTGTCGGGATCTGCGAATCGGCATTGAAACAGTGCAAATCGCCATAACCTAAGTCATCGGCCATAATGTAGATGATATTGGGTCGATCTGCTGCTCTCTTTTTTTGCAGAGTCGCCGCACTACCAGGGAATGTATGCACGGCCAGCATTCCGCAAGCCAGCCCCCATCCAGAAATTGTAAACTGAGTTTTCATGATCTTCGATTTTATGAAACAATCCTTCGCACACCTCTATATGCAAATATACAAATATGATTACGGGCTTTTTATCTCACAGGTAACGCAACCGAGCATATTTGTAACATACAAGCAAAATGTTACATCCAGTTTCATATCTGTTAGCGCCACACCAAACCGATGTTCAAAAAAATCTTATAATATTGTAAAGAACTAACCCAAACTCTGCCAACTTATGAAACAAAAGCTACTACAACGCCTATTCTGGGTATTGCTTTTCGTTATGACCGCCGGTTATGCGTCGGCTCAAATCAAGATCACCGGCAAAGTCGTATCAGATGCCGATTCCGCACCTCTGGTCGGAGCAAGCATCATCGAAAAAGGGAC
>CALYBN010000126.1 GCA_944414825.1 uncultured Rikenellaceae bacterium
GACGACCGAAGAGACCGATCCCTATACGGTAATTCAACCCTATACACCACTGATTTTCGAAGTGGAGATCATGAAAAAAGGGTACGATCCTGATGAAGATTAAGAGTAAAAAAAGAATATTTCCCGCCCAATTCAGGGCACAAAAACGAATGATCCCGCAATTTGTTAGTTGCGGGATCATTCGTTTTTCTTGCGGAGTCGACAGTTGACGCAATAGTAGCCACACCTCGTTGGCCCCAATTGCAGTTCGTACCGCCGTCCTATTCTTCCTCAATCTAAGAAAGAAGCTCCTTGACCTTGGCCGAAATGTCTTTGCCCTCGGCCTGACCGGCCAGTTGTTTGGAAGCAACGCCCATCACCTTGCCCATATCCTTCATAGAAGTTGCTCCAACCTGTTCAATCACGGCTTTCACTGCGGCTGTCAACTCTTCCGGAGAGAGTTGGCGCGGCAGATACTCCCGCAGGACATTCACCTGGGCAAGTTCATAATCGGCCAGATCCTGACGTCCCTGCTGCTGATAAATGGCCGCAGAATCACTGCCCTGTTTGGCCAGTTTCTGAATGATCTTCACCACATCGGCATCGGGCAATTCGGCAATCTCTGTACCGGCCGTTTTCGCCTCGATAATCAGTTTTTTCACATTGCGGAGGGTATCGCGCTTCACCGCATCCTTGGCCTTCATGGCCTCCATAATCCCCGCGCTGATTTTCTTTTCCAGTTCCATAATCAAACTATTTTAGTCCATATATTCAATTTCAACCCTATACTGAGCCTGACCGGGCACCGTGGCGCACATCGACCCTACACGCCCCTGTTCATCGTCATAGTAGACAAACGTAGCCTGCATCGTATTGCCCGTCTCCTGCGAAAGGAACGAAACATGGTCCAACAAGTTGCGATTCCCCTCCCCATTCAAGCCTGCGGCCATATAACCCCAGTCGCCTCCGAAGCACTGGAAAAGGCAGGTGGTCGGATCGACGTTACACCGCCGTTCCCGCTGCGTATATCCATAAAGATTTTCCAGAAGCTGCCGTTTCTCGCCGTCCTGTATGACCGACATCCGCATGGAGGCAATGTTATCTTCCTCCCACGTATAGTCGCAACTGTATTGAAGCGATGAATCGCCCTCCTCGACCGTATAGTAATCATAGCGCACCATGCAGCCCTCCGGGCTGTAACCGAGCGAAACCGCTCCCTGGGTTCCCTCCCCCTGGAGCTGCAGGGCCGTTGCCAGTGTGCCGTCGGGATTCAGGGCTAACTGTCTCTCGATCGGAGCACCCCATTCGGCCGCTTCTCCCAGCGTGTCGACCGGGATCAGCAACTGCCGCTGCCAGCGACCTTCGCGCCCCGTCACCTGCCACGTATCCCGGTATTCCATATATTGTTGTCCAAAACCCTGCGGAAGGGATATCCGGCAATGAATGGTATCGATCGTCTGTCCATCGGCCGCATACGAAAATTTGGCCTCAAACACCGTGGAATCGGTCGAATCAACATACATCCGGATACGTGCCACCCGATCCGGCAGAGTCTCCTCTGCAGCCTTCCGGCCTACCGAACAGCCAGGCAGCAGAGCCGCCAGCATCCACACGCAAAGTGTTCCCAAGATTGCTTTCATAGTCTCCTCGTGCATTAGAATGGTTTATTTGCGAAAGATACGAAACATCGCAGGGGAAACCAAGCGTCAGCCCGCGAAAATCACAAAAAAACAGGGAGGTCTCCCTTTCGGAAAACCTCCCTGCCTGCTTCTATTCCGTACGGATTCCGACTATTTCACCTCCTCGAAATCCACGTCTTTCACATTGTTGTCACCGCTGGCCGCACCCTGCGCTCCGGCATTCTGTGCACCTTGTGCTCCGGCGCCCTGAGCCCCGGCGCCCTGTGAAGCCTGTTGTGCGGAGTAGATATCCTGCGAAGCTGCCTGCCATGCGTTGTTCAACTCGGCGGTTGCCGTGTCGATCTCGGCGATATTGCCGCTCTTGTGTGCCTCTTTCAGTTTGGCAAGGGCACCCTCTATTGCCGATTTCTTGTCGGCCGGGATCTTGTCGCCGTATTCTTTGAGTTGTTTCTCGGTAGTGAAAATCATCGAATCGGCTGCATTGATCTTGTCGATCCGCTCACGCTCCTCCTTATCCTTAGCCTCATTGGCCTTGGCCTCGTCACGCATGCGTTGGATCTCCTGCTCAGTCAGACCCGAAGAAGCCTCGATACGAATCTTCTGCTCCTTGCCTGTACCTTTGTCCCGAGCCGATACGTTCAGGATACCGTTGGCATCGATATCGAACGTCACCTCGATCTGAGGCACGCCACGCGGAGCGGCCGGAATGCCGTCCAGGTGGAAGTGACCCAGCGACTTATTGTCGCGCGCCATCGGACGCTCACCCTGGCAGACGTTGATCTCCACCGAAGGCTGGTTGTCGGCAGCCGTCGAGAAGGTTTCGCTCTTGCGGGTCGGGATCGTCGTATTGGCCTCGATCAGTTTGGTGAAGACACCACCCAGCGTCTCGATACCCAGCGACAGCGGCGTCACATCCAACAGCAGCACGTCCTTCACCTCACCAGTGAGCACACCGCCCTGGATAGCAGCACCGATAGCCACCACCTCGTCGGGGTTCACACCCTTCGAAGGCGTCTTGCCGAAGAAGTCCTCCACCACTTTCTGAATGGCAGGAATACGCGTCGAACCACCCACGAGGATCACCTCGTCAATCTGGTTTGCCGACAGACCGGCATCGGCCAGTGCTTTTCGGCACGGTTCTACCGTTGCACGGATCAGATGATCGGCCAGTTGCTCGAATTTGGCACGCGTCAGTGTCATCACCAAGTGTTGCGGAATGCCGTCAACCGGCATGATGTACGGCAGGTTGATCTCCGTCGAGGTCGAACTCGAAAGTTCGATCTTGGCCTTCTCGGCAGCCTCTTTCAGACGCTGCAGTGCCATCGGGTCTTTACGCAGGTCGATGTTGTGCTTGCTCATGAAATCCTCGGCCATCCAGTCGATGATCACATGGTCGAAGTCGTCACCACCCAGGTGCGTATCACCGTTGGTCGATTTCACTTCGAAGACACCGTCGCCCAGTTCCAGGATCGATATATCAAACGTACCACCACCCAAATCGTAGACGGCAATCTTCATATCCTTATTCTTCTTGTCCAGACCGTAGGCCAATGCGGCAGCCGTCGGCTCGTTGATGATACGGCGCACCTTCAGTCCGGCGATTTCTCCGGCCTCCTTGGTAGCCTGACGCTGCGAATCGGAGAAGTAGGCCGGAACGGTACTCACGGCTTCGTCCACCGTCGTTCCGAGGTAATCCTCAGCCGTTTTCTTCATTTTCTGCAGAATGATGGCCGAAATCTCCTGCGGCGTGTAGAGACGTCCGTCAATGTCTACCCGAGGTGTGTTGTTGTCACCCCGAACCACCTTATAGGAAACACGTTTGATCTCGTTCTGCACCTGATCATAGGTCTCGCCCATGAAACGTTTGATCGAGAAGACGGTGTTCTTCGGGTTGGTGATAGCCTGCCGTTTGGCCGGGTCGCCTACTTTACGCTCGCCGTCGCCCGTGAAGGCCACGATCGAAGGAGTAGTGCGGTGTCCTTCACTGTTAGGGATGACGACGGGCTCGTTGCCCTCCATCACAGCCACACATGAATTGGTTGTTCCTAAGTCTATACCGATAATCTTTGCCATAATTGAAATATGTTTTTAGTTTTTCATTTTTTTTCAAATACGCCTTAGATTCTCTCAATCTTTATGCCAAGCGGCACAAGCAGCGTCCCGGAAGCCGAAAAGCGAAAAAAACTGACAAAATCGACCGATTTGGCAGGATATGTGACACCCATCCTGTCATCATGACTGCCATTTCGACCGCTCACACGACAAAAAACAGCCGAAACAGCGTCTCGAAAATCGTCGGAAAATTTTGCGGTTCGGAAAATTTTGCTTAATTTTAAAAACAGAATAATTTGACGGATTATATAAAATCAAAACATCAGAAACTAACTAAAACTATACTGATCATGGTTATCACATTTAACGAGTTGCGCCGTATCAAGGACAAACTGCCCAGCGGCAGTTCCAAGCGCATCGCAGATGAACTGGGGATTGATGTAGATTCGGTAAGGAACTATTTCGGCGGCCGCCATTTCGAGGCGGGTGCCCCACAAGGCGTCCATTACGAAAAAGGGCCGGACGGCGGCGTCGTGACACTGGATGATACCACGATTCTCGATTGTGCGATGCGCATCCTGAACGAACTCAGGAAATAAAGAATCCCGAAGCAGGCAATCCGTAAGGCAAGCAATATAAGACAAGGAGGACAAGTACTGTTCTCCTTATCTTTTGTCCGGCGAAATGGGATCCTGTGTATTATTTAGGTACTTTTCTGTTGTAATTCGCGAAAAATTATGTAGTTTTGCACTCCATTGGCTAGTTAAACGAATAAAACTACAAACATAAACAATTAACACAATGCAGAATAAAGGTGCACTCAAACTATTGGTAGTCCTTCTCGTGATTGCCTGTGCCTACCAGCTTTCGTTCACATTCGTGACACGGAACGTGGAGAAAAAAGCGGCCCAGTATGCCGCCAATTTCGCCCCAGAACTCCAGGTGGAGAAGGAGCAGGCCTATCTGGATTCACTCAAATCGAAACCGGTTTACAACCTTGGATTCATCAAATTCAACTACAAGGAGTGTAAGGAGAAAGAGATCAACCTCGGCCTCGACCTTAAGGGCGGTATGAACGTCATGCTCGAGATCTCGGTAGAGGATGTGGTCCGCGCCCTGTCGAACGACAGCAAAGACCCCATTTTCAATCAGGCGCTGGCCCAGGCCCGCGAAGCTCAGAAAAACAGTGCTGATGACTTCATCACGCTGTTCTCGAAAGCTTACAGCCAACTGTCAAACGGTGCGCCCCTTGCTTATATTTTCAACACACCCGACCTGAAGGAGCTGATCTCTCCGAACTCGACCGATGAGCAGGTGATCCGGGTACTGCGCGACCAGGCTGACGGAGCTATTTCCAACTCGTTCAACGTACTGCGCAACCGTATCGACCGCTTCGGCGTGACGCAGCCCAACATCCAGCGTCTGGAGAATTCGGGGCGCATTCTGGTGGAATTGCCGGGTGTAAAAGAGCCCGAACGTGTGCGCAAGCTCCTCCAAGGAACTGCCTCGCTTGAATTCTGGGCTACGTATGACAACACGGAGATCTATCCGATTCTGGTACAGGCCAACCAAGTGATCCGCGACCTGAAAGAGGCTCACGAGATTACGACCGATGCCGAAACAGAGGAGGCCGTCGAGGTAACCGAAACGGCAGCCGACACCACGCAGGGTAACGACCTGCTGTCGCAGATCGAAGGAACGACGGGTGCCGACTCGCTGGCTGCCGACCAGAACATGGAGGAGCAATTCCCGCTCTTCTCCAAGCTGAACCCGATCGTAGACCCAATGACCAACCAGATCGGCCAGGGCGCCGTGATCGGACGTGCTCTCTCGTATGACACGACTGCCGTAAACAGCTATCTGAATCTGCCGCAGGTACGGGCCCTGCTTCCGCGTGACCTGAAACTCATGTGGGGCATCAAACCGATTGATGCTGCAGAAACGGTATATGAACTTTACGCCATCCGGGCCAATACCCGCGACGGCAAAGCTCCACTCGACGGAGGCGCCGTAGAGGAGGCTCGCGAAGAGTACTCGCAACACGGAGCCAGCGCCGAGGTGTCAATGATCATGAACGCTTCCGGCAGCCGCACTTGGGCTCGTCTGACAGCCGACAACATCGGACGCTGCATCGCTATCGCGCTGGACGGATATATCTACTCCGCCCCGAGAGTCAACCAGGAAATTACAGGCGGTCACTCCTCGATCAGCGGAAACTTTACGATTCAAGAAGCAACAGACTTGGCCAACGTGCTCAAATCGGGTAAACTGCCCGCACCGGCACGCATCATTCAGGATACGGTGGTAGGTCCGTCGCTGGGTCAGGAGTCCATCGATGCAAGTATGAACTCTTTCATCCTGGCATTTATCCTGGTATTGCTGTACATGATCTTCTTCTACAGCACGGCCGGTGTAGTTGCCAGCATCGCCCTGGTAGCCAACCTCTTCTTCCTGTTCGGAGTACTCGTATCATTCGGAGCAGTGCTGACCCTGCCGGGTATCGCCGGTATCGTGCTGACGATGGGTATGGCCGTCGACGCCAACGTGATCATCTACGAGCGTGTCAAGGAGGAGTTACGCGCAGGGAAAGGCTTGAGCCTCTCCATCACGGAAGGTTACAAGAACGCCATGTCGGCGATCATCGACTCGAACGTGACGACCATCATCACAGGTATCGTACTGTTCCTGTTCGGAACGGGTCCTGTACAAGGATTCGCCACGACGCTGATCATCGGTATCATCACGTCACTCTTCTGCGCCATCTTCATCTCCCGTCTGCTCTTCACCTGGATGCTGGGCAAGGATAAAAACATCAAGTTCTCCACCAAACTGACCGAGAACTTCCTGAGCAATACGAAAGTAGACTTCATTTCGATCCGCAAGATCTCCTATACGGTATCGGCCGCGTTAGTGGTGCTGGCTATCGTTTCGATGGTTACACGCGGTATGAACTACGGCGTAGACTTCTCGGGAGGTCGTGCGTTCGTAGTTCGTTTCGACCAGCCAGTTACCGCTGACCAGGTACGTGAGGCGATCAATGCCGAATTTGCCAATGCAGAAGGCGATGACACCAAGAAGAGCTGCGAAGTAAAACAGTTCGGCAGCGAAAACCAGATGCGTATTGTCACCCAATACAAATTTGACGACCAGAGCAACGACGCCACCGCTGAAGTGGAAATGCTGCTGTACGAAGCCTTGAAATCACTGTTTGTTACACCGCTTTCGGTCGACGAATTCCGTACGACGGCAACCAATCCTTACGGAATTATTTCAGCCGACAAGGTAGGCCCGAGCGTCGCTCACGACATCACGGTGAACTCGTTCATCGCCGTCATCTTCAGCTTGCTTGCAATCGGTATCTATGTGATCATCCGGTTCAAGAAGTGGCAATGGGGTGTGGGTAGCGTTGTAGCCCTGACGCAGGATGCCTTCCTGACTATCGGAATCTTCTCCCTGTTGTGGGGAGTGCTGCCCTTCAATCTGGAGGTAGACCAGTCGTTCATCGCCGCCATCCTGACCATTATCGGTTACTCGATCAACGACAAGGTGGTGATCTTCGACCGTATCCGCGAATACACGATCCTCTATCCGAAACGGGATATCCGCACCAATATCAACAACGCCATCAACAGTACCCTGTCGCGTACGATCAACACGTCGGGAACGACGTTCGTCACACTGCTGGCTATCTTCCTGTTCGGCGGCGAGGTAATCCGCGGCTTCGTATTCGCGTTGATGTTCGGCGTAGTGATCGGTACTCTGTCGTCGATCTTCACCGCAACCCCGATCGCTTATGATCTGATGATGCGGAAAGACAAAGCAGGCAAGCCCGGCGAAAGCAAATAAACAATTGAGTATAGAAATTTAAGCTAGATCTATATGCCACGAGGACGTTCTTTCGAAGAACGTCCTCGTTTTTTCTGGCCGCTTGTTCCTAATTCGGGAACTTTTAGCTAAGTTTGCACACAGGAAATCAAACTGCGGAATATGGATTTCATCCACATCACATTTATCGACGTTATCGATATTCTGGTTGTAGCCTTGAGTATGTATTACCTCTATAAACTCACCAAAGGGACGCATGCAGCCAGTATCCTGTCGGGTATTCTACTGATCTATCTGTTATGGGTCGTGGTCAGAGTCCTCAACATGGAGTTGTTGTCGGCGATACTAGGCCATATTATCGGCGTGGGCGTGATCGCTCTGATCGTAGTCTTCCAACCCGAGATCCGCAAATTTCTCCAAATGATCGGCACGCGCAGCCGACGCCATCGTCGCAATTCGTTCCTGGGACGTCTATTCGATCTGGGCGACGACCAACCTGACGATCTGGCCTATATAGCTCCGATCGTCAAGGCTTGCATCGACATGTCATCGACCAAGACCGGAGCCCTGATCGTCATCCAACGCCGTACAGACTTGCGCTTCATCGCCGAGACAGGTATCCTCGTGGATGCCGCCATCTCAGCTTCGCTGTTGAAAAACATCTTTTTCAAGAACTCTCCGCTGCATGACGGAGCCGTGATCATCGACAAAGGTCGTATCGAAGCCGCCAAATGCGTACTGCCCTCCACGGAAAGTCCCGTCCCGGTATCCTTCGGCATGCGCCACCGGGCCGCCCTGGGCGTAAGCGAAGCTACGGATGCCCTGGTAGTGGTGGTCTCGGAAGAGACCGGAGCCATCTCCCTAGCCCAAGAGGGGAAAATCCGCTGCGGAATCCCTGCGGACAAACTTAAGGATGAGATCCTCCGCCAAATGGAGATCGATCAATAAGGAAAAACAATACACAGTCTCGTCCTAAGGTTCTCCTTCTATCCGAAGCAATTTTTGCCGGATGGGAGGTTAAATTTACCGTCACTTTTAACGGGAAGGGCTGATAAAATCTGGAAAATTTATGTAATTTTGTTTTTTTAATGAAAGCAAAGGAGCAGAGAGATATGAAGTTCGAAACACTACAAGTACATGCCGGTCAGACGGTCGACAGCGACACACACTCCCGGGCCGTTCCCATCTACTTGACATCCGCCTACCTGTTCAACAGCGCCGAATACGGAGCCAAACTTTTTGCACTGGAAGAACCGGGGAATATCTACACCCGCCTGCAGAACCCCACAACGGACGTTTTTGAAAAACGCGTGGCCGCTCTCGAAGGCGGTCTGGCAGCCTTGGCCGTATCATCGGGCCACTCGGCCCAGTTGATCGCCCTAACGGCTTTAATGAAGGAGGGCGACAATTTCGTTTCGAGTCCCTATCTGTACGGTGGCTCCTACAACCAATTCAAGATCGCATTCCGTAATTTCGGCATCGAATGCCGCTTCTCGAACGGGCTCGACCCGGTGGATTTCGAGATGCTCATCGACCAAAATACCAAAGCGATCTACGTGGAGAGCATCAGCAACTCCAACTACTCGGTCCCCGACTTTGAGGCGCTGGCATCACTGGCTCACAGCTACGGTATTCCGCTGATTGTAGACAATACGTTCGGGGCATGCGGCTATCTATGCCGCCCGATCGACTACGGCGCCGACATCGTCGTGGAATCGGCCACGAAATGGATCTGCGGACACGGTACGGCCATGGGCGGTGTGATCGTCGATGCCGGGCGCATGGACTGGAGCAATGGCCGTTTCCCGCTGATCAGCGAGCCGTCGGAGAGTTACCACGGACTGAACCTGCTGGAACGGTTCGGGAAGGCGGCTTTCATCACCAAATGCCGCGTGGAGGGACTTCGCGACCTGGGGCCCTGCATCTCGCCCTTCAACTCGTTCATGATGCTGCAAGGGCTGGAAACCCTTTCGCTACGTGTGGAGCGCGAAGCGGAGAACGCCCTGAAACTGGCCCGCTATTTCGCCGCACATCCCCAGGTGGAGAGCGTCTGCTACGCAGGGCTGGAGAATCATCCTACGCATGAAATGGCCAAACGCTACCTGACGCATGGTTTCGGCTGTGTATTGAGTGTCGTCCTCAAAGGAGACAAGCAGCAGGCCGTGAAGTTCGTGGAGGGGCTGCACCTGGTGTCGCACCTGGCCAACGTGGGCGATGCCAAAACACTGATCATCCAGCCCGCCGCCACGACCCATCAGCAACTCGACGCCGCAGCCCTCGAAGCATGCGGTATTGCCGAGACCATGCTGCGGATCTCAGCCGGTATAGAACATATCGACGACCTGATTGCCGACTTTGAAGCAGCCTTCGCTGCCGCGAAACAATAAACTGCCGAACACCCCCAGAAGATGCCCGTACGCTATTTCAAATACGACAAACCCTTCCGGCTGGAGAACGGCGAAGAGCTACCGGAATTGACCATCGCCTACCACACGTTCGGAAAACTGAAAGGCGACAACACCATCTGGGTGTGTCATGCCCTGACAGCCAACTCGGACGTGGCGGATTGGTGGCCGCATACGGTGGAACAGGGCCGCTTTCTCGATCCGCGTCGCAACTTCATCGTCTGCGCCAACATCCTGGGCTCGCACTACGGCACGACCGGTCCGTTGAGCATCAATCCGGCTACGGGCAAACCATACTACGCTTCGTTCCCTTTCATCACGGTGCGCGACATGGTCAACGCCCATCTGCTGCTGGCAGATCATCTGGGAATCCGCTCGGTCAAAGCCCTCGTGGGAAGTTCGATCGGAGGGTTTCAGGCGATGGAAATGGCCATTATGTGTCCCGACTTCGCGCAGAAACTGGTGCTGATCGCCACAGCAGCCAGGAGTCAACCGTGGGCCATCGCCTTCAACGAATCGCAGCGTATGGCGATCGAAACAGACGAAAGCTTCGGCCACCACGACCCCGAAGCCGGGAAAAAAGGCATGCGCGTCTCACGGTCGATCGGACTGCTGAGCTATCGAGGTTCGAGCGCCTACAACGCCACCCAACAGGAGAACGACAACCTCTACAAGGTAGCCGGTTTCCGCGCCACGACATACCAACAGTATCAGGGCGACAAACTCTGCCGGCGATTCGATGCCTACTCTTACTACCGTCTTACGCAGGCGTTTGACTCGCACAATGTGGGACGCTACCGCGGAGGTATCGAGAGTGCCCTGTCACAGATCCGCTGCCGGACCATGGTAGTGGGCATTTCGTCGGACATTATCTTCCCCGTCGCGGAACAAATATACCTCTACCGCCACATCCCGAACGCAGAGTTACACCTGTTGAACTCGAAATTCGGACACGACGGCTTCCTGGTCGAATATGACAAACTGAACACGATCCTGAAACCATTCATAAACCGATAAAATATTTAAGTATTCATAAACCATGAGATTACCAGATTCCTTAAACGTTTTGCTGCTCGGCGCAGGAGGCAGAGAACACGCCTTCGCCTGGAAAATCGCCCAAAGCCCCCGGGTAGCCAAACTCTACATAGCTCCCGGAAATGCCGGAACTGCCCGTGAGGGTATGAACGTCGATCTGCAACCGAATAATTTCGGTTCGGTCAAGCAGTTCGTTCTGAGCAACAATATCAACCTGGTGGTAGTCGGTCCGGAAGAGCCGCTGGTAAAGGGAATTTACGACTTCTTCCACGAAGACAGCGACATTCACCATGTGCCGGTAATCGGCCCCTCAACGGCCGGAGCACGTCTCGAAGGGAGCAAGGATTTCGCCAAGGCTTTCATGATGCGCCACGGAATCCCCACGGCCGCCTACAAAAGTTTCTCAAAGGAGACGCTCGAAGACGGGTATCGTTTTCTGGAAGAGCTAAAAGCTCCCTACGTGCTGAAAGCTAATGGTCTGGCCGCCGGGAAAGGGGTCGTAATCCTCGAAGATCTCGATGCCGCAAAAAAAGAGTTGAGCGAGATGCTGAACGGCAAGTTCGGCAACGCCAGCAGCACGGTGGTGATCGAGGAGTACCTGCAAGGAATCGAGTGTTCGGTATTTGTAGCCACGGACGGCAAGGATTACAAGATTCTGCCCGTAGCCAAAGATTACAAACGGATCGGCGAAGGCGACACGGGACTGAACACCGGCGGCATGGGTGCCGTTTCGCCCGTACCGTTTGCCGACGAACGCTTCATGGAGGAGGTGCGCCGCTCGATCGTGGAGCCTACGATCCAGGGGCTGGCTGCCGAAAAGATTGTCTACAACGGCTTCCTGTTCATCGGGCTGATGAACGTCGGAGGCAAGCCCTATGTAATCGAGTACAACGTCCGCATGGGAGACCCGGAGACGGAGGTGGTGCTGCCCCGCATCGAGAGCGACATCATCGGGCTGTTCGAAGGAATCGCCTTCGGCTCGTTGGCCAGCTATAATCTGAAAATATCGTCGCAAACAGCTACTACGGTGGTCTGCGTCTCGGGCGGCTATCCGGGCGAATATCGGAAAGGTCTAGAAATCAAGGGACTGGACACGCTCACCGGCGACAGCATCGTCTTCCATGCCGGCACTACGGCCAAGGCCGGAAAGACCTACACCAGCGGGGGCCGGGTTTTGGCTGTGACGTCGTTGGGAGATGGAATCCAGGAGGCTCTGAACAAAAGCTACGCGACGATCGCAGGTATCGAATACGAGGACAAATATTTCCGCCACGACATCGGACAGGACTTGCTGTAAAACGTGGGAGGTCCTGCTCGCTAAAGATAGATATTAGAGTCCGATGAGACTTGACATCACTCGTCAACCGCTGAGTATTACCATTCTGCTGTCATTTCTGCTTCTGGCGTGTTTCTGGAGCAGTTACGGTCTATGTCCGCCGCCCGAAGCACTGTATGCCGCTCCGGAATCGATGCCGTTGGGTGCGGTGGTCGAATCGCTGGTGGCACACATACCGTGGTTGGGGTACGTCATCACCACGCTGTTTCTGTTTACCAATGCCATGCTGATCACGCAGATCGCCTCGCGCAACATGCTTTACATCACGCGAAGCTATCTACCCTGCGTCCTCTATCTAGCCGCGGCCTGCGGAATCATCATGCCGGCAGCATCCCTCGGAGCAACGATCGCAGCCTATCTCGTACTGAAAGGATTCGAATATCTCACCCTGAGTTTCTCCCGGACCGCCAATTTTGATTGTCTCTTCCGCGGGGCGCTGGTAATCGGACTTGCTGTTCTGTTTCATGTTCCGGCCATTGTTTACCTGTTGCTGGTTCTGATCGCACTGCTACACTTCCAACGCAGTGGTCGGGAAGCACTCGTCGCCCTGGTCGGGATGGCGCTTCCGATCGTAGTATGCGGCTATATCTACTGGAGTATGGGCGAGGGCTTCACTCATATTTTCACAAAAATATACGATACAGTTCGGACGTCGGACGGATTCAGGCTCTTTGACCCGCATTCAGGAATTTCACGCATTGTCATCATGGGGTTGTGGGCCCTGCTTCTATTGATGGCCATAGGGAGTTTCGCCACCATGGCTCGCAACATGCGGACCCGGGCCCGCAAGATCCAGCAATTTGCCATCTGGTTTCTTGTGATCGCCGTCGGGATGCTGGTCCTACCCTGCAATTCAGCAGGCGATCTCCCCTTAGTTGCGATTGGAGTCGCTCTTGTCGCCCCGACGTTCTTTGCCCGATATACAGGGATATTCCCCCCGCTTTTCTACCTTCTTCTGCTGCTCGCCTCTATAGTGAGAGGATTTCTCCCTTTCTGATACCCACTCTCCCGACTCAGCGGAACAGTTTCAACATCGCATCGCAAAGTTTGCCCAACTGTTCATTCGTAATAATATAGGGTGGCATAATATAGACCAATCGTCCGAAAGGCCGTATCCAAACCCCCTCCTCCACACAACGTCGTTGCAACTGTGCCATATCCACCGGCCGCCGCATCTCCACGACCCCAATCGCACCCAATACCCGTACATCTGCCACGGCCGGCAACTTCCGGGCCGGAGCCAGCCACTGTTTCATCGTCTGCTCAATCTGGGCGATCCGCGGAAGAGGGGAATGCTCGATCAGTAACCGAAGCGAAGCGTTTGCCACGGCACACGCAAGCGGATTACCCATAAACGTTGGGCCGTGCATAAAAACATGCGGTTCATGTTCCGAAATGGTCAGCGCCACCGAATCGGTAGCCATCACAGCCGCAAAACTCATATATCCCCCCGTGATGGCCTTACCCAGACACATAATATCGGGTGTGATGCCCGCCCATTCACAGGCAAACATCCGCCCCGTACGGCCGAATCCGGTAGCAATCTCGTCCGCAATCAACAGAATCCCGTAACGATCGCATAAAGCCCGCACGCCTCGCAGATATTCCGGATGATAGAACCACATTCCCCCGGCACCCTGAACGATCGGTTCGAGAATCACAGCTGCGATCTCCTCTTGATGTTCGGCCAGCAGACGCTCCATCTGTTCAAGATCGGCTACCTGCCACTCTCCATCGAAACGGCTCTCAGGGCGCGGTGCAAAATACTGAACGGGAAGCCGTCCGGCATATAACGTATGCATACCCCCCACCGGATCGCACACCGACATGGCATGCCACGTATCGCCATGATAACCACCTCGTATGGTAGCCAATCTAGTCCGTGACCGACGACCGCTCGCCTGCATGTATTGCAACGCCATTTTCACAGCCACCTCCACGGCTACCGATCCTGAATCACAATAAAACACGCGGTTCAGCCCCTCAGGAGTCATATCCACCAGCTTGCGCGCCAACTCCACGGCCGGTTCATGAGTTAGCCCACCAAACATGACATGAGACATCCGATCGATCTGCTCATGAGCCGCACGGTTTAGTTCGGGATGGTTATATCCATGCACAACACACCACCAGGAGGACATGCCGTCGATCAGTTTCTGACCGTTTTCCAACTCAATATATACACCATGAGCCGCCCTAACAGAACAAACCGGCAACGGATCGATCATAGATGTGTAAGGATGCCAGATATGTTCTTTATCAAATTCAATCATTTTTTTGTTATCCATGGTTGTTTTGGTACGATTTTTTCGTATACAAAGATAAAATTTGGAAACCAAATACAACCATTCGGGCGCAAGAATATCAAGGACGAATCCAATTAGTAAAAAATACAATCTTTTTTAATTATATAAAATATTATAAATCATTTATTTACACAATAAACACCCCAATACAACAAACAAAACATACATTATTTATAAAAAAACATTGCATAATATAATTATATAACATATCTTTGGACGGTTACAAACTATAAAACTTATATAATAACTTATAAACTAACAATTTTACACACCTAAATTATTACTATTATGATCCATTATTCTTCCGCAACACAACAACCCATGATCGTGAAGTATTCACAACCCTATCGTAACGGCATCCAATCACACAACCTGACCCGCCATGCCATCGGATTCATCCTTCGCGGAAAGAAATACATCTACTATGGGGACATCCGTCACGAAGTAAACCGCGGTGACATGTTCTACCTCAGCACCGGGCATCACTACACCGAAGATATTCCCGAAAACGGAAAACCCTTCGAACAAATCATATTCTATTACACACCCGATCAACTGAGTCACATACTCGCCCATTTGAGCATGACCTATGGCATGACCATCACCAACGACCACAGTTGCGAAAACTGCCGGGAGTACAACCACGTAGTCTATCCCGCATGGAGCACAGCCCGCAACTTCTTCGCCACCATCAACCAATACATCAAAGAGGATGTCTTCTCGCAAGATGCTACTGCGGAAAACATCAAAATGACAGAACTGATCTATCTGATCGTCACCCAGCATGACTGTTGTCTCAAAAGCAAAGTACTCGACAATACCGATATGATGAAAGAGAGTTTCGAACAGACGATTCACAAAAACATCTTCAACGACATCTCGATCGAAGAGCTGGCTCAACAATGCAACCGGAGCCTCACCTCATTCAAGAAGGAGTTCAAACGCCACTTTTTCGAACCGCCTCACAAATGGTTCATCAAACAACGGCTCATGCACTCGCGCCTGCTACTGATCTCGACCGACAAGTCCATCTCGGAGATCGGAATCGAATGCAATTTCCCGAACACCTCGCATTTCATCAAACTCTTCAAAAAGGAATATTCGCTGACGCCCGCCACATACCGAAACCGTTATCAGGAAAGCCGCCATCGTGAGAAAAGCAACGGTGCTGCACCCGCCGAGAAGAGTGCAGCAACCCCCGGCAATAGCGCGGCAGCAAGCGCAGCAGCGTTGAAGAACGTATGCAGCCCGGTATAATTAGCCGGCTCATACCGATGTCTGTCCACCCCTGCTGAAATCAGAATTTCCGTCCAGACCTTGGAAATATTATAATCCATACAATAAATAATACACCCCCAAAGGGCTTACAAGAACAGAAAGTTATTATTTAAAATTTTTATTAAATACCCTATTCATTATTCAAGGATATACTGAACCAAAATCCAGTTATTAAAGCAGAGAGGCCTTCCGATCCTTTTTTCGGATCAAAAGGCAACACGATAAATAAAAAGTCGCATAGAAAAAATGCGACTTTTTATTTGATTTAAAAAATAAAAAACCTACTTTTGTACAGATGTTTTGCAGAGAAGGTCTCTGCACCTCATTAACCTGACTAACCTAACCTGAAGGGCGGCAAGATTATCTTACCGCCTTTGCTTTTGAAAAGCCTCGAGTTAGAGTGCACATATCTGCAAATTCAGCGCCTCTCACAACGTCCCTTTGCTCTTCGGCATCGAATCTCCCCCTTCTCGCTCCTGCATTTCATCAAAATCTTCGGACTCTTCGCCAAGGGCCAATTCAGCCGCCTCCGTCAATCGTTCGGGCATGTTTTTAGAAACTTTCAGCCCCAGCTTACGCAACTTCTCGGTACGTCCCACCAGATTCCCGCTACCGGAAACCAACTGATTCATAGCCTTGCTATAACTGGTTGATGCCGCCCCGAGATTTTTGCCTAGCGCCTCGAGTGTTTCGACAAATCCCACGAACTTGTCGTAGAGGTTCGCCCCTTCCTTGGCAATCTGGAGAGCATTACGGTTCTGATTGTCGCGTTTCCAGAGATCGTCCACGATCTTGAGCAGGGCAAACAGGTTGGTCGGACTGCTGACAATCACCTTCTTCCGATAGGCGTCGTTCCAGATCGTGGTATCATGCTGCAAGGCAGCCAAAAAAGCCGGTTCGTTCGGGATGAACATGATCACGAAATCGGGCGAATTCACCAACTCCTGATAGCGTTTGGCCCCCAACTCATCCACATGCCGACGCACCGACAACAGGTGCTCCTTCAGAAAACGATCGCGTTGCTCGGGCTCCTCGGCATTGGCATAGTTCACAAAAGCCGTGAGCGATACCTTCGAGTCGATCACGATCTGCTTCTTATCCGGCAACCGCAACACCACATCGGGCCGCAGATTGTTTCCCTTGTCGTCTTTAAAGTTCTCCTGCAGGGTATAATGAATGCCATTGACCAGGTTTGAACTGTCGAGGATCGTCTCCAGGATCATCTCGCCCCAGTCACCCTGCACTTTGCTGTTCCCGCGCAGGGCATTGGTCAGGTTGGTGGTCTCCTCCGTGATGCGCCGATTCAGGTCGAGCAGGTTGCGGATCTCGTTCTTGAGCGCCCCGCGCTGCTCGTTCTCCGCAGAATAGATCTTCTCGACCCGCTCCCGGAAATCGGTGATATTATCCCGAAAAGGTTTCAACAAGGCATCCAACGCCTCCTTGTTGGTCTGTTTGAACTGCACCGACTTCTCCTCGAGAATATCATTGGCCAGATTACGAAACTCGGCCCGAAACGAAGCCTGCAACTTCTCCAGTTCCGCCCGATCCCGTTCACCGCGCTCGGTCAGCGTCCGGACCATGACTTCGGCCTGGGTACGCTGTGCAATCAGCGTCCGGATCTGCTCTTCGTTCCGCAAGCGGACCTCCTCGGCCGCTGCCCGATCTTGCGTCGCAGCACGCTCAGCCGACTCCAGCCGAGACTGCAAAGCCGCCACCTGAGCCGCCGCCTCGCGTTCGCGCTCCTCGGAGGAAGCCTGCAACATCACGCCCCGCCTCACCTGACCACGCCACAGAAACAACAACACCAGACATGCCACAGCCAAACAGCCAAGAATCACAACAAAATAGAGCGTCGGAATCATAACCTATCAGATTTTAATCAACAGCCAAATTTAACGAAATTTCCGAGAATTACGATCCTGTTATCCAAGCACCCGCTCAACAATCGGAATATTTTCACACTGTGCAAACATTTTTTTGGCTTTTCACCCATAAAATAGTTTCGTATGTACGGAAATAATTCATATTTTTTCTAGCTTTGTTAATGGTAACCAATCTATCATTTAGAGGTCTATGAAAAATTATTTTATCTCTTTGAGACTAGCGTGCATGATGCTCGTTTCTCTATTGGCCGTCTCCTGCGGCAGCAAGAAAGATTATCGGGATGCTCTTCCCGCCAATGCTTTCATCACGATATCCGTGAACCCTGCCTCGCTGGAAGCAAAAAGCAATCACGGCAACATCGAGCAAAACCCTCTGTTTATCAACATCAAAGAGGCACTCAATAACGCAGAAGAACTCTCTGCAGAGCAAAAAGAGTTTATCCTCTCGCTGATCAAAGATCCGGCTCAGAGCGGTATCGACCAAAACAGTGAGATTTACCTGTTCGGTAACATAGATCAGATGCAGCCCGAAGGAGGAATCCTGGCAAAGATAAACGATCAGAAAAAATTCGACAAACTGATCGCCTTCCTAAGCGAATCCACCGGTTTACAACCCGAGCAGGAAGGCGACCTCAAGGTGATCTCCCCGGAGAAATCGGGAAAAGGGAGCGTTCTATTGGCATACAATGAAGGAATGTGCATGCTCTTCGCCGCCCAATACAATTACAAAAAGACTCTGACCCGCGTACAAGAACTGGTCGACCAGGACAAAAAAGCCAGCCTTCTCGCCGAC
>CALYBN010000127.1 GCA_944414825.1 uncultured Rikenellaceae bacterium
CTATTTTTGCATCCGAATAAATTGTATTTTTATGAGATTTGATGAACTCGCCCTGAATGAAGATATTCTTCGGGGCATCGAAACGATGAATTTCCAGGAGATGACGCCCGTGCAGGAGCAGACGATCCCGGTCATCATGGAGGGCCGCGACCTGATCGGATGTGCCCAGACCGGAACCGGAAAAACGGCTGCTTACACCCTGCCGCTGCTCGATAAATTACTGCACGAGGGAAATCCCGATAATGTAGTCAAGTCGCTGATTGTCGTCCCGACGCGCGAACTGGCCCAACAGATTGATGTACAGTTCCAGGGATTCTCCTATTTTCTGCCCGTCTCCACTACGGTAGTTTACGGAGGCGGCGACGGGGCCGGCTGGGACGTTCAGAAACAGGGCATGCTCATGGGGGCCGACATCGTGATCGCCACGCCGGGCCGCCTGCTGGCTCATATCACCAATAGCGGCATCGACCTTTCGCATGTGGAGTATTTCGTACTGGACGAAGCGGACCGGATGCTCGACATGGGCTTTTTCGACGACATCATGAAGATCGTAGCCGAACTGCCGAAAGAGCGGCAGACGATCATGTTTTCGGCCACGCTGCCGCCCAAGATCCGGCAGATGGCCAAGCAGATCATGCACGACCCGGCGGAGGTGAATATCGCCGTATCAAAACCCAATGAGGCCATCCAGCAGGGGATCTATGTTTGTTACGAGAATCAGAAGATGGAGTTGATCCGCGAGTTGTTCGGCACACCGGCCGACACCAAGACGATCATCTTCTCTTCGTCCAAGCAAAAAGTCAAAGAACTGACCCACTCTCTCAAACGTATGAAGCTGAATGTTGCCGCCATGCACTCCGATCTGGAACAGGAGCAGCGCGAGGCGGTGATGCTCAACTTCAAGAACGGCAAGATCGACATCCTCGTAGCGACAGACATCGTGGCTCGCGGCATCGACATCGAAGATATCGGGACCGTGGTCAACTACGATGTTCCCCACGATCCGGAAGATTACATCCACCGCATCGGCCGGACGGCACGCGCTGCGGCTACGGGCCGGGCCATCACCTTCGTCAACGAAAAGGAACAGGGAAAGTTCCACCGCATCGAGACCTTCATCGAACGGGATGTGGAGCAGTTGCCGTTGCCGGAACGGCTCGGAAAGGCTCCTGTCTATGAGCCTCGTACGGAACATGACGGTCGTAAACGGAGTCGCAACCGCAATGCCAACCGCAATCGCCGCAAAGGACAGGGAGGCGGAGGCCGTTCGCAAGGGAAACCGGCAGAAAATAACCCGCAGGAGCCAGCAACACAGGGCGCACAATCCGCTGCCACTACCTTCTCAGAGCCGACATCGGCATCGGAAGGCAGATCGACCAATCGCCGGCGTCGTAACCATCGGCGTCACCGGGCTCCGCGGAAGGTTGAGGAGTAGCCCGCACGCCCCCTCCACGAAGGTTGTCTGACAGCGATCCGCAGAGCGGAGAAGGTGGAAATATGAAGGAACGTTCTTTTGGGGAGGGGCAGTGATCCCGATGAAGACCGTATCCGAACAGGCCGATTGCATCATATCAGACGTTATCGCAATACACAGGAAGAGGACTTCAGCAGTGAAGTCCTCTTCCTGTGTATTGTTCTCACTTGCGGAATCGGGGACTCCCTCCCCGCCCCTCTATTTAGTGGCCGTAGGGAACGATGCAATACGCAAACGTGCCGCACCCATCGGTACCAGTGTAATGTCGTCCACCGAGGCCGACCGCGGATCGCTCTCATAGGGCAGTACGCCACACAGTCCGTATTCGTCGATGGTCCATCCCGGTACGAGGCGTCCCTGCGCTTTGAACTGCAGCGGCACGGAGGCCAGTGTGAACGGATTGTCATCCTCAGGCCACGGACGACGCTCAACGGCAATAGGAGCATCCGTCACCAGAGCATAATTCCATGCCGAAGCCGGATGGATCTCGAACGTAGGCCAGGCCGAAGCATCGGCATCTGCCTGCCATTTTGCATCGTGGATTGCAGATTCACGGCTGTCCACCTGCCGGTAATCCTCCTCGATCCGCAGCGAAAGGGTCAGCGGGCCGTAGTCGACGCTCACGCTGTTCTTATTGACCTGCCACTGCCGCATGGAGATCTTCATCGGCATGTTCAGTTCGATCTGGTCGCCATCCTGCCAGGAACGCTCGATACGCAGATATTTCCCGGGGATGACATGTGCCGTAACTCTCTTGCCATTGATGGTCACCGAGGCATCCTTCGTCCAGGAGGGGATACGCAGGTAGAGCGGGAAGGTAGCCGGTTGCAGCGTGTTCAGGGTAAAGCGCACACTCTCCTCGAAGGGATAACGGGTCTGCTCGGAGAGGATTACCTCCTGACCGCCGGCGACCTTGGCCGTAGTCGTACAGCTGTTGTAGAGCACGGCAGCCAATCCGTTGTCCGGCGTCGCCATAACCAGATGCTGTGCATAGTAGGGCCATCCGAAACCGTGGTTGTGCTGGCAACAGCGGCTGCTGAAGGGGTTCATGGCCAGGAACGGACCACGGTTGTTGATGCCGGGGTTATGATTCTTGCTGTCGCTCACCACCAGATTCGGGCTGGTGATATAACGCAGCGCTTTGTAGTCGGGCATGAAGGCTGCAGGGAAACTGTTGAAGGTCACATCCTCGCAATTCTCAGCCCAATAAGGATCGCCTGTGATCATGAGCATGATCTCATCCGAGGCCATCTGCTCAGCGAAGCCGCATGTTTCGGTTCCCTGCCGCGGATCGAAGAAACCGATACGGGCATTCTCGTCAGCGCCGAACATGCCGCCCGGCACCTGCCCGAAGGCGCGGCGGATCAGGCTCTGTACATTATAGCTGGCGCGCAACTGCGACGAATCGCCCGTAAACAGATAATAGGTGGCCGGTTCGCGGAAGCACTGTGCGATGTTGACATTATGCCAGTTGGGCAGTTGCGTTGACTTGGTCCAATCGGCCGTATTGCGATGGATTTTCTCGGCCAGTTCGAGCAGTTGCGGGTCGTCCGTGCGGTTATAGAGCCACACCACGCTCCACAGATTGTCACCGCCACGACTGTTCTCCCAATAACCCTCGAGGAATTTGTCGTCGGGCAGCGTCAGGAGCCAATGGCAGTAGCGGGTCATGAAGTCGATCACACGCGGATCGCCCGTGGCCTCCTCATAATTCTGCATCAGCCACAGCACGAGCATATTGGGCCACAGATCGCGTTCCGTCCCACGACCTTTCTGCATGGGGCCGAAATCACCGCTCTCACGTTGCCCGGCAATGATATGGTCGATCCAGTATTTTGCTTCGGCCATCATCGCCTCGTCCTGCAACAACAGAGCAAGGTCGCTGTACCCGCGAAGCCAATAAGGTACCTCTTCCCATCCCCAGGCACCGCCATTTTCGAGCCAGGCATTTCCCTCTTTTTGGAGCCAGGCGCTGATTTCACCCAAGTGACCGTTCAGACCGTCCTTTTGCAACTGGAGTTGTTTGAGCAACCAGCCCTCCGGACGAATACTCCCCAGCGGTAATTTTATGAAGGCTTGGGGTTGCAAGGGAGCTCGGTTGCTGGCATAGAATTCGTTTCGGGTATCAGTGGCAGGTCGGTCGACAGATTCCACCTTGACGGAATCTCCGGTGCCACAGGAGGCTATAGCAACAATAGCTCCCAGTAAGATTAGTAGTTTTTGCATGGCTTTAGCTAAGTTTTGGGGTTCATCGTAACATGATCTCAAATATACGAAATAAATCCGATAATCGTTCAAGTTTATCCAATTTGCTCGTGAGCGCAGAAAGGTGCGTTTTTTCTCTCTGACATAGGACACGGAACCGCTGCGATGAAGAGGTTTATTCGTATGTAACTTCTTCTGTTTTGAGGCGCTTCAAATAAGACTCCGTGAGGCGCGACACGGCATAAGAATCAATATCGGCACTCTCAACGGCGACATAGTCAGTCCACTCGGCAGAAGGATATTCGATGCGGATTCGGTAGAAACACGATTCGATAGCCTGATGCGACAAGATATGCCGCGGAAGGGAGACCGTATCAAGGAGTTCCGTCTCACCGCAATCCGTGAACAGGGTGGTACAACGGGGATCTTCCCGTAGATTTTCCCATGTTGCAGGTCCATCAGTCTCGACTAGCGGAAATTCATACAATCCCTGCCAGATGTCTTTCCCTGCGCGACGGCGAAGCCATGTGGTATCTCCACAAAGAAGATGCAGGTAATGAAAATAACGGGTACGGCTAACACTCTTACCCGACTTGACCGGTAGCTGCAGAACATGACCGGCCGCCCGACCCTGACACAGACCGGACAGGGGACAGACCGAACAGTCGGGTTGCCCCGGCGTACACTGCATGGCTCCGAAATCCATGATGGCCTGATTGTAGATGCCTGGCTGTTGTCGGTCGAGTTGCCCCTGAGCCAAGGCTGCGAAGTGCTTTTTGCCCGCTCCGCTGTCGATCGGCAGATCACAGTCCCACAGCCGGGCCAACACACGGTAGACATTCCCGTCCACCACGGCGTAGGGCTGTCCGTAGGCAATCGAGCAGATTGCAGCAGCCGTATAGTCTCCCACACCCTTCAGTGCGCGAACCTCCGGATAGGACGCCGGGAAGATTCCGCCATAGGCCGTGACGACAGTTTTGGCTGCCGCATGAAGATTCCGAGCCCGGTTGTAATACCCTAACCCCTGCCACAGTTTCAACACCTCGTCTTCGGAGGCTGCAGCCAATGAACTGACATCGGGAAAGCGCTCCATGAACCGGCGGTAATAATCCAACCCCTGAGCAATACGTGTCTGTTGAAGGATAATCTCCGAGACCCAAATCCGATACGGATCACACGTTTCACGCCAAGGTAATGTCCGTGCGTTCTGCCGATACCACTCCATCAATATAGTCCCGATGCCATCCATAAATCCTCCTCTTCGAGATTGAATATTGTCACAAAAATAGATAAATTTTTATCGTGGCGACAACACTTTTTTCACAGCAAAGAGAGAAGATATCTCCACATTTCGTTTAATTTTGTTAAATTGAAAATCCCCGAAAGGATCGGGGGCAATCTCACAAAACCTTAACAACGTTCACCCACTACTACCTAAATTTCCATCAACATGAAAAGACATCCAATAATCTGCGGAATAACAACCCTTACCCTATTGAGCCTGACATGCTACGAATGCAAACACGAGGAAAAATCTATCGATCCACCACAAATCGAGACGACCCTCCGCATGCCTCAGGATCAGCAGAAGATCGACCTGCACACTGTGACCGATCTGGAGTTCTCCTGGAACGTAAGAGCAGCTACGGAAGGGAGCAGCGCCCGTTACAAACTGCTGATCATCAAAGCTGACGGCAATTTCAATACGCCGCTGTTCGAAATCGCATCTCGAAACGGAGGTCTTGGTACCTCAATCAGCCTATCGGCCCAGCAGCTCGACGAAATCGCCCTGCAGGCCGGAGCCCAGGCCCCTGCTTCCCAGGCACAGATAAAATGGAGCGTCAGCCTCACCACCGGAGGAAAAGAGACTCTGGCCGGCAACAGCCATACGCTGACCCTCACACGACTCAACACCTACGTGAATCCGGTCTACACACCGGATTTCCCCGACCCGACGGCCATTCGGGCCAATGACGGCTATATTTACGCCTACAGCACACAGAGCCGCCGCAACGGGAAGGTCCAATACGTACCGATCATCCGTTCGAAGGATCTCGTCACGTGGGAAGAGGTGGGTGGCGCCCTGCAAAAACTGCCCGACTGGAAAACCACGCCCGGCGGTGGCGTGTGGGCGCCCAACATCAACCTGATCAACGGGAAATACTATCTCTTCTACTCCTTTGCGGCGTTGGAAGATACCAACGAAGGGTGCGGACTGGCCATCAGCGATACGCCGGGCGGACCGTTCACCGATTGTGGCAAGTTGTTCGACGTTTCGGAGATCGGCGTCGAAAACTGCATCGATCCGTTCTACATCTACGACGAGGGGAAACATTACCTGTTCTTTGGCAGCCATCAGGGCATTTATGGCGTGGAGATGGATGCCGCCTTCTTTGCCAACCATGCAGGTCTGACACAAAAGGAGATCACGGGTTCAATCCTGAAAGAGACTCTGTTCCAGGTCGTCCCGAATGGGATCGAAGCCTCGTACATTTATAAGAAAAACGGTTATTACTATCTTTTCGGCTCCAATGGCAAAACCCTGAGCAGCGTGCCCGAAGAGATCACTTATAAAATAACGGTAGCCCGGTCGACCCATATCAAAGGGCCCTATGTAACGAAAGACGGCAAGGACTGGAGTTCCGGCCTATTCGTAGCAGTCCGCGACGCACAGCCGCTATTCGTAGGCAACGAGGTATTGAGAGGTCCCGGGCACAACGGCGAGATTCTGACCGATGCCAACGGCGACCAGTGGATCATCTACCACGCCGTGCTGGCAACGGAACCCTCGAAAAATCCGGACGGAACGGGCGGCGTCTGGCGCAGGCTTTGCATAGACAAAATTACGTGGACAGACGACGGCTGGTGTCAAATCGGGAACGGGACACCTGCTATTACCCTGCAACCTGCTCCCGTATGGAGATAACGCCACACAAAGATAACACGCTGTATATAAACGAAAAATAAACACAAAACGGAATTCGGTCCGTGGACCGAATTCCGTTTTGTGTAAAAATATTGAGCAAAAAATTTGGAAAACCGAATCAGAAACTCTATTTTTGTAACGATTACAAAAATGTAATAATTACAAATAACACAAAGATGCAGTCTGAAATCCGGAAATACCTCGAAAAACACGGCGTACGGCCTTCCCTGCAGCGGCTGGCCGTGATGGAGTATCTCCGTACGCATCGGACGCACCCCACGGTGGATGAGATCTATGAGGCATTAAGTCCGCAGATACCAACCTTGTCGCGTACGACCGTTTATAATACGCTGAATCGGCTGGTTGAACAGGGGGCAATTCTGGTGATCGACATCGACAAGGGGAATCGGCGTTACGACGGTTTTACGGAATTTCATGCTCATTTTCTGTGCGACCGGTGTGGCGTCTTGGAAGATATTGCAGTGGAGGATTCCCACTTTGTGGGGCAACACACGCCGCCGGGAGCCCAGATCCGGGATGTCCAATTGCTCTACAAGGGAGTATGTGCCGGCTGCCGGCAAAAAGAGAGTAAAAACATTGCTTGAAAACTCAAAAAAATAACAACACACACATTAAACAACACGTAAGATTATGAAAAAGTTCAGATGTACAGTATGCGGATACATTCACGAAGGTGATGCCGCTCCCGAGAAATGTCCTCAGTGCGGTGTTCCCGCTTCGAAATTCGTAGAGGTTGAGGAGAGCGAAGGCGGTGCCCTGACCTTCGTAGACGAGCACGTGATCGGCGTAGCCAAAGGCGTCGACGAGGAAGTGCTCGAGGGACTGAAAGCACACTTCAATGGAGAGTGCACCGAGGTGGGTATGTATCTGGCCATGAGTCGCCAGGCTGACCGCGAAGGCTATCCCGAAGTGGCCGAGGCTTTCAAGCGTTACGCTTGGGAAGAGGCCGAGCATGCTGCCAAATTCGCCGAACTGCTGGGCGAAGTGGTTTGGGATACCAAGACCAACCTCAAGAAACGCATGGAGGCTGAAGCCGGTGCCTGCGAGGACAAGAAACGCATCGCAACGCTGGCCAAGAAACTCAATCTGGACGCCATCCACGATACCGTACACGAAATGTGCAAGGACGAAGCACGCCACGGCAAAGGCTTCGAGGGACTCTATAACCGCTATTTCAAGTAATAAAGGTTAGTCGGTTTTTTTATAGTTTGGTTGATGCAAAGCGGCCGGGACGGGTTCCCGGTCGCTTTTTTTGTGCCGGAAGGTCCGAGCTCCGTCTTCAACCATTCTGTCCGACTATCTCGACAGGCCCCCTTTCGAAGAGTTCGCAAGCGCACGGATTGCAGGATTTGCACAATTTTCGCTACTTTTGCCCAAAATTCCTTAGACAATGAACATTACCTCGGCCCTTTTCAAGTGCAGCAGCCAGAAATTGTCGCAGATTCCGGCAGATGGCCGGCCCGAATTTGCCTTCATCGGACGCAGCAACGTGGGCAAGTCGTCGCTGATCAACCTGCTGACCGACCGGCCGTCGCTGGCCAAAGTCTCAGGGACACCAGGTAAAACCCGCCTGATCAACCACTTCCTGATCAACGACCGCTGGTATCTGGTCGACCTGCCGGGATATGGCTATGCGCGTGTCTCGAAAAACCTGCGCGGCGAATTCGGCAAACTGATCACCGATTACGTCACTCGGTGCGAAAAACTGCACTTCTTGTTCGTACTGGTCGACTCGCGTCTCGAACCGCAGCGGATCGACCTGGATTTCATCCGCATGCTGGGCATGGAAGGGGTGCCGTTCGGAGTGGTCTTCACCAAAAGCGACAAGTTGTCGTCCAACCAACTGGCATCGAACCTGGCCCGTTACAAACGGGTGCTGCTCGAGGAGTGGGAAGAGTTGCCGCCGTTTTTCGTCACCTCGTCCGAAAAAAAACAGGGCCGGGAGACCATTTTGGGCTTTATCGAGGAGTGTTTACAGAATTGTTGAAAAAAAGTAGCGTAAAAGCGTGTAAAAATGACGCTGAAAGAGTACTTTTGTGTCGTTCAACCGTCCAACAATATTACAATGGCTATTCATAAACTCAAAATCTTCGCCTGCCGGGAATCGCGTTACCTGGCTGAAAAGATCGCCAAAAGCTACGGAACCGAGATCGGAGACTCTTCCGTACTGGAATTCAGCGATGGCGAGTTCCAGCCCGCCTTCAATGAAAGTATCCGCGGCTGCACCGTTTTCATCGTCCAGTCGACCTTCCCGCCCTCCGACAATCTGATGGAGCTGCTGCTGATGATCGACGCCGCTCACCGCGCTTCGGCTCACCGGGTAATCGCCGTGATGCCCTACTTCGGCTGGGCACGGCAGGATCGGAAGGATCGTCCGCGGGTATCGATCGGGGCTAAACTGGTGGCAAACCTGTTGCGCGCTGCCGGCGTGGACCGCATCATGACCATGGACCTGCATGCCGACCAGCTTCAGGGCTTCTTCGACATTCCAGTGGATCACATCTACGCCAGCGGAATCTTCATCCCCTATATCAGCAGTCTGAACATTGAGGATCTTTCGATCGCAGCTCCCGACATGGGCGGCGCCAAACGGGCTCATGCCTATTCGCAATACCTGAACGCCCCGATGATTATCAGCCACAAGCAGCGCGAACGTGCCAACGTGATCGGCAGCATGACGGCAATTGGTGACGTGGAAGGACGCAATATCATCATCCTGGACGACATGATCGACACGGCCGGGACGATCACCAAGGCGGCCGACATGTTGATGGAAAAGGGCGCCAAGAGTGTTCGTGCAGCTGCAACGCATGCCGTGCTGTCGGGCCCGGCCTATGACCGGATCAACAAGAGCAGCCTGCAGGAGGTGATCGTGACGGATACGATTCCGCTGAAGAAGGACGAAGACACGTCGAAATTCACCGTGCTGAGCGTGGCAGATATTTTTGCAGACGTGATGGAGCGCGTCCACAATTACAAAGAGATCAGTTCGCGTTTTATCTTCTAGGAACTTTTAATACCATTCGGCATGAATGGTGACTGCAATACAGCGATGGCGAGAAAATTTTCTCGCCATCGCTGTATTGTGCAGAGGGGCGCTGGAAGAGTGTGCGGGTCTGGCGACGAGCCGTAATCCCCTCTGTGGATACAATAAAATATGCGATGCGACGCGATTTCGTCTTTCAAAAATTTGCATGTTAGAAAACTAAACTATACTTTTGCACGGTATTTAAACCAAGAAAGAATTTCTTTCAGTCCAGAGTACCGGAGAGGTGGGTGAGTGGCTGAAACCACCGGTTTGCTAAACCGACGTACTTCGCAAGGGGTACCACGAGTTCGAATCTCGTCCTCTCCGCCAAAGAAAGAAAAGAGAGCTACAAAACATGTAGCTCTCTTTTTGTATCGTCTCTTTTCTCAAAAAGTAAGCAAGCGAAAGAGGGTTTTTTGTCAAGACTTGGCAATCCAACAGATTATCCATATCTTTGACCTCCTAACTTAACAGCCTGCATCATTTCCCATGACGAATCACTACCAAAACCTAACCCATACCGACCGCATCGACGTGGTCGACGCCTTGCGGGGATTTGCCCTCTGCGCCATCGTCCTGCTCCACAATACGGAACAATATAACGTACTCCAAACTCCGGAATGGATTCCGGCCTTTCTGCACACGATCGACAGCTGGCTGCTGAAGATCATGTTTTTTCTGTTCGGGGGCAAGGCCTATGCCATTTTCTCGCTGCTGTTCGGGTTCAGTTTCTACATCCAGATCCGGAATCAGGAACGACGAGGCGTCGACTTCCGGTGGCGATTTCTGTGGAGACTGGTTCTGTTGTTTGGCTTCGGGATGCTGCATTCGTTATTCTACCCGGGCGACATCCTGATACTCTACGCCACGGTCGGACTGGTCCTCGTGCCGCTAGCCCGCGTCAGCAACAAGGCGCTGCTGATCATCGCCGCCATTCTCATGCTGCAACCGCTGGAATGGGGACGCATCATCTACGCACTGTGCGATCCCTCCTACACACTACAGGGAGGTGCCTATTTGCCCTATTACCACAACGTCTGCACGGCCCTCACCGAGGGTACGTTCTGGGATGCCCTGCGAGCCAACGTGCCGGACGGCGTACTGTACAGCAATATCTGGGCCGCGGAGAACGGACGCTTCTTCCAAACGGCCTCACTCTTCCTGTTCGGCATGCTGCTCGGACGGCTGGAGTTGTTCCGTAAATCGGAACAGAGCCTCCGGTTCTGGCGGCAGGCCCTCGTAGCCGGTATCATCGGGTTCATTCCGCTCTATGCTCTGCGGCTCACGCTCCCCGATCTGATCCACAACACCACCATCCTCACCCCAGCCAAAATTCTGGCCCTATCGCTCTCCAACTTTGCCTTCACGACCATTCTCGCATCGGGGTTCATTCTACTATGGTACCGGGGCGGAAAGATCGCCGACCGACAGTGGATTTTCGTACCCTTCGGGCGCATGAGTCTGAGCAACTACATCGGGCAGTCGATCGTAGGGGCATCCATCTATTATGCCTGGGGATTGGGAATGTACCGCTACTTCGGCACAACGGCCTGTCTGATTACCGGCATACTGATCTTCGCAGCACAGCAGCGCCTGAGCGTATGGTGGCTCTCACGGTACCGCCAAGGGCCACTCGAATATGTATGGAAAAAAGGGACCTGGCTTTTCTCAAATCGAAAAGCCGCCTAGGGACAGAATCCGGGGATTCTACTTCTTAAAGGCGAAATAGACCGCCAGAACGATAAACATGAAAGAGTAGATATGGTTCACGCGGAAACTCTCCGTTCGGAAAATAAAGAGTGAGATCAGCGTAAAGACCGTTAGGGAGACCACCTCCTGAATTACCCGCAGTTCGATGAGCGAAAACGGACCGCCGTTGCCCTGAAAACCGATCCGGTTGGCCGGGATCATGAAGCAGTACTCAAACAGCGCTATTCCCCAACTGAGCAGAATCACCCCAATCAAGGGAGCTGAATCAAGAAACTTGAGCGATTTGAATTTCAAGTGGCCATACCAGGCAAATGTCATGAAGACATTGGAGACCATCAGCAGAAGTATGGTATAAAGTCCTTTCATAGCAGTGGCGGATTAATCCCAAACAAAAATCGCCGCAAAGATAACACTTTTCGACGTTTATTCTCCGCGCCGCCGGAAAATAATCCACCCACCACCTTGTTTCCCTGCGCCGGGATATATATCTTTGTAGGGAAGGAGGCGGAGAAAAGGAAATCTCCGCTCCTCATTTGTCAACCAACATGCCTTCACAATCCGACAAACTACGAACCATGAAAAAACTATTTATCCTCGCCCTGCTATTGTTCTCCAGCCTGAGGCTCAATGCCGCCACTGTGGACACGGTGCTGGTCGAAAGCCCCTCCATGCATAAATCGGTGAAAAATCTCGTCATCCTGCCAGACGGCTACGATCCGCAACACGCCGATCGCTACCCGGTTCTCTACCTGCTTCACGGATTCGGGAACGACTACTTGTGCTGGTCCCAGATCAAACCCAATCTACCGGAACTGGCTACTGAAAAAGGCATGATCATCGTCTGCCCCGACGGTGCGCAAAGCTGGTACTGGGACAGTCCGAAAGACCCTTCGGTGCGTTACGAAACCTATATCACTCGGGAGCTGATCCCTTATGTCGACCGCCATTATACCTCCCGCGCCCGACGCGAAGGGAGAGCCATCTCGGGTCTGAGCATGGGCGGCCATGGGGCACTTTGGCTGGCTTTCCGCCACCAAGATCTGTTCGGGGCATGCGGCTCGACGAGCGGCGGCGTGGACATCCGCCCCTTCCCCAACAACTGGGAGATGAGCCGCCAACTGGGCGAGTATGCCGAAAATCCCGAGAACTGGGAGACCCATACCGTCATCAACCAACTCTGGAGATTAAAACCCGGTGCGCTGGCCATCATCATCGACTGCGGAACGGAAGATTTCTTCTACCAAGTGAACGAAGAACTACACCGGCAACTGCTCTATCGCAACATCCCCCACGACTATCTGACGCGTCCGGGATCACACAACTGGGACTATTGGAACAACTCGATCGACTACCAGTTGATCTTTTTCGAGGAATATTTTCAACGCGCTCTTCGCCCCGCAGAGAAATAGCCGCTCCATTCGAGCAACCGGACATCATCCAGACAGGGGCACTTTCACTTCCTGACCGAAAGGATCATGGGCTATGCACCAATGCCGTAGAAAGGTAGTCGCTCCAGCAGGCGGTCGAATCCCGTTCCGGCAGGCACCTCCTCCGGCAGCAGCCAACGCACGCCCTGCGACTCGGTCGGATTGATCTCCACCCTCCGGCCGCTGTTTTTCAAAGCAAAAAGAAAGCGGACATCATGATGGATGTGCGCATCTTCGCGCTTGACCTCGTTCGCCGGGATCGCATGGCTGTCCAGATCGAAGATCGGAAGTCCTGCAGCAAAGTCCTCCCCAGGATACCCAGCCATACAGCACCTCCGGAACCTAAACAACTCCAGGTCTTCCGGCCGCAGACCGGTCTCCTCGCGCACCTCGCGTTGCGCTGCGGCAAAGATCGAAGCATCGGATGCCTCCACGTGTCCTCCCGGCTGCAACCACCGTTGCAGTCCCCGATGGTAGAGCAGCAGAATGCGCCCGTCGGCCGGATTCCAAACGATACCGCTGGCCGTGATATGTCCCTCAAAGTTCCGGCGGTCGAACAGCCGGGTTCCTTCATACTGTTCCACGAAACGGCAGAAAGTCGCCAGCCGCTCCCGCTCGCCGGGGAAACACGTCAGATAACGCTCCACCGCCACCTGTATCTCCCGCTGTGAATCCATGCTAATCGCGTGTCTGTCCGTCGCCGGAAATCAGGTATTTATAGCTGGTCAACTCCGGCAATGCCATCGGTCCTCGGGCATGCAACTTCTGGGTGCTGATCCCGATCTCGGCACCAAATCCGAACTGTGCCCCGTCGGTGAAGGCCGTCGAAACGTTCGTATAAACACAAGCCGCATCCACCCGCCGCGAAAACAGGGCTGCCGTCGCCGCATCCTCGGTCACGATAGCCTCGCTGTGGCGCGACGAATAGCGGTCGATATGTTCGATGGCCTCCTCGAAGCTGTCGACCGTCCGGATCGCCATCTTGTAATCCAGAAACTCGGTACCGAAGCTCCCCTCGTCGGCATGTTCCAACATGCGGATCGGATAGTGGCCGTCCAGGGCGGCATAAGCCCGCTTGTCGGCATAGATCACCACCTTCTTCACCGACAGCCGCTGGCACAGAGCCGGCAGATCGGCCAGGCGCTCCGAGTGAATGATCAGGCAGTCCAGTGCATTGCAGACACTCACGCGCCGCGTCTTGGCATTAAAAATAATTGCAGCTCCTTTCTGTACGCTGCCGGCCCGATCGAAATAGGTATGGCAGATTCCCGCTCCGGTCTCGATCACCGGCACGCGGGCATGGTCACGTACATAGTTGATCAACGACGAACTGCCGCGCGGGATCAGGACATCGACATATCCCACCGCATCCAGCAACTGTGCCGTCGCCTCGCGATCGCTCGGCAGCAGCGTCACCACATCGGGACTCACGCCCTCCTCGGCCAACACACTCCGGATCATCGCCACGATGGCCTCGTTCGTATGCCGGGCATCGGACCCACCCTTGAGCACCGCAGCATTGGCACTCTTGAAACAGAGCGCAAAAACATCGAAACTTACATTGGGCCGCGCCTCATAGATCACGCCCACCACGCCGAACGGCACCCTTACCTTTTTGATCTTCATCCCATTGGGACGGCTCCATTCGCTAAGGACTTTCCCCACGGGAGAGGATAATGCCGCCACATTACGCATATCGGCGACGATCGCATCCAGCCGATCCAGCGTCAGCATCAACCGATCATACATCGGATTACTCGACTCCATAGCCGCCAGATCAACTTGATTGGCCTCCAGAATCGAGGTACTATTCTCGACGATTGCATCGGCCACCCGGTGCAACACAGCATTGATCTTCTCCGGAGCCAACATGTTCAACTCCCGCCCGGCGACCACCGCCCGCTCAAAAACCTCCTTCAAATCCATACGCTACTCTCCGTGTTATCGTTAATCAAGATATAAATAATCGTAATGTATCAACGGCCGGGCGCCCTTCTGACCGATAGTCTGACGGGCCTTGTCGCTGTCGACGGCAATGCGGCCTACCCCAATCGCCTCCCCCGTAGGAGCCACGATCCGCACGATGTCGTCCTTTTCGAATTCACCCTCCACCCGGCTGACACCCACCGGGAGCAAGCTCACGGCCCGCGGAGCACACAGTGCCTCATAAGCCCCCTGATTGATATGCACCTCGCCCTTGGCAAAACCTTCGCAGTGGGCAATCCACTTCTTCACGCCAGAGATGGGCCGCGGCGAGGGCACGAACCGCGTGCAGGTCACCTCACGGTCGCCCAGCACCAGATCGACCAGAATGCCGTCGCGCTTGCCATTGGCGATGATCACTGTCACGCCTTCTGCAGCCACCTTGCGGGCAATGCGGCTTTTGGTCAGCATACCGCCGCGGCCGAACTGCGAGCGTCCGGCACGCACATACCCTGCAATGTCGTCTCCCTCGGGCCGGATCTCGCGGATCACCTCCGTGGTCGGATCGGCCGGATCGCCGTTATAGATCCCGTCCACGTTGCTCAGGATGATCAACGCCTCGGTATCCATCATCGTCGAAACCAGACCTGACAATTCGTCGTTATCGGTAAACATCAGCTCCGTAACCGAGATCGTATCGTTCTCGTTGACAATGGGGATCACACCATTGGCGAGCATCGCTCCCATGCAATTCTTCTGATTCAGGTAATGGTCCCGCGTGGAGAGGCTCTCCTTGGTGGTCAGCACCTGCCCGCAGGCCAGGCCCCAATCACGGAACATATCGAAATAGCGATTGATCAGCTTCGCCTGCCCCACAGCCGAAAACAACTGACGAGCCGACACCGGATCGAGTTTCCCGGTCCGCGCACCGATCTCACTGCGCCCCGACGCCACAGCACCGGACGACACGACGATCACCTCCACGCCAGCCCGATGCAAAACGGCAATCTGGTCAACCAGGGCCGACATGCGCGTCACATCCAACGTCCCATCAGGCCGCGCCAGTACATTGCTGCCGATCTTGATAACTACTTTCTTATATCGTATGTTTTCCATCCTCACACTCTCTCCTTATTTGCTGGCCAACAGTCCCTCGATCACGGCTTGCGAAAAACCGTTCCGCTCCATAGCCTCCAGTCCCTTAAGCGTAATGCCACCCGGCGTGGTCACTTTGTCGATCTCCACCTGAGGCAGCGTTCCATTGGCCTCCAGCATCGCCAGTGCGCCCCGCACGGTGCGCAACACGATACGCAGCGATTCCTCACGCGGCAAGCCCAGCCGTTCGCCACCCGTCATGGCAGCATCCACATATTTAAAGGCATAGGCGATGCCGCACGATGCCAAAGCCGTCACAGCCGGCATCTGCGCCTCGTTCACCTCCATCGCCTCGCCCAACGCTCCGAACAACTGCATCACTGCCTCATCCTGCTGCGGCGTTGTACCGTGCCGCGCAATGAAGGTCATGCTCTGCCCGAGCGAAATCGCCGTATTGGGGATAATGCGGTAGAGCCCCACCGCACCCCGCTGGTCACACTCCAGATAGGCCGCCAGTTGCTCGAACGAGATCCCAGCTGCAACCGAAGCTACCGCCTGCCGCTGCCGATCCAAAACGGGAGCAATTTCGGCCAGAACCCCTTCCATGAGCCACGGCTTCACGGCAACGATCACGATGTCTGCCCCATGGACCACCTCCCGGTTATCCCGAGTCAGGCGCACCGTTACGCCTATCTTCTCCAAATTCTCCACCAACAGCGGCCGCGCATGCGAAACCGCCACATCGGCCGCGGCAACCACCCCGGCAGCAATGGCTCCTGATGCTACAGCACCCCCCATATTGCCGCCACCGATCACACCTATTTTCATACCGTTTACGCTTTAAGATCGTTTTCGGTCAAAGTTAACAAAAATATCGTATACCCCCACCACAATCCGATCTCTTGAGATGAATTTAACTCCGTGGACATACCAAATTTACCGCCCCGTTTGGCCCGCAAACAACGACACAAAACAGGGAATTTTCACCTCAAACGCTCCTTTTGGGCTTCGTAGAAAAATCGCTCCGGCAACGCCCTTCTCCAAATGATCGGATTATCTTTGTTTTGCGAAATTTTTAGTCAGCTAAACTATGTCAGAAAATATTCCTTCCAAAATCAAACAACTCCGCGAGGCGGCCGGACTTTCTCTCGAAGAGCTGGCCCAAGCGGCAGGGATAGAAGTTCGGCTGTTGGAGCAGATCGAACGTGGCGAGGTCTCCCCCTCAATCTCTATCCTGATCAAACTGGCTCGCCGTATGGGAGTCCGTCTGGGGACGATTCTCGACGGAATCGAAGGGTGTGCTCCCGCCGTAACAGGCCGCAACCGTCTTCAACCCACGGTCAGCGCCCCCGCTACCGACGACCAGGGGCACCTCAATTTCCACTCCCTGGCGCCGCAGAAAAGCGACCGTAACATGGAGCCGTTCCTGATCAATGTCGAGTACACCGGTTGCGAAAAGGAGAACTTCTCCACACACGAGGGCGAAGAGTTCATCTACGTACTGGAGGGGAACATCGTAATCTACTACGGCAACGAAAAATACACGCTCGGAGCCGGAGAAAGCATCTACTACGACTCGATTGTCCCGCACTGCATTACCACCCCCGATCTCAACACGCAGGCCAAGGTACTGGCCGTAACCTATACTCCCTATTAGTTCTGTCCAGCACGAGAAGTTTTTAGGTATGGAACTACTCAATTACACCATGGGGCAGTTGCTCGAGAAGTGGGCAACGGAGACCCCGCTGCATGATTTTCTGGTCTACCCGGACCGGGGCCTGCGCCTCACGTATGCCGAATTCAACGAACGGGTCGACAACATGGCCAAAGCCTTTCTGTCTATCGGCGTCACGAAGGGCAGCAAGGTGGGCATGTGGGCCAAGAACGTACCCGACTGGCTGACCGTACTGTTTGCGGCCGCCAAAATCGGAGCGGTGCTGGTCACCGTAAACACCAATTACAAGAGTGCCGAAGTGGAGTACATCATGAAAAACGCCGACATCCACACGATGTGCCTGGTCAACGGCTACCGCGACAGCGACTACGTGGAGATGATGTACCAACTGGTCCCGGAACTCAAGACCCAGCCGCGCGGGAAGCTCCGCAGCGAGCGCTTCCCCGAACTGCGGAACGTGGTCTACATCGGGCAGGAGAAACTGCGCGGCATGTACACCTCGGCCGAACTGCTGCTGATGGGCTCCTACCTGGACGACCAGGCATTGCGGGCTGCCGAAGCACAGACCGATCCCTTCGACGAAGTGAACATGCAATACACCTCGGGCACTACCGGTTTCCCGAAAGGTGTCATGCTATCGCACCATAACATCCTGAACAACGGTATGGCCACGGGCGAATTTATGGCCTATACGGCTGCCGACAAACTGCTCACCTGCGTACCTCTGTTCCACTGTTTCGGGTGTGTGCTGGCTCTTTGTGCGGTCATCACGCATGGCTCTACGATGGTGATGGTAGAGGATTTCGACCCGTTGAAGGTATTGGCATCGGTCCACAAGGAGCGGTGCACGATTTTGTACGGCGTGCCGACGATGTTCATCGCCGAGCTGAACCACCCGATGTTCGACATGTTCGACCTCACCTCGCTCCGCACAGGTATCATGGCCGGAGCCGTCTGCCCGATCGACACGATGAATCAGGTGATGGAGAAGATGCACTGCAACGTGATCAGCGTCTACGGCCTTACGGAGAGTTCGCCGGGCATGACCGCCACGCGCGTGACCGACTCCACGGAGGTACGCGCCACAACCGTCGGCCGTCCCTACCCGTTCGTGGATGTGAAGGTGCTCGACCCGGAGACCAATGAGGAGTGCCCGGTAGGTGTGCAGGGAGAGATGTGTTGCAAGGGCTACAACATCATGAAGGGCTACTACAAGAACCCGGAAGCGACAGCCGAAATTATCGACAGCAACGGTTATCTCCACTCGGGCGACCTGGGCATGCTCGGCGAGGACGGCAACTATCGTATCACGGGCCGCATCAAGGAGATGATCATCCGTGGCGGTGAGAACATCTACCCGCGTGAGATCGAAAACTTCCTGTTCAAGATGCCGCAAATCCAAGGAGTTGAAGTGGCCGGAATCCCGAGTCCGAAATACGGCGAAGAGGTAGGGGCCTTCATCCGCGTACAGGACGGGCAGACCCTCACCGAGGAGGAGGTCAAGACCTTCTGCCGCGGCAATATCGCCCGTTACAAGATTCCGAAATACATTTTCTTCGTAAAGGAGTTCCCGATGACGGCCAGCGGCAAGATCCAGAAATACCGCCTCAAGGAGCTCGGTCTGCAATTGCTGAAAGAGGCCGGCGTCGAAGTAATCTAACACCAAGGGGGGGGGAAGTCTCGGACGGAACGCTTATGAACAAGAGTTTTAAATCCGTTGTTTTTAGCCTCAACCCATACCCTCATAACAAGAAAAAAGCGAAAGGCAGGAAAAACATCCTGCCTTTTCTCTTTTTTATCATATAACAAAGCCCATGGGGCTACTTCACGAACCACCCTCGGAATTAACGGGAATCCGATTCCAAGCGGCGCTTAACCACGGCCGGATTACCCACTGCCAGCGAATCGGAAGGGATATCATGCACCACCACACTTCCCGCACCGATAATGCAACGGTCTCCGATAGTGACTCCGGGGCAGATCACCGTACCGCCACCAATCCAACAATCGTCGCCGATCGTAACAGGCAATGCCCGCTCGATGGTCTGACGCCGAAGCCGGTAATCCATCGGGTGCTCCGGCGTATAGATCTGCACGGCCGGACCGATCAGCGTATGCGCACCGACGCGGATGCCTCCGCCGTCCAGGAAACAGCAGTTATAGTTGATATAAACTCCCTCGCCCAGGTGGATATGGCGTCCGTGGTCGCAATAAAAAGGCGGGCAAATGATCGCCGTATCCGGCACATCGGGGATCACCTCCCGCAATGCCTCCCGGTACTCCTGCGAAGCAGGTGTCAAGCCGTTGAATCGGCGCAGGCGCTCCTGCGTCCCGATATAACTGTGCCACAGCTCCGGATCGCTCGTATCGGCAAACTCGCCGCTAAGCATCTTCTCTTGTTCGGTCTTCATACGATCAAATATTTTCAACCGCCACACACTCTAGGCCCAAGTCTGGCCACGGAGAACTGACCGGTCTATTTCAGTGTCATCTCCTCCAACAGATAGCCGGCACCGCCCACTTTCTCCACCACGAACAACAGGTAGCGGATGTCGAGTGCAATGTTGCGGCACATGGCCGGGTCGAACTCAATGTCGCTCATCGTACTGAGCCACGTCCGGTCGAAATTGATCCCCACCAGCTCCCCGCGGCCGTTCAGCACCGGGCTGCCCGAGTTGCCGCCCGTGGTGTGATTCGTGGCCAGGAAGCAGACCGGTACCGTATAGTGCGGATTCCGCTTCGTACCGACGTTGATCGCCCAGCGGCCATAATCCTTCGCGGCATACAGCTCGCGCAGACGCTGCGGAATGTCGTAATCGTAGATCGAGGGATCGTCCTTGGCGATGATGCCGTCAAGCGTCGAGAGAGGCTTGTGCCATACGCCATCGGCCGGAGCATAACCGCCTACCTGCCCGTAAGCCACACGCAAAGTGAGGTTAGCATCGGGGAAAAAGTCACGCCCGGGTTCGAACTCGCGCTGTCCCCGCACATAAATGTTATAAAGGCTGTCGATCCGGTTCTGATAACGGGCATAAGGTCGGGCAATCTGCTCCGTGTAGAGTGTCGTGAAACCGTCGAGCAGTTTCATGGCCGGGTCCTCTTTCCGCAACGCCTCGAAAGCAACCGGATCAGCCGTCGCCGCAGCCAGCTTCTCGGCCGAGGTCAGCGCCGAATGGGAATACAGCCAATCCACATAAGCCGCCACGCCACCCAATGCCCGGACATTCCCGGCCAGCACCTCGGGCACGAACTCCTCCGGGACGTGTTCCATGTATTCCGACAACAGCAAGGTGGCGATCCGGCGGTCGATCTCCACCGAATAGTCCTTATAGAAAGCCTCCAACTTCTCCCGGAACGCTCCATCCGAGGGTCCTGTCGCCTTGCGCACTTCACGGGCCGCACCCATGAGTTCGATCACACTGAAGGCCTCATTATAGTAATCGCGCGCTTCGGCATATTTCCGCTGTCCGGCATAAGCCTCGCGCAAACGGTCAAGCACACCGGCATACTCCGGGTGCGAAGCAGCCCACGTGGCAAAACGCCGTTCATAATCACGTTTCTTGTCGATCGTTCCGAGGCGCTCCAGACCGAGGCTCTCACCCTGCCACTTCTTCCAGGCATTGGCGATCGAAGCCTGTTTGGCGGCATAGGCGATCCGGATCGCCGGGTCGCGCTGCTGCGCCTGCGCGATCACGTCGAGCCGCAGAGTGCGCAGTCCGATCTTGGTCGGGTCCGAAAAGTTGAGCACGAAGTCCACGGCATCCGAGGTAATGAACTGCTGCGTAGAGCCCGGGCAGCCATAAACCAGCGTAAAGTCGCCCTCCTTCACCCCTCGGGTCGAGATCGTGAAGTACTTCTTGGGGCGATACGGGACGTTCTCCTTCGAGTAGTCGGCCGGACGTCCCTCCTTATCGGCATAGATGCGGAAAATGGAGAAGTCGCCCGTATGGCGCGGCCACATCCAGTTGTCGGTGTCGCCGCCGAACTTGCCGATCGAGGAGGGCGGTGCTGCCACCAGCCGCACGTCGCGGAACACCTCGCTCACAAACAGAAAATACTGATTGCCATAGTAGAACGACTCCACATCGGCCGTATAGTGCGTACCCTCCGTAGCCTGTTGCTTTACCCGCTCGATATTCGACCGCAGGAGCGCCTCGCGCCGCCCATAGGCCACCGTATCGAGACCTGCCGTCACACGATCGGTCACATCTTCCATCCGCACCAGGAACGAGACAGTCAGCCCCGGATTGGGCAGCTCCTCGTCACGACTCATGGCCCAGAAGCCGTTGGTCAGGTAATCGTGTTCCACGCTGCTGTGGCTTTGGATCTGGCCGTAGCCGCAATGGTGGTTGGTCAGCAGCAGTCCCTGATCCGACACCAGTTCACCGGTACACCCCCGTCCGAAGAGCACCACGGCATCCTTGAACGAGGCTCGATTGACATCATAAATATCCCGGGCAGTCAGTCGTGCGCCCTTGCTTTTCATATCCCGGATACGGCTCCCGATCAGACTGGGCAGCCACATGCCCTGGTCGGCCCGCACACCGGGCAGCGACAGGAGCAGGCAGAGTAAAAAAATCAGCGTAAAACGGCTTTTCATATTTTTTCAGGTTTTGTGTGGGTTTTCATCATATTTTGCGAGGTGAGGGGTTTACCGCCCACCGAGCATCTCCTCGAGCCGGACATACAGCATCTGGATCGGCAGTCCCATCACATTATAGAACGAACCGTCGATGCGTTCAATGCCGGCATAACCGATCCACTCCTGGATGCCGTAGGCCCCCGCTTTGTCATAGGGTTGATAAGTATCGACATAGTAATGGATCTCCTCAGGTGTCAGTGCCCGGAACCACACGCCGGTCTCCACCGAGAAGGCCTCCGTCCGGTCTGCCGTGCGGAGTACGACGCCCGAAACGACCGTATGGCGCCGGTCCGAGAGTGAAGAGAGCATCTCCACGGCCATCTCCCGGTCGCGGGGTTTGCCCAGGATGCGGTCGTCGAGGATCACCACCGTGTCGGCCGTCACCAGAATCTCATCCGCCGCCAGCGGACGGGGATAGGCCAGCGACTTGAGTTGTGCCAGGTACTGCGGCACCTCATGCGACGGCATTTCGGGTGGGTAGACCTCCTCCACCTCGTAGCTGTCGGCCAGGGTGAAAGGCAGTCCGCACCCTGCCAACAAATCGCGCCGCCGAGGCGAGTGGCTGGCCAGAATCAGTCGTTTATTTTTCAGCTTATCGAGCAACATGGTCTAGGCTTTTGCACAATTTCCATTCTACTTTATATCAAAGTCGAGCAGTGTCTGTCCTTCCAGTTCGGCCGTCAGGTGGTCGCCCGGCACAACAGGCCCAACGCCTGCCGGAGTTCCGGTATAGATCAGGTCGCCCATCTTGAGCGTGATGAAACGGGAGACATGGCTGATGATTTCATCCACGCTGAAGATCATCTGCGACGTATCGCCCTCCTGCCGCCGCTCCCCGTTGAGCGACATCATAAAGTGCAACCGTTGCACATCGCCGCCCAACTCCTCTAGCGAGAGGAACCGCGGCGAAAGGGCTGCCGAATAGTCGAACGCCTTGCAGACCTCCCAGGGTAATCCTTCAGCGATGCAACGGCGTTGCAGGTCGCGAGCCGTGAAATCGATTCCAAGCCCCACCTCGGCATAATAGCGATGGGCAAAGCGGCGGGCAATGCTGCGCCCCACGCGATTGATCCGGACCACCAGTTCGGTTTCATAATGCATATCGTTGCTGAACGACGGCACGTAGAACGGGTCGTTATTGCGCAGCAGCGCCGTATCGGGCTTGGTGAAAAAGACCGGTTCTGCCGGACGGTTCCGATTGCCGTCCAACTCCACGATATGTTCCGCATAGTTGCGGCCAATGCAAATGATCTTCATCTTCAGTTTCTTTTATTTAGGCGGGATACTCGATTCAATAACGGCACTACAACGGTCCATATTGCATCCCCCTCTCCGGCATATCCGAGCTCCAACGGCCACCGAGAACCGACACGATCAGCAAAGCCAGGCCTCCATTCACCCACCGGCGGATTCTCATTCCTACCGCCCGCAGCAAGGCCTCGGCTGGGAATTCGACGCAATCAATTCTGGCCAACCGTAAGCACCCACCGCCGCCAGCAACAGATCTCCTCCGATCACATTCTGTAGCATCATCGACCCATGCCCGGTTTTATTTCTGTTTCAACAACTCCACCATTCGGGCCGCGAACCGTTCCGAAGCGCCGGCTCCTCCGACCGCCTCGCGCAGCAAGGCATAATCGGCCAGCATCTGCTCGCGTTTTTCGCCGCCAGGCAGGATGGCCCGCAGTTCGGCCACGGCCTTGGGCATGGTCATATCCCACTGGATCAGTTCGCGCACCACCTCACGGTCCATGATGAGGTTCACCAGCGAGATGAACCGGATGGTGAGGATCACGCGGCCGATGTTCATCGAGATCTTATTGGCGCGGTAGCAGACAAACTCCGGCGTACCGAGCAGTGCCGTCTCGAGCGTAGCCGTCCCCGAAGTGACCACCGCCGCCTGAGCATGGGCCAGCAACGGGTAGGTCTGATCACACACATAGCGGACATCGCTCTCACCGATCACCCGGTCATAAACCTCCCGGTCAAGCCACGACACGCCACCCACCACAAAACGATACTCCGGGAATCGCCGCGAAAGCTCCACCATAAAGGGCAGGTTATAACCGATCTCCGTCACACGGCTGCCGGCCAGCAGTGCCACGATAGGCTTGTCGTCCGGAATGCCGTTCCGAGCCAGAAACTCCGCCCGCGGAGGAAGCGCTGCCCGTTGCTGCTCCACCACGTCGACCAGCGGATTGCCTTCGAAGATGGCGTCAATTCCCCGTTTGCGGAAATAATCCACCTCGAACGGGAAGATGATGAACAGTTTGTCGACATACTTGCGGATCAGCTTCACACGCGACTCCTTCCAGGCCCACACCTTGGGCGAGATGTAGTAGAACGTGCGCAGGCCGATCTTCTTGGCGTATCGCGCCACCTTGAAATTGAAGCCCGGGTAGTCGATCAGGATCAACACATCAGGGTGCCACGCCTTTACATCCTGCTTGCACTCGCGCAGTTGAGCAAAGATCTCGGGCAGGTGGCGAACCACCTCGGCAAAACCGAAAAACGAGGCCGTCTTGTAGTGCCGGGCCAAATTCTCCCCTCCGCCCACAGCGGCCATCTTGTCGCCGCCCCAGAAGCGGAACTCCGCCTGCGGATCGTGCTTGAGCAGCCCCTTCATCAGGTTGGCGCCATGGAGGTCGCCCGAGGCTTCGCCTGCAATCAGATAGTATCTCATAGGGTTTCCATTTGTTTCATGATTCCGGCACCGCCTCCGCTGTGGCCGTGACAGGGAGGCAATTGCCACTACTTTTCGAGCAGATCGGGACGCAGGCGGCGGGTCCGTTCCAGTGACTGCTCGTCCTGCCACTTCCGGATATTGGCCGCATGGCCCGACAAGAGCACCTCCGGCACCTCCCAGCCGTTGAAAACCGCCGGCCGCGTATATACGGGTGGGGCCAACAGGTTATCCTGGAAGCAGTCGGTCAGGGCCGAAGCCTCGTCGCCGATGGCGCCGGGGATGATCCGCACCACGCTGTCGGTAATAATGGCCGCAGCCAGTTCGCCACCCGTCAGGACATAGTCGCCGATCGAAATCTCGCGCGTAACCAGATGCTCCCGAATACGGTAATCAAGCCCTTTGTAGTGGCCGCACAGGATGATGATATTCTCGAGCGTCGACAAGCGGTTGGCCTCATGCTGATCATAGCGGATACCGTCCGGCGAGGTATAGATGATTTCGTCATAGTCGCGTTGCGAACGCAGCGCCTCGATGCAGCGGAACACGGGCTCGGGCTTCATCACCATGCCTGCCTCGCCGCCAAACGGGTAATCGTCCACCTGATGGTGCTTGTCGTAGGTGTAGTCGCGGATATTGTGCACCACGATCTCCACAAGCCCCTTGTTCTGGGCACGCTTAAGGATCGACTCGTTGAGCGGCGAGTCGAGCAGTTCGGGCACGACAGTCAGGATATCGATACGCATGACTACACCTCTTTATAATTGACGTCGCCGCGCAGCACCTCCACGATGAAAGGGTTGTAGAGCACCTCGTGTCCGATCGTACTCTTGGCCCCGTGACCGGGATAGAGTTCTACGTCGTCACCGAGCGGCACGATCTTTTTCAGGATGCTGTTCATGATCCAGCTGTAATCGCCGCCGGGAAGGTCCGTACGGCCGATGCTCTCGCGGAACAGCGTATCACCACAGAAGAGCGCCTTGCTTTCCGGTTCGAAGAGACAGATATGGCCCGGCGTATGGCCCGGCGTGTGGATAATACGCAGAGTGGTCTGGCCGAAGGTCAACTCCGCCTGTCCCTTCAGGTCGATCTCCACGCTCGGGATCGCCCGCACACGCAGGCCGAACATCTCGCCCTGCTGCTGGGCCGAAGCAACCAGGAAAGCATCATCGCCGTGCAGAGCGAACGGCACGCCGAAGGTCTGCTTGACCTGCTCGACGCCCAGCATATGATCCACATGGCCATGGGTATTGACCGCCATCACAGGTTTCAAGTTCTTATCGTTCAAATAATTGACCAGTGCATTATCCTCCGCGGCCGAGTAGTTCCCGGCGTCGAGCACGATGCACTCCCCTGTGGCATCGGAGAGCACGTAGGTATTCTCCTGGAAGGGATTGAAAGCGAAAACAGCAATCTTGATCATACGGATTCTTGTTCAATTTGGAACAAAGATAGGTAAAAAACCGAAAGAAGACATCCCGCACGGCGTCATTTCGCGAACTTCGGTCTGGAAATCGGATCGAACCCACTGGCTCTTATGGCGAAATTTTCCTACCTTTGTTGCGATAGTCGCCCCAGGTCCTATCTGATCACTCAGAAAACCGCCGCCCGATGAAACGACTTTTTCACATAGGAGTATTGGCAACCGCTGTGCTGTTGAGCAGTTGTTCTCTATTCAAATTCTCGGTCAACACGGGCGACAAGCCTCTGCCGGCCGCCGACCTCAACATGCGGATGATGACCCGCGGTTTCTATTACGAATTCTGCCAGGCAATCGTATCGACGGCCGATTCGCTGATCGCAGCCACGCCCGACGCCGACCTGAAAATCCGGGCGCTCCGCTGGAAGATCGAAGCCACGTCGGCTTGTACGGCCACGGCCATGCAGACCCTGCCGGAGGTGGCACTGCTCGACACATGGGTTCTCTGCCGACAGATGGATACGTTGTTCCGCACGGCTCCCGACAGTATGCTCTTCGGCCCACTGACGCCGATCGCCCGCCAGACAGCCTCCCGCCTCAATGCCAAAGCAGCCCGACTGGCAGCCGAAGTGCTGACACCGGAACGTTATACCCTGATGGCTGATTTCGTCGACGACTATTGCCGGAAACACCCGCCGGGAACGCCCGATCTGACAGGCGATAACCTGATGTTGGAATGGGTGCAATATCTGGGCGATGCGGGTAAAAATTATGTCAAGACCGTAGGTGCCGTTTCGGAAGTGATGGCTGACATCGGAGAGCGGACAAGCAGCTATATGGGCCAACTGAGCAACAGCATCTCGTGGTACAAGGAGATGGTCGAACTGCGACTGGAGCAGGACAGCATCCGTGACCGCCTCGCTCTGCAACTGGACAGTCTGGCCAACGACTTCCGCAAAATGGTCCTCATTCTGGAGCACACGCCGGAGATTGCCGATGCCATCGGGGCAAACCTCAACACACAGATGTCGGCACTCATCGGGACCCTGAACCGAAGTGTCGACGATGCCTTCCGGGACATCGACCACCAGCGGACCGAACTCCAACGTTTCGTCGCCGAACAGCGTGCCCTGATCATGCAGGAGGCTCGCCAAGCGGCCGATGCCACGCTGCGCAGTGCGCTCGACGCCCTGCCGGGAATGATCGGGAGTATACTTTTTTATGTCATTCTGGGAGGTGTGGTACTATTCTCCATTCCGTTCGGACTGGGATTCCTGCTGGGACACCTCCGTGGCCGGAGTAAAGGGCATCGTTCGGGAAATCAAGCTAAAGATCCGGAATAGACAAAAGCATCGGAATATTCATTTTTTAAACGCTCTGCAACCTGTGCCGCACGGGCCGTTCCGCTCTGCACTGCTTCCGACTTGCCGAACAGGCCAAAAAGGGCCGAACCGGAACCCGACATGGCCGCATAATCCGCCCCCAGTGCATAGAGCCGCTCCTTGAGGGCCGCCAATTCAGGATGTGTGGCAAAAACGGAGGGTTCGAACGCATTGGTCACCGTCGCACGCCAAGACTCCATCCCCACAGCCAGCCGCTCCGCCAAAGGTTTTTTGGGTTGTCGGGGCGTCACTCCGGCATAGGCCTGTGCCGTAGAAACCGACACCGGGAGTTTCACGATCACAATACCGATTCCGGCCAACGGCAGCGCCAGCGGCTCCAACATCTCACCCCGTCCGCGCGCCATCTGCGGCTCATTGCGGACAAAGAAAGCCGTATCACTGCCTAGTTCGGCAGCCAATGCCTCCAAGGTCACTGTATCGAGTTCCAATCCAAACATCCGGTCAAGTCCCACCAACGCAAAAGCGGCATCGGCCGATCCGCCTCCCAGACCAGCGCCAAACGGAATCACCTTGTGAAGATGCATACGGATGCCCCCGATCCCATACCGATCGGCCATCAGCTGCCAGGCTCGGAGGCAGAGGTTCTTCTCGGGCCGACAGTCCAGGGTCAGGCCTGAAGCGGTAAAGTCAACCCCGGAGCCCGACCGGGGCAGGATCTCCAATACGTCGCACAATCCACACACGGGGATCATGGCCGTCTCCAGATCGTGGTAGCCATCCTCCCGGCGACGCAGGATGTCGAGGCCGAGGTTAATCTTGCAATTCGGGAACAGAATCATACGCACCAAAACATTTCGGCGAAGCATCCATCCGGCGGCACATGGCCAGTACGGGGAAGGCCCAATTCCGGATTCCGCTTCGGTCCACGACAAAAGTAGTAAAATATTTTCGTATCTTTGCCGCCGGTCAAGCTACCGCCTTATGGAATTCCGAACCCCGATAGAAAACACCTCGCTCTGCCGACCGATCGACCACTCGCGCCAGGGTCTGGCACTGGGTTCCTGCTTTGCAGAACTCATCGCCGGACGCATGCGACGGGCCAAGTTACCGATCGTGGTCAACCCCTTCGGGACGCTCTACAACCCGATGTCGGTAGCCGACACGATCGAGACGCTGGAGGCCGGCAGAACATTTGGCCCCGAAGAACTTGTGCAGTGCGGCGAGTTGTGGTGCAGTTTCCGGTTCCATGGCGACTTCGACTCGCCCGACCCGGCAGCAGCGCTCGAAGCCATGAACCGAGCCGTGGAGGAAGGTTCGCAAGCCTTGTTGCAGGCCGATTACCTGATCGTGACCTTCGGCACGGCCTGGGTCTACGAACTGGCCTCGTCGGACTCACACACGTCCAAAGGCGTCGTGGCCAATTGTCACCGGTTTCCGGCCGGGATGTTCCACCGCCGCAGGCTCTCCGTGCAGGAAATTGTTGACCGTTACGAAGCGTTGCTCCAAGGGCCGCTGGCCGGCAAGCAGCTGATTCTGACCGTCAGCCCGGTGCGCCACCTGCGGGACGGTCTGGCCGGCAACAGTCTGAGCAAGGCGACCCTCCTCGTAGCGGTCCACGAGCTGCAGGAGCGCCATCCGGAACAAGTGGATTACTTTCCCGCCTACGAGATGCTGATTGACGACCTGCGCGACTATCGCTTCTACGCCGCCGATATGACACACCCTTCCGAAACGGCGGCAGCGTATGTCTGGGAGCACTTTGCCCAGACGGCCCTCACACCCCGCAGCCGGGAAGCGGCTCGCGAAGCCGAGAAAATCATCGCAGCCGCAGCCCATCGTCCGTTCAATCCGCAGACCGAGAGCCATCGGCAATTTCTCGCCTCGATGGCGGATCGCATCCGGGAGCTGGAGAAGCAATACCCTGAACTGGATTTCGCGGAAGAGTCCGCCTATTTCAATATGACCCAACCAAAATGAAACGCCACCTGACATGTCCCTCCTGCAGTGCGCAGGTCAAGATTCCCTGGCTGTGGATACTGGGAGTGGAGATCGTCTTCTGCTGTCCGCAATGCCGACAACGATTCAAAACCGGATACAAGGCCGGAGCCGTTCTGTTTGCCCTAGGCCTGACCGGAGCCGTAGCAACGGTCAACCTGGGGGCATGGCTATTCTCGTCGCTGTCGATCCCCGTGATGGCTCTGGCCGTGATTCCGCTGTGGCTATTCTACGGTTTCCTGCTGCGCCGATGGTGGCTGTTGCGCCGGGTCCGCCACGGACGTACGGCCCGTCGCGAACGCATGAGCCGTCGTGCCGAAATCCGCCAAAAACAAGAGCAACAATCCCACTCGCAACAATAGAATACGCAAAGGAATCGTTCTAGCACAAAACAAAAAACGAATATTGACGTCGAAAGACCCCGTTTGCTGGTTTTTCGATAGTTTCTTCGTATATTTGCAGATTCAAAAAAACGAGCCATGAAACGTATCTTATCCATACTCTCCCTGACCTGCCTGCTGGCCTTGCCGGCCTTGGCCTCAACACCGCCCCGCTTGGTCGTAAATATCGTCGTAAGTCAAATGCGTTATGACTACCTGACCCGGTTCGGCAAGAACCTGTCGGAGAACGGATTCAAGCAATTCGCCAAAGAGGGCATCGTCTTCTCTGACAGTCGGTACGACTTCATGCAGACAATCACGCCCGCTACGTTGGCCACCCTCACCACCGGAGCCGACCCCTCGACCCACGGCATCGTATCGGAACGCTGGATCGACTACACCAGCAACCGGACCATCGATCTGATCGCCGACACCAAAGTCATCGGACTGAACTGCGACGCCGGCATCGGACAATATTCCAATGAGAATATCATCGTTCCCACGCTGGGCGACCGGCTGAAGGAACACAGTCCGGAGAGCCGCGTCATCACGATCGCCACCGACCCGGTGTCGGCTATTGTCATGGGTGGAGAGAGCTCCGACGTTTATTGGATGGACAGCACACGCGGAATGTGGGTCTCCTCGACGGCTTATATGCGCGAGTTGCCACAATGGGTGGTGCGCTATGACTCACTACGCGTGGCATCACAGTACCTGGACTACCAGTGGTTACCCACCACGTCGAAAGACCTCTATGTGAACAACGCCTATACGATTTTCGACTTCCAGGACAAAAGCCGGCTGCGGAAGCTGGTTTCGTTCGATTTTCTCCGCAAAAAGGATAACAACCAGAATTTCCAACGACTACTCTATACACCGGTCGGGAACTCGCTGGTGACGGAGTTCGTCAAACAGGCCGTCATCTACGAAAACCTCGGCAAGGACGAATATACCGACCTGCTTAACATTTGTTTCGACACTCCGCGCCGCGTGGCACAACGCTACGGCGGCGAATCGATGGAGGTCGAGGATATGTTCTACCGGTTGGACGAGGAGTTGGCTGAACTGCTCACGTTCCTCACGGCACAGGTACCCAAGGAGGAGATCGTGGTGGTGCTGACCGCAGACCACGGAGCCAGCGACTCGTACGATTACGGAGAGAAACCGCGCGAACGGTTCAATACGGCCCAATTCAAGGTAATCCTCAACGGGTTCATGAATACGCAATACGGTCCGGGGGACTGGGTGATCGACTATTGCGACCGGCAGATCTACCTGAACCGCAACCTGGTCTACACGAACAACCTCAGTCTGGAAGAGGTGCAGAACCGCGTGGCGGCCTTCGTGCTGCAATTCCGCGGCGTGGCCCACGTGTTGACCTCCACAGCCCTGCAAACCAGTTCGTTCGGAGGCGGATATGCCAAGCAGATGCAGAACAGTTTCTATCCCAAACGCTCGGGCGACCTGCTGATCAACCTCATGCCGGGATGGATCGAAGAGATCGAAGGACAGCGCACAGCCTCCGGTTCGATGTACGAGTATGACACCCACGTACCCCTGATGATGTGGGGCGCCCGGTTCTACGGGCAGAAAATATCACGGCCGGTGGATCAGAAGGATGTCGCACCGACCCTGGCACGCATCATGCAGATCAGCCGACCGATCGCCTCGGAGGGAGAACCGATCGAAGAGGTCACTACGCTTTTCGAATAATGAACAACCCGCAAACGAAAATGACAACGGATAACATACAAGATCAGATCATCGAAGAATTTTCGGTCTTCGACGACTGGCTCGACAAGTACAACTACCTGATCGAGTTGAGTGCAGAGCTTCCGGCTATCGCGCCCGAACACCGCACGGACAACTATATTATCAAAGGCTGCCAGTCGCGCGTGTGGGTCGACGCACGCGAGGAGGATGGCAAAGTCTATTACAGCGCCGACAGCGACGCCATCATCACCAAAGGGATCATCGCCCTATTGATCCGGGTGCTGAACGGCCGTACGCCGCAGGAAATCCTCGACACGGACCTCTACTTCATCGAGCGGATCGGGCTGCGAGAGAACCTCTCCCCGACCCGTGCAAACGGTCTGCTGGCGATGATCAAACAGATGCGGCTCTTCGCTCTGGCGTTTGCAAGCAAAAAGGAGGCATAACAACATGGCCACACCACAGGAAATACTCCAGGCAGAACAGGACATTGTCCTGGTACTGAAGAATATATATGACCCGGAGATCCCGGTCAATATCTACGATTTGGGATTGGTCTACGAGATCGAGGTCGAACCGGGAGGCATCGCCACGATCCGGATGACCCTCACGGCTCCGAACTGCCCCATGGCCGAGCAATTGGTCGAGGAGGTCAATGCACAAGTCGCTAAAGTAAAAGGAATCAGCGAGGTGAATGTTATTCTGACCTTCGATCCGCCCTGGGACAAAAACATGATGTCGGAAGAGGCCCTGCTGGAACTGGGACTGTTCTAACTCGCCAAACGCACCGCACGCCATGACTCAAACCGAACTGCAAACGGAACTGCTGAAGATCCTCTGGACCGTACTCGACCGAAAAGACTACACGGCCGAGACCGGAGAACAGGTCTGCATTCTCCAGCCGGGAGAATACGACCCGGAAAACGATCGGTTTTGCAGTGCGGAGATCCGGCTGGACGATGCCGTATACCGGGGCGAGATCGTAATTCGCGCCGAGGCTCAGCCGGAGATCGAACGATACGACCACTGTATTCTGCACGTCGCACCGCAGACAACGTCACACCTCTGTCGGCAGGACGGAACGCTGTTGCCTCAGATCGTCGTGGAGTGCGACAAGGAGTGCCTGCGGCTCTACGAAACCTTCCGACATGGACGGAGCAATGCCGTGTGCGGCAACTATCTCGCAGCATTGTCAAATTGCCACCGGGTGGATCTCTTTACGCGGCTGACGCTCGACCGCCTGCAACGGAAGTGCGGCGACCTGTTCCGGATCCACGACGAATGCGAGCGAAACTGGCATGAAACGATGTACGTCATGCTGCTGCGGACCATGGGCGACAGCCGCAACAAAGAGGCTTTCACGGAACTGGCCCGTCGCGTAGGCTATGCCGCCGTCTCACGTGAACGGGATTCGCTGCTGAATGTCGAGGCGCTGTTGCTGGGAACCTCCGGCCTACTGGAGAAGTACGAGGAGGACGGCTATATCCGCACGCTGAAAGAGGCGTTCGATTACCTGCGCAATAAATATTCAATCCGGCCGCTGCCGGCCGGACTCTGGGATACCAGCCGAAATAATCCTTTCAACCATCCGGTCATCAGGCTGGCCCAACTGGCGGCTTTCCTCTCGACGCAGGAGTTTCTGTTCGACAACCTGATCCGCTGCCGCACGGTGGAGGATGTACACAATCTGTTCCGGGCCGAAGCGTCGGAATACTGGTCGACACACTTCATCCCCTCCGGCTCGTCGGCTCCGCGTCCCAAACGGATCGGCTCCTCGAAGGCCGACCTGCTGGGGATCAACCTGGTGGTACCGATGCAGTTCGCCTATGGCGACTATCTGAACGACGAGGAGTTGAAAGACCGGGCGCTGGGACTGTTGGAGCGCATCTGGTGTGAGGACAACCGCATCGTGCAGTCTTGGCGCGAACGCGGCGTGGTAATGGAGAGCGCTTTCGACACGCAGGCCATTCTGCAACTCAACAACGAATACTGTCTGAAAGGACGGTGCAGCGACTGCGCAGTGGGCCGCGGAATAATAAAAAACAGCTATATGCAAAGGTTTTCCAAATAAATTCGTATTTTTACGGGCCTAAGCAAGAAAATAACAAAGACACAATATGGACATTTTAGCAGGCATCATCAAACTGTTCTTCGGAACCAAAAGCGACAAAGACCGCAAAGAGATACAGCCCTATGTCGACAAGATCCAGGCCGTGTATCCCGAAATCGAAAAACTCTCCAACGACGAACTGCGCGCTCGATCCGAGAGGCTGAAAAAAAGTATCGCAGAATACATTCAGGCCGACGAACAACGAATCGTGGAACTGAAAGAGAAACTGGAACTCCCCACCACATCGCTCGACGACAAAGAGGCTATCTCGAAAGAGATCGACAAACTGACCCAGAAGATCGACGATGACATCGAGACGAAACTCGACGAGATTCTGCCCGAAGCATTCGCCATCATGAAGGATACGGCACGACGTTTCGCTCAGAACGAAGAGGTCGTGGTGACGGCCAACGATTTCGACCGGGATCTGGCTGCCACGAAGGATTTCGTGCGGATCGAGGGCGACAAGGCCATCTATGCCAACCACTGGGAGGCCGGAGGAAATATCGTCACGTGGGACATGGTCCACTACGACTGCCAGCTGTTCGGCGGTGTCGTACTACACAAAGGCAAAATCGCCGAGATGGCAACCGGTGAGGGTAAAACACTGGTAGCAACGCTGCCGGTCTTTCTGAATGCACTGGCCGGCAAGGGCGTGCACGTGGTGACGGTGAATGACTACCTGGCCCGGCGTGACTCGGAGTGGATGGGCCCGATGTATGAATTCCACGGATTGTCGGTAGACTGCATCGACAAGCATCAACCCAACTCCGACGCCCGCCGCAAAGCCTACATGGCCAGCATCACGTTCGGAACCAACAACGAGTTCGGTTTCGACTACCTGCGCGACAACATGGCCACGGACAAGGACGAGCTGGTACAGCGCAAGCATCACTATGCCATCGTCGACGAGGTCGACTCCGTCTTGATCGACGACGCGCGAACGCCGCTTATCATCTCGGGTCCGGTACCCAAGGGCGACGACCAGATGTTCGAACAGTACCGCCCCTATATCGAACAACTCTACAATCTGCAGAAAGGATTGGTGACCCAGTTGGTGGCCGACGCCCGGAAGTTGATCAATGAGGGGAAGAACAACGAGGGCGGCGTGCTGCTCTACCGTGCCCACAAAGGTCTGCCCAAGTATAAGCCGCTGATCAAGTTCCTCAGCGAGCCAGGCGTGAAAACCCTGATGCAGAAGACCGAGAATATCTACATGCAGGACAACAACCGCCGCATGCCGGAGATCGTGGATGACCTGTATTTCGTGATCGACGAGAAGCTGAACTCGGTGGAACTGACCGACAAGGGACACGATGTTCTTGCTCGGAACGTGGGCGACGACAAATTCTTCGTCCTGCCCGACATTGGCAGCGAAGTGGCAGATATCGAAAAAGAGGACATCTCTCCCGATGAGAAAGCCCAGAAGAAAGATGAATTGATCAACAGCTACGCCGTCATCACGGAACGCGTCCACACGATCAACCAGTTGCTGAAAGCGTACAGTATGTTCGAACGCGATGTGGAATACGTGGTGATGGACAACAAAGTGAAGATCGTCGACGAGCAAACAGGCCGTATCCTCGACGGGCGGCGCTATTCGGACGGGTTGCACCAGGCCATCGAAGCCAAGGAGCGCGTAACGGTGGAGGCTGCCACGCAGACGTTCGCCACGATCACCCTGCAGAACTACTTCCGCATGTACCACAAGCTGGCAGGTATGACCGGTACGGCCGAAACGGAAGCCAGTGAGTTCTGGAACATCTACAAACTGGACGTGGTGGTGATCCCCACCAACCGTCCGGTGATCCGCCAGGACTACGACGACCTGATCTATAAGACGAAACGCGAGAAATACAACGCCGTGATCGAGGAGATCGTCAAACTGGTGGGCGAAGGACGCCCCGTACTGGTGGGTACGACCTCGGTGGAAATTTCGGAATTGTTGAGCCGCATGCTGAAACTGCGCGGCATCAAGCACAACGTCCTGAACGCCAAGCAGCACCAGCTGGAGGCACAGGTAGTAGCCGAGGCGGGTCGCAGCGGCCAGGTGACGATCGCCACCAACATGGCCGGTCGTGGTACCGATATCAAGCTGACCCCCGAGGTAAAGGCCGCCGGCGGTCTGGCCATCATCGGTACGGAACGCCACGAATCACGCCGTGTGGACCGTCAGCTGCGCGGTCGTGCCGGACGTCAGGGTGACCCGGGATCGTCGCAGTTCTTCGTGTCGCTGGAGGACAACCTGATGCGACTGTTCGGATCGGAGCGTATCGCCGGCCTCATGGACCGCATGGGACTCAAGGAGGGCGAGTCGATCCAGGCCGGCATGATGTCGAAAGCCATCGAACGCGCCCAGCGCAAGGTGGAGGAGAACAACTTCGGTACCCGGAAGCGGTTGCTGGAGTATGACGACGTGATGAACTCTCAGCGTGAGGTGATCTACACGCGCCGCCGCCATGCACTGTACGGCGAACGGATCGAGATTGACCTCAACAACATCATGCTCGACTTCGCCGAAACGTTCGCCGAGACCTATGGCAAGGAGGAGTTCGAAACCTTCTCGATGGAAATGATCCGCCAGGTGGCCATCCAACCCTCATTCGACGAGGCGGCCTACCGAAGCGCCAACCGCGAGAAACTGGCCGAGATGATCGCAAAAGACCTTCAGGATACCTATGCCCGTCGGGCCGCACAGGTGGCCAACACGGCCAAACCGGTGATCGACAAGGTCTACATGGAGCAGGGGTCGCAATACGAGAATATCGTTATCCCGATCGTTGACGGCAAGCGGGGTTACAACGTACCGGTCGATCTGAAGAAATGTTATGAAAGCCAGTGCGCCGAAATATATAAGACTTTCAGCAAGGTGCTGATGTTACTGAGCATCGACGACAACTGGCGGGAGCACCTGCGCGAGATGGACGACCTGCGTCAGAGCGTCCAGAATGCCGCCTACGAGCAGAAAGACCCGTTGCTGATCTACAAGTTCGAGTCATTTGAACTGTTCAGCAAGATGTTGGGCAAGATTAACCGTGAGGTGCTCTCGACGCTGAACAAAGGTTATATCCCGGTACGGGACGCTAATACGGAAGAGGCCATGCGGCAACGCCAACAACAGCAGGAGCGTGCCAAGGTAGACATGAGCCGGCTTCAGACCTCACGCGCCGTGGATGCAGCACGCAACGCCAGCACGGCTGAAAAGAGCAAACCGGCTCCGGTGCATGCCCAACCCAAAGTGGGACGCAACGATCCATGTCCCTGCGGCAGCGGCAAGAAATACAAGAACTGCCACGGCCGCGGCGTTGCATAGCGGGGAGGGGTATCGGGCGTGTGAGCGATCGGCCAGAGCCGAGAGAGCCGAGAAAGGAAGCGGCCAGAACAAAAGCCGATCCATCCGATCAGCAGTTGACAACCGAATCGCCCTGCTCGAAACGCTCCTGAGAACAGACGCTCACGAGACGCAAACCTATCGACCATAATACAAAAACAGGACGGCCTCCTACGCCAATACATAGGAGGCCGTCCTGTATATTACGCAACCTAACGCTTCCGCACGAGATAGATAATCTCGCGACGAAGGCCATAACGAGCGACTTGTTCCTCGGTCAGATATTTCACATAATCAATCTCCTCCACGTCAAATCCCGCCTCTACCAGTCGGTCGGCATAATCACGGCCATAATCTCGCACATGATCCGGCTGTCCGAAAGCTGCCAGTCGGGCCTCGGGCGTAGTGATCGACGAATCCTCGTAGGTATGCTCCCGGGCATAGTTCACCGGCGAAAGCATGATCCCCCAACCGCCGGGACGCAAAATCCGGAACATCTCACGCATAGCCCGCCGATCGTCCTCCACATGCTCTAGAATATGGTTGCAAAATACAACGTCGAACGAATTGGCCTCAAAGGGAATCTGCTGAATATCCATCTTCACCTTAGCCAGCGGGCTCTCCAGATCGGCCGTCACATAGCGGTCACCCAGGACCCGTTCCAGACGGCGGATAAAGCAACGTTCGGGCGCAATGTGCAACAGTCGCGGGCACGCCTCGAACAGGTCAGTCTCATTGCAGAGGTAGAGCCACAACAACCGATGGCGTTCCAGCGCCAGGCACCACGGGCAGAGGGCATTCTCACGCGAGACAGCATAGCCGTACGGCAGGAATTTGCGGTAATGATGCCCGCACACGGGACACTGTTCGCGCCGCCCGACATAGGCCAGACCCAGTACCGGTGTCACAAAGTGCACTACCCGCTGGATATAGCGCCGCGGGACATGGTTCAACACATAACGGATTGCACCTTTCATCACCCTACTCCTCCTTCAGTATCTTTGCCACATCCTCCTCTGCCTTGCGGAGTTTCTCCCGGCACAGGCCGATCAGTTCCGTCGCCCGCTTCACCTGGGCCGCCAGCGTATCAACGTCAAACTCCTCGCGGTTGAAGCGGTCGAGAATAGCCTCAACCTCGGCGATCGCCTCGGCATAACCCATTTTTTTCTTCTCCATAGTCATTATACGATTTTATCTTTTTCGTTCCATATCCGACCCATCCCATACATCGGTCACCTCGGCCGTCACACTTCCGCGAGCCAGCGTCACATCAATCTGCGAGCCGACGGTCAAACGAGCACTCTCCTTCACGGCCCGACCCTCGGAGCGTACAATGGCAAAGCCAAGGGCCAGAATCCGTTCCGGACGCCGCCCATCGGTCAGTCCCACGGCATGCTCCAGCCGTACCCGCTGCCGCTCCAAGAGAGTTCGAACCCGGTCTCGCAGTTGTGCGTCCAAGGACTCCAGAGTAGCCGTACGGCGCATCAGAGCCGCATCCCGGCGCCGAGCGATCTCACCCGAGAGACGTTCCAGACGCACCTCCAAATTTCGGGTCAACTGGCCGGCCGTCTGCGAAAGCGAAAGGCCTGCCGTACGCACCCGGCGCTTCTCGGCATCCAGGACCGCCACGCTCGACTGCAGCAGTTCCTCCTGCAGCGAATCAAGGTAAGCATCGAATTCAGCCATCCGATCCACCAGATACCCCGCCACAGCCGTAGGCGTCTTCAACGCCACGGCAGCCACCAGATCGGCTACGCTCTGATCCTTGTCGTGCCCGATCCCGGTGATCACCGGCAGCGGAAATTGCGACAAGTGGCAGCACAACCGATAGGAGTTGAAACAGGCCAGATCGCTCTGCGAGCCGCCGCCTCGGATCACCACCACCACGTCGAACTCCTCGCACCGTTCGGCCACCGTCTCCAGTGCCGCAATGATCGACGCCTCGGCATCGTTCCCCTGCATGAAGGCATCGAAGAGTGTCACGGCAAAGGCATAGCCACTCGCCCCCAGCTCCTTCATGAAATCCTGATAACCAGCCGCATTGCGCGATGACACCACGGCGATGCGTTGCACCACCAGAGGCATCTCCAGCGAACGGTTCATATCATAGACGCCATCCTCCTGCAACCGGCGGATGGTCTCCTGCCGCTGGCGTTCCATATCCCCCAGCGTATAGAGTGGGTCAATGTCGGACACAACCAGCGAAAACCCATACAGTTCATGATAATTGACCGTCACACGCAGCAGCACCTTCATCCCGACCGCCAGCGGAGTCCCGGCCGTCGCGGAAAAATAGGCGCTCAGAGCCCCGTAGGTACTGCGCCAAATGACAGCATTGGCCTTGGCACGCGGCACCTGGTTGTCGCCGCCCTTCTCCACCAGTTCCAGGTAGCAATGGCCCGAGTAGTTGACCTTCAGCTCGCTGATCTCGGCCGTCACCCAATAGGGAAACGGAAAACTTTCGTCCAGCCGCTGTTTGACCAGCGACTGCAACTCGGAAAGCGATATGTATTCCTGAGCTGACATTCTCTCTCATAAGGGTTCGGTTCTCGAAACCGCGCTTCACAAAGGTACGAATTTTCCGACAACGCCGCCTGCCTCGTCATCTAAAAATACTCCTGCCTGTAGGGGTATCCATTCCGGATGGCCTCGAAGTTCTCCGGAGTCGTTTTCAGGGCTTGCGTCTCGGCCGCGATATCGAAACGACTGCCGATCGTCCGGCACATACGATCCCACTCGATCGCTGCCGGCTCCACTTTGGACACAGCATCGTAGGGATACCACTCCGTCAGCGGAAATCCGAACTCTGCAGCCACAGCCTGCACCGCCATCGACGCAGCATTGGCCTTACCCTGAGCCGTGTAGCCTGCAATATGGGTTGTAGCCACCAGTGCCCGGGACAGCAGATCGCGATCAATCGCAGGTTCATGCTCCCAGGTATCAATGCAACACGAGCATCGCCCGGCCTGCACGGCAGCCAGCAGTGCCGTGGTATCGACCACCTCTCCACGCGAAGAGTTCAACAGCAAAGATCCCGGCCGCAACGCATCGAAGAAACCTGAATCGGCCAAGTGAAACGTAGCATCCTGTCCGGTGCGCGTCAGTGGCGTATGGAACGTCACTATATCGGCCTGCGAGGCTACCTCTGCCAGCGAAACGAATTCATGGGAACCAGACCCCATTCTTTCCGACAGTTTCTCTCCCCACCGTTCCCCGGCCCGCTGACGCGGAGGATCGCAACATACCACGCGAAAACCCCATGCCGCCGCATATTGCGCCACAAGCGAGCCCACATGGCCCACGCCGACAACCCCCAGACAACGCTCCTCCGGAATCCAATGTTGTTCCCGTGACGCCAGTGCCAGTGCCGCAGCGACCCATTGCAGCACCCCACGGGCATTGCACCCTGCGGCAGTCACCACACGAATCCCCGCCGTACGACAATAATCGAGGTCGATATGGTCGAATCCGATGGTAGCCGTAGCAATCATCCGCACACGGCTCCCCTGCAACAATGCTCGGTCACAACGCGTCCGTGTACGCACAATCAGTGCATCAGCCTCGGCCACATCGGCCGGAGAAATCTCCACCCCTTTACGGTACACCATCTCGGTATAAGGCTCAAGCACCCCTTTCAGATAAGGGATATCACAGTCGGCAACGATCTTCATGATCCGGTTTGTTTTTCGGCAAAGATACGGAAATATTAGAGGCACTACTCTTCCCGAGGACAACCCGGCACAAAAAAATCCCCCGCAGCGACATCACGTCGCAACGGAGGACACCCAACTTAATGTATTGATTATGAAAAAAACTAAAAATCCGGCGGCCTGCGTCATCCCGACCATACCGCAGATTCCCTGTTATAACGCACTCCAACGGGCTTTTGTTGTGAAAAAATATTATAAAATCTACAAATCTATAAGCAAATATTATAACACACTGGCTACCAACGGCGATTTTTTTGCAGGCCCAAAAGGATTTTACTATTTTTGTTTATTATTCATATTTTGGCACATAATGAATACGGAAAACTTCGATCCCAACGGCACGGGACAGGATAACGGGAACTACTTCGGTCTGCCCTTCACGCCCGATGAGGCAAAGCTGGTCCTGCTCTCCATCCCATGGGACGTCACGGCCTCTTACGGAGGCGGTGCGGCATTCGGTCCCGATGCCATCATCGGTGCCTCCACACAACTCGATCTATACGATGCCTTCAATCCCCAAGGTTGGCGATGCGGAATCGGCACCATCGGTATCGACTATTCAATTCAAGACCGTAGCTCGTTCCTTCGGGAAGACGCCGTGAAGGTCATGAAACACCTCGAACAGGGAGGTTCTCTCTCCAACGAAAGCATCCGGCGTCGAACGGAACGAATCAACGAAGCCTGTCGCACGCTGAACGAAACAGTCTACGAAGAGGCCAAAGAGTGGCTGGCCCAAGGGAAACGGCTCGGACTGGTGGGCGGCGATCACAGCACTCCGCTGGGAATGATCCGCGCCATAACAGAACACGACGGTCCGATGGGAATCCTGCATATCGACGCTCATGCTGACCTACGTATAGCTTACGAAGGGTTCGAATACTCGCATGCCTCGATCATGTACAATGTAATGACTCAGGTCGAAGGCATCGAAAAGTTGGTACAGGTCGGCGTGCGCGACTATTGCGATGCCGAACAAGAATTCGCGCAACAGGACCCACGCATCAAAACGTTCTACGACGATCTGCTGGCCTCGCGAGCCGCCGAAGGCATGACCTGGCAGGCTCAATGCGCCGAAATTCTGGAGAAGCTTCCGGAACGGGTCTACATCAGTTTCGACATCGATGGGTTGTCTCCGGAGAATTGTCCACATACGGGGACTCCCGTGCCGGGTGGTCTGTCGTTCCGCGAAGCGGTGTACCTGCTCCACAAAGTAGCCGATTCGGGCCGACGGATCGTGGGATTCGACTTGTGCGAGGTGGCCCCGGCACATGATAATGAGTGGGATGCGAACGTTGGTGCACGCATTTTGTATAAATTATGTAACGTCACCCTAAAAACAGATTTATAGACATGGCTGAAACGACAAAATTCAGTCGCGCACGGAGTTGGTATCTGATCCGACGCCGACGCAAAAAAATGCTCGAAAACCAGTGGGCCGGTGGAGCCGTTTTATTGATATTCACTGCCGTCGCACTGCTACTGGCCAATCTCGACTGCACGAAAGAGGCTTACCACCATATTTTGGAGACACCTCTAGGCTTGACTGCAGGCAACTCCATCTTCTCGATGAGCATCGAGCAGTGGGTCAATGATGCACTGATGGTGGTCTTCTTCTTCGCCGTGGGTCTGGAAATCAAACGCGAAATCATCGCCGGACATCTTTCAAATATCAAACATGCCGCCTTACCCGTAGCCGCCGCTCTTGGAGGCATGATCGTCCCGGCGATTATCTATTCCTCCCTGAATGCCGGGACCCCTTTCGAAGCAGGTTGGGGAATCCCAATGGCAACCGATATCGCCTTTGCCATCGGCATTCTCTCGCTGCTGGGCGACAAAGTGCCCGTATCGCTCAAAGTCTTCCTGACGGCCCTGGCCATCGTAGATGATCTGGGAGCGATCCTCGTGATCGCCCTCTTCTACACTACGCAAATCAATCTCCTTATGTTGGGAGCAGGAATCGCCATTCTGATCGCTCTGGGCATAATGAATCGACAGGGAGTGAAATCCGTACCGTTGTATATCCTGCCCGGAATAGCCGTCTGGCTGCTGTTTCTCAATTCGGGAGTACACGCCACGATCGCCGGCGTGCTACTGGCAATGATGATCCCGACCAAACCCCGGTTCCACAAGAAATATTTTTCCTACAAAGTCGGATATTTCCTCAGCGAATTCAAACTTCGTGACCACGCAGGCGTGGAGGTTCTCTCCAACGACGGACAAAGAGACTCTCTTACCAAAGTTTCGCAGATCGCCAAGGAAACGATCAGTCCGGCATTACGACTTGAGTATCGGCTTAGTCCGGTAGTAACGTTTATCATTATGCCGATCTTCGCCTTGGTCAATGCCGGGGTGAACATCACCTCCATCTCCGACCTTCACATATTCGGTACGACACAAGGGATGGGCGTCTTCCTGGGCCTGGTACTGGGCAAACCGATCGGGATTCTGCTGTTCTGCTGGCTGACGATACGGCTGAAACTCGGACTCCTGCCCGAACAGGCAAACTGGAGCACCCTGGCAGGCGTAGGCTGCTTGGGCGGTATCGGCTTCACGATGTCCATCTTCATTGACAACCTCGCCTTTGGCGGCACCCCGTATGTTGATCCGGGCAAAATCGCCGTCTTGATGGCCTCACTGACCGCAGCCATTTTCGGAACGGTAGTCCTCACGATTTTGTCAAAAAAGGGAAAAACTGCAACAAATTAAACTCAGTGATAAAAAATAATATAGCAAAAGGCTCTTTTTTCACATTTTATTGATTAAGTTTGCATGTTCGTACAAAAAGAGAGTGTATAACAACTAAATATTAATTTTTTAACCAAAGACTTTAACAATGAAAAAGTTTTTTATTCTTGCGGCAGGAGTAGCTGTTGCCTTGAGTTCTTGCAACGGCGGCGGTGGCAGTCTTAAATCAGAACAGGATTCCGTAGCTTACGCCGTAGGTCTCCAGTGCGGTGATTTCATCAAGAGCGTCGACAGCACGATGAATCTGAATGTAGTGATGGGTGCCGTTAAGGATGTCATCAACAACAAACAGAAAATGGACAACGAAGCTGCCATGGCTTTCATGCGCGAATACTTCATGGTTCGTAAACCGGCCCGTGCAAAAGTAGCTTCGGAGGAGTTCCTCGCCAAGGTTGAGAAGGAAAACCCCAACGTAAAGAAAACCGAAAGCGGCCTGCTTTATGAAATTATCAAAAACGGTAGCGATCTGAAAGCAGTCAGCGATTCCGACGAAGTAAAAGTCATCTACGAAGGCCGCCTGAAAGAGGGTAAGGTATTCGACTCGTCGAAAGAGCGTGGCGATACGGTACAGTTCGCACTGAATCGCGTGATCAAAGGCTGGAGCGAGGGTATGAAACTCGTGGGCAAAGGCGGTACGATCAAACTGTGGATCCCGGCCGAACTGGCTTACGGAGCACAGGGTGCCGGTAACGTAATCGGCCCGAACGAAGCGCTGGTATTCGAAGTGGAACTGGTCGACGTGATTCCCGCAGATTCTGCAAAAGCTGAATAAGCGTTTCCTTACATAAGAAACTAAACGAGGCGTGACCATTTGAGGTTTCGCCTCGTTGTTTTTTCGCTTGCCGCCTTGCGACTTTTTCGTATCTTTGCAAGCGAAAACTCTACTTCTATGGCAGAAAATAGTATACTCACCCGACTGGACGGTCTGAAACTCAAATACGAAGAGATCGGTCAGCAGATGACCGACCCCGAAGTGATCGCCGACGTCAAGAAATTCGTGGCTCTGAACAAGGAATACAAAGAACTGGAACCCATTGTCGAAACCAGCGAGAAATACCGCACGGCACTGGCCAACCTCCAGGAAGCTAAGGATGTTCTGGCCAATGAGAAAGACGAGGAGATGCGCGAAATGGCCCGTGAGGAGATCACGCATCTGGAACCGGCCCTGGTTGAGATGGAGGAGCAAATCAAGTTGCTGCTCATCCCGAAGGACCCGCAGGATGAAAAGAATGCCATCCTCGAAATCCGAGGCGGTACGGGAGGTGACGAAGCAGCGATCTTCGCCGGGGACTTGTTCCGCATGTACACGAAATACATCGAGCGGAAGGGCTGGAAGTACGAGGTAAACAGCATGAGCGAAGGGGCTGCGGGCGGTTTCAAGGAGATCGTGCTGAAGGTGACCGGCGACAATGTCTACGGTACGCTCAAATACGAAAGCGGCGTACACCGCGTGCAACGTGTGCCGCAAACCGAAACGCAGGGCAGGGTCCACACCTCAGCCGCATCGGTGGCCGTTCTGCCCGAAGCCGAAGAGTTCGACATCGACCTCAACATGAACGACATCCGCAAGGATACGTTCTGCTCGTCAGGCCCGGGTGGTCAGTCGGTCAACACAACCTATTCAGCAATCCGACTGACACACATCCCGACCGGAATCGTCGTCCAATGTCAGGACCAGAAGTCGCAACTCAAGAACTTCGACAAGGCATTGGAGGAGTTGCGGACCCGTATCTTCAACCTGGAATACTCGAAGTATCTGGACGAGATCGCCAGCAAGCGCAAAACGATGGTCTCCACGGGCGACCGCAGCGCCAAGATCCGCACCTACAACTATCCGCAGGGGCGTATCACGGACCACCGCATCAACTACACGATCTACAACCTCGCAGCCTTCATGGACGGCGACATTCAGGACTGCATCGACCATCTGATCGTGGCCGAAAATGCCGAACGCCTCAAGGAGAGCGAAATTTAACACAGAAAGACAATGAAAGCTGCCGAACTTTTCGCACAGATCCAACGCAAGCGCAGTTTCCTCTGCGTGGGACTGGACACCGATCTGCGGAAAACCCCTGCCTGCCTCTCCGGCACAGAGGATCCGCAATTTGAATTCAACCGCGCCATCATCGACGCCACGGCCGATTATGCTGTCTGCTACAAACCCAACCTGGCTTTCTACGAGGAGAACGGGCCGAAAGGCTGGGAAAGTTTCGAGAAGAGTTGCCGTTACATCCGGGAACATTATCCCGAGATCTTCATCATTGCCGACGCCAAACGTGGCGATATCGGCAATACCTCGAAGATGTATGCCCGCGCCTTTTTCGAGAGCAATCTGGTGGATGCCGTGACGCTCTCGCCCTACATGGGTCGCGATACGGTCGAGCCCTTCTACCAATATGACGGGAAGTGGGCCGTGATCCTGGCTCTCACGTCGAATCCCAGTTCGGACGATTTCGAAATGCAACGTCTCGAGAGCGGCAAACGCCTCTACGAACAGGTGATCGAGACATCGAGCCGTTGGGGTAGCCGGGACAATACGATGTATGTCGTAGGAGCCACGAAAGCATTCATGTTAAACGATATACGCAAGCTAATACCGGAGCATTTCCTGCTCGTACCCGGTGTCGGAGCCCAGGGTGGCAGTCTGCAGGACGTAGCAGCCTACGGCATGAACCGTCAGTGCGGCCTCTTGGTCAACTCCTCGCGCGGGATCATCTATGCCAGCTCGGGCGACGACTTCGCTGAAGCAGCCGGCCGCAAAGCATTCGAAATGCAACAGGAAATGGACAAACTGCTGACGATGTATCTATAAAAAAGAATCGATCTTAAGAACTAAAACCGCCTACGGAGTTTCCGCAGGCGGTTTTCTTTTTGCAAAAGGAAGAAAAGGAGTCTCCATGTGCTCTGTCTGCACACCCCGAGCCAAACCCGGGGATGATAGAAAACCAACCTTCCCGCACTTACTTCTGGGCTCATGATTCCAGCCCCAAATTCAACGGCTAACACAAAAACATCAGTCGTCCCTAGAATTCCGACGTGAAATGGAAACGGATGTCCGGGAACTTCTCCTGCGCCAGCGACAAGGCATAACTCGTATCGGCCAGGAACACATCTCGCCCATGCTTATCGAGGGCCATGTTGTTGTATTTCCGTTTCATGAAATCGGCCATCTGCTCGCGATTGTCACTCTCGATCCAGCAAGCCTTATAGATCTGGATCGGTTCGTAGCGGCACTTGGCCCCATACTCATGTTCCAGGCGGTACTGGATCACCTCAAACTGCAGAGCGCCCACCGTTCCGATGATCTTGCGGCCGTTCATCCGGTTGACGAACAACTGCGCCACTCCTTCATCCATCAGTTGGTCGATTCCCTTGGCCAATTGTTTGAACTTCTGCGGATCGGCATTCTCTATATAGCGAAACAACTCCGGCGAGAAGGAGGGAATACCCGTAAACTTCAACTGTTCGCCCTCGGTAAATGTGTCGCCAATCTTGAAGTTACCCGTATCATGCAGACCCACGATATCGCCCGGATAGGCAAAGTCGATCACCGATTTCTTTTCGGCCATGAAGGCTGTCGGAGCCGAAAACTTCATCTGCTTGCCGCTGCGCACATGCAGGTAGTTCTTGTTGCGCTCAAACACTCCCGAACAGATCTTCAGAAACGCAATGCGGTCACGATGATTCGGGTCCATGTTGGCATGGATCTTAAAGACAAAGCCTGTCATCTTGGGCTCATACGGGTCGATCGGACGCTGCTCGGTCATCGAAGGCCGCGGCGAAGGCGCGATCCGCACGAAACATTCGAGTAGTTCCTGCACCCCGAAATTGTTGATGGCGCTACCGAAGAAGACCGGAGCCAGCTCACCACGCAAGTACGCCTCCCGGTCAAACGGATCGTAGACCCCTTCAACCAGTTCGAGATTCTCCTTCAACTTATCGGTAAAGGGGGCAATATATTGGTCAAGCCGGGGATCATCCAGCGTAATATCGACCACTTCTCCTTCGGCCGTCTGGCGGCTCTCCGAGAAGAAGAGCGACAGGCGGTCCTCATACAGATTGTAGACCCCCTTGAACGTCGGGCCGTCGCTGATCGGAAAAGCCAGTGGCCGCACCCGGATCTTCAGTTCTCGCTCCACCTCGTCCATCAGGTCAAACGGGTCCCGGGCCGGGCGGTCGAGTTTATTGAAGAAAACCATGACGGGGGTTTTCCGCATGCGGCATACCTCCATCAACTTACGGGTCTGCGTCTCGACACCCTTGGCGCTGTCGATGACGATGATCACGCTATCGACCGCCGTCAGCGTACGATAGGTATCTTCCGCGAAGTCTTCGTGGCCCGGCGTATCCAGAATATTGATCTTCTGTCCATTGTATTCAAACCCCATCACGGAGGTCGCTACGGAGATCCCGCGCTGGCGTTCGATCTCCATGAAATCCGACGTAGCGCCTTTCTTGATCTTGTTGCTTTTCACGGCTCCTGCCACGTGGATCGCGCCACCGAACAGCAGAAGTTTCTCCGTGAGCGTCGTCTTTCCGGCATCCGGGTGGCTGATGATGGCGAACGTGCGCCGGCGATCGATCTCGCTTCGTAAATCCATATTATTATTCCTCGATTTTTGTCAACGGATAGTCCAATGAATAGTGCAGGCCGACGCTCTGTTTGAGTTGCTGCGCCTGTTTGATGATGAGATAACCCACGGCGATCATGTTACGCAATTCGCAGAGATTCTGGCTCAGCGTCGACTTGAGGTACAGTTCCTCGGTTTCTTGGAAAATGATCTCCAGGCGGCGCATGGCGCGCTCCAGGCGCAGGTTGCTGCGCACGATGCCGACATAGTTACTCATGATCTGCTGCATCTCCTTGTAGTTCTGCGTAATGAGCACCATCTCCTCCGGATTGCTCGTACCCTCGTAGTCCCAATCCGGAATGGCCTCGGCAAAGGGGATCTCCCGGAAA
>CALYBN010000128.1 GCA_944414825.1 uncultured Rikenellaceae bacterium
GCTTTCCTTTCGGCGGCCTCGTTGGCGCTGCTGCTCAAGGTGATCGGTGTCAAGGCCATCATACCCATCATCATCGTGGCGGGCATGACGGTCGTCGCCGTGAAACTGTTCAAGAAACTGGCCCGCAAGACTGCTCCGGAGGTTTCGATGGACATGCAGGTGGAGTATCCCAGTGCAGCAGCTGCCGAGCGGGCCTTCGACATGAAACTCTCCGACGTGATGATCGATTCGATGCGTCTGACCGATCAGGTGATCAAGGGCTTGTACATGCACAGCCGTTCGGTGCTTTCCAATGCGCAGAAAGCGTCGTCCCGCTTGGAAGAAAACGTCAAGAAACTGCGTTTTTCGACATTCTACATGATCCGTTCCTCGGAGGACATCAACGGCCCTCATGCGGCGTATTTCGTCAAGAGTCTCTCGTACCTGGTGGCACTCACCGAATCGGTGTCGGTGATCGCTTCTTCGGCCTTCGAGCATCTGGACAACAACCACAAGCCGTTGATCCAGTACCGCAAGGAGACTTTGGTAACCATCGGGAAACGGTTGGATACCCTCTTCGGCGAGATGACCGATGCGATCCGCGAGAACGATTACAGCCAGGTGATTGCTCTGCGGGAGATAATCCTTTCCCTCAGTGACGACATCGACCGCATCATGGCCAAGGAAGCCGACCGGATCGGGGAAAACAAGGAGTTCTCCCGCCGCAATACCAACCTTTATTTCGGTATGATGTTCGAAGTCAAGCGTGTACTCTATGCTCTTTCGGGTTTTGCCGCGCTTTTCGACAAGACCCATATGCAGCACGAGGAAAACGACAAAACGCAATTGTCGTAGTAGCGAAGCATTTGAGCGTTTTTTTTGAGGAAGTCATACGGGCGGGGGATACCCCGCCCGTATGACTTTTATGGAATGAGAGGTGTTTCTGACGCCAGGAGAGGCCGGAGGACTTAAAAATTAGGGTGGGGCCGATAAAATCTTTTCATTTTTGCTTAACTTTGCAGGTGCTATAACATGTAACATCCGTACGATAAGATGAAATTTTCCACTCCGAAAACACTCTCGGAAATTGCAGCGATGATAGGGGCTGAAAAATATGTAGGCCCGGGGGATTTTCCGGTGACGGGGATAAATGAAATACATAGTGTTACCCACGGCGATATAGTTTTTGTCGACCATCCCAAGTATTATGACAGGGCTTTGCGCAGTGCCGCTTCGGTGGTGCTGATCGACAAAGATGTGGAATGCCCCGAGGGCAAGGCCTTGATCATTACCGACGATCCGTTCCGTGATTTCAACAAGATAACCCGTACATTCTGTCCTTTCGTTCCGGCTACGGCTATGGTCGCACCCGATGCCAAGATCGGGCAGGGGACGCACATCCAGCCCGGAGTGTTCATCGGGAACGATGTGGAGATCGGTCGGGACTGTGTGCTGCACGCAGGTGTGATCATTTGCGATGGTACGCGTATCGGCGATCGGGTCATTATCAATCCGGGTTCCGTTATCGGTGGCGATGCGTTTTACTACAAACACCGTCCCGAAGGATACGACCGCCTGCTCTCCAGCGGGAATGTGGTGATCCAGGACGATGTGGAAGTCGGAGCGCTCTGTACCATTGACCGGGGAGTATCCGCTCCTACGACCATCGGTGCAGGTACCAAGATAGACAATCATGTGCACATCGGCCACGATACGGTCATCGGTAAGGAATGCTTGATAGCAGCCCAATGCGGTATCGCCGGATGCAACATCATCGAAGACAAGGTGACGATCTGGGGACAGGTCGGAATGACTTCGGGGGTTACCATCGGATCGGGTGCCGTTATCCTGGCGCAGTCCGGTGTTTCGAAGTCCCTCGAAGGTGGGAAGACGTACTTCGGTTATCCGGCCGAAGAAGCCGAGAAGTTGTACAAGCGCGAGGCTTTCTTCCGTCTGCTCCCTGCCTTGTTGAAGAAGAAAGGTTTCTAAATTCGGCATTTGCGGCCGGAAGTTTGTCATGCTCAAATTCAACGACGATTATTTTACGCGGGTAGTCCCACAGACACTCTCCGAAGAACTTTACTACTGGGAGGATGTCGTTCGGGTGGCGTATTACATCCACCTGCAGTGGGGATACGACAACCGTCAGCACCGGCAAACGTACCTGGTGGTGCAGCATGCCTGCGGGGAATATCTGAAGATACCCAAGGAGAGCGAGGACTGGAAGCCGTTCGAAGACAATATGGATAAATACCTGTCGATCAAGGTAAAGGTGAAAGACCGAAAGAAACTCCTGGAAAACAATCCTCCGTTGGAGTCGCTGATCGACCTTTACGTGAAAGGCTGATGCCTCCCGCGTTTGCCGCGCAAGAAAAAGGGAACCAGCGTGGCAGGCACGATGCTATGAGGAGCGTCGGAGGCTCCGTTTGATGTGAAAACTTTGTTTTCGCCTTGCCGCTGCGCTCGCCTTTCATTATATTTGCCCCTCGAAAACAAACAAATATCATAAACAAAACCAAAGATAATGCAAAACAAAGGCCCCATTCGCTTGTTCCTCATTATTTTGGGGATCGTATGCGTGTACCAGTTGTTTTTTACATGGAAGGCCAAAAGTGTCGATCGGATCGCCGATGAGTATGCCGTCGCACAGGCGGACAAGGTGGATTATCCCACCACTTCGGCTCGGGACTCTGCCGTGAAGAAGATGCGGCAGTACTATTTCGATTCGACGGCGAGTGATCCGGTGATCAATCTCGGAATCGGTTCGTGGCGTCCTATCCAGTACACTTATTCGGAGATCAAGAATAACGAGCTCAAGTTGGGGCTCGACTTGCAGGGCGGCGTAAGCGTCATCCTGGAAGTCTCGGTCGAGGATGTCGTCAAAGGCCTGGCCAACAATACGACCGATCCGACCTTTAACAAAGCCTTGATCGCTGCCCGCGAACAAAGCGGAGGCAAGGAAGATTTCGTTACCGTATTTTTCCGCAAGTTCGACGAGATCGCCAAAGCCGATGGCAGCGGTGTAACGCTTTCTTCTCCGCAGATCTTCGGTAGTCTGGCTTCGGCTACCGGCGGAGCAAAATTGACCGATGACCAGGTAAAGGAAATCGTTCGCAAGGAAGTGGAAGGAGCGGTCGATCGTGCCTATAAGATTCTTCGCACCCGTATCGACAAGTTCGGCGTATCGTCGCCCACGATCCAGCGTTTGCCCGGCACCGACCAGATTTCGGTGGAATTGGCCGGTGTGTCCGATGCCGAGCGTGTGCGCAAGCTCCTTCAGTCGTCGGCCGCACTGGAATTCTGGACGGTTTATACTCCGGAGGAGGTCGCTCCGTTTTTGATCGATCTCAATGCCCGCCTGAAAGAAATCAATGATCTCAACGCCAAGGTTCAACAGGAAGAAGCTCCGGCAAAACAGGTAGCTGGGGAAAACTCGGCAGAGGACTTGTTGGCCGAGTCTTCCGAAGGAAACAAGATCACCAAAGGGAATTCCGATTCGCTGAAGGCTGCCGCAGAGAAACTGCTCGAGCAGGCCGATCAGGCCATTGCCCAGGCCAGCGGAGATTCTGTGCGCCGTGGGGAAAATCCTCTCTTCGATGTGCTCTATCCGGTTCAGCAGGGAGTAGCCATCATCGCTTATGTTCCCATCAAGGATACGACGGTAGTCAACAAATATCTCGCTTCGGCTCCGGACCTGCTCATCCGTCATGGAATGCAGCATGTTCAGTTCATGTGGGGCAACAAGCCTCCGGTACAGGACAAGACGGTGATGGAACTCTATGCCATCCGTTCCAATTCCAAGGGCGAGCCCATCCTTTCCGGTGACGTGATCAGCGATGCGTCCCAGGGCTATGACCAGCGTAGCCGGCCGTGTGTCAACATGGTCATGGATGCTACCGGTGCCGACCGTTGGGCCAAACTTACGGGCGACAACATCGGCAAGGCTATTGCCATCGTGCTTGACGGAACGGTTTATTCCGCTCCTACCGTGCAGGGTGCTATCCCCGGCGGACGTTCCGAGATCACCGGTCAGTTTGACGTCAAGGAAGCACAGGATTTGGCCAACATCCTTAAGGCCGGCCGTCTGCCTGCTCCTACGCACATCATTCAGTCGGAGGTAGTCGGACCTTCGTTGGGTCGTGAAGCGATCGAATCGAGCATGATTTCGTTCATCATCGCCTTTATCGCGGTGCTGGCTTGGATGATCTTCTTCTACAACCGTTCGGGTTTCTACGCCGACATCGCTCTGTTTGTCAATATCCTGTTCATCTTCGGTATATTGGCTTCGCTGGGTGCTACGCTGACCCTGCCGGGATTTGCCGGTATCATCCTGACTATCGGTATGGCGGTGGATGCCAACGTAATCATCAACGAACGTATCAAGGAGGAACTCCGCGCCGGAAAGACCGGCAAACAGGCCGTAGCCGATGGTTACAAGCATGCTTTGCCTTCGATCATCGACTCGCAGTCCACCACGTTCCTCACCAGCCTTATCCTGTTCATCTTCGGTAAGGGGCCCATCCAGGGATTTGCCACCACGATGATGATCGGTATCATCACTTCGGTGATCACTTCGATCTTTATCTCGCGCATGCTCATCGACCGTGACGTGAAGCGCGGACGTCCTTTGCGCGTATACACTTCGCTGTCCAAGAACTTCTTTGCCAACACGAACTTCCAGTTCATCCAGAAGAAGAACCTGTTCTATGGCGTGTCTCTCGTCCTGATCGTGGTGTCTTTCCTGGCTATGGGTATTCGTGGGTTTGACAAGAGCATCGACTTTGTAGGAGGACGCACCTATACCGTTCGTTTCGACCAGCCGGTGGTAACGGCCGAGGTAGCCAAGAGCCTGCAGGAAGTACTGGTCGAGGATGGTCAGCACGAATTGCCGGAGGTGAAGACGTTCGGTACCGACCGTCAGGTGAAGATCTCCACCAAGTTCATGAGCCAGAAGACGGGGCACGATGTGGACGACATGGTCGACCGTACGATGTACGAAGGCTTGAAGAAATTCTTCCCCGAGGGCTTTACCTACGAAGAGTTTACCAGTGGTAGCGGACTGGGTATCATGGAGGCCAATGTGGTAGGTCCGACGATGGCCGACGATATCAAGACCTCCACCGTATGGGCTTTGGTATTCTCCCTGGCCGGTATCTTCCTCTACATTCTGTTCCGTTTCCGCAAGTGGCAGTATTCGGCCGGATGTGTGGCCGCTTCGATCCACAATGTCATCGTCGTTTGCGGGGCATTTGCACTCCTGCACGGGGTATTGCCCTTCTCGATGCAGATCGACCAGACCTTTGTGGCCGCTATCCTGACGGTGATTGGTTATGCGCTCAACGACAACGTGATCGTCTTTGACCGTATCCGCGAGGAGATCCGCAACAATCCGCGCAAGGATGTCGATATGTTG
>CALYBN010000129.1 GCA_944414825.1 uncultured Rikenellaceae bacterium
CTGGTGAAAAAGGTGGCACAGCTGCGTATCTTCGACGACGCCCAAGGGGTGATGAATCTCGACGTCACGCAGGCCGGAGGCCAGGTGCTGGTGGTGAGTCAGTTTACACTGATGGCCTCGACCAAGAAAGGAAACCGTCCCTCCTACATCCGGGCTGCGGGCGAAGCAACAGCCGTACCACTCTACGAACGGTTCACAGCTGAACTCTCCGCAACGCTGGGACAACCCGTAGCGACAGGAGTCTTCGGCGCCAATATGCAGGTCGAGCTACTCAACGACGGCCCGGTTACCATCTGGATCGACTCCAAACACCGGGAATAACCGCCGCCACATCTCTACAACCACTTTTTCCACTTGAAATAGGCATAGGTCAGCAACGACACCACGATCATGAGTATCAGCGCTAGGAAGAATCCCAGCTTTTGGTGGGAACCGGGGATAAATTCGAAATTCATACCATAGATACTGGCAATGGTCGTGGGCGGCATGAAGAACAGGGCTGCGATCGTAAAGATCTTGGTCACGTTGTTCTGCTCGATGTTGATCAGACCCAGGGCCGTATCCTGCAAATAGTCCAGACGTTCGAAACTGAAATCGGCATGGTTAATCAGCGAGTTGACGTCTTTGATCATCAAGGTCAACTTGGGATAGATGTCGTTCGGGAAACGTTCACTGCGCAGGATGCCCGACAACACACGCTGCCGGTCGAAAATATTTTCCCGCACCAACATCGTATTCTCCTGCAGCGTATTGATCCGTTTGATCACCTCCTTGTCCACATTCTCGTTCAAGCTGATATCCTTACTCAAGGCAGCGATCTGTTTGGCCAGAGCCTCCACCAGGTCGGCATCGAAGTCGATCCGCACCTCAAGGATCGAGATCAACAGGTGGTAACCCGTAGGATAATTACGATAGCTCATCTGCAGTTTCTTGGCCGCCTCGTTCAGCGTACGGAACTCCGCATTGCGTACCGAGATAAGCACCCCCTCGGAGATGATGAACGACACCGGTTCGACGGTGAAACCCTCGGCCGTGGGAACAAAGAAGTTGGAGTTGGAGATGATGGCATTTTCCGTCTCCGAGTATTTCGAAGTACTCTCAATCTCTTCGATCTGCTGCCGGGTCTGCAGGCTGATCTCCATGAAATTCTCCACGGCTTTCTGCTCCTTGATCGTGGGCGAAAGCAGGTCAATCCAGAGAATATCATCGTAGCCCAATTCGTCGAACAGCTTGACGTCGGCATTACGGACGATCTTATTGTATTGTTTCAGGTAAATGGTAATCATCGACTCTCTCTTTTGCGCATGAATAATCCGTTTGTTCGTTCCGTTTCATGCCCTTCCGCGTCCCTTAGCGGAAGGAGAGAGCTCAACCGGGATTCACCCTGGGAGCCACCTTCAGGCCCTTCTCCCAGAAGTGCAACAATGCTTTATGTCTTTGGAGTTCAAATAAAGAATCGACAACCCACGCAGATGCTCCGCTCCTCCCGGGGGCAGCCTCATCCGATACAGTGTTCCGATGGCTCAGAGCAGACAACGACCTCCCGGCACACGTCTCCTGCGCATGCTTGCGACTGCCACCTGACGGCCTCGTGCCGAAGGACGACACTGCACGTATTTTCCGCCGGAAGATCATCCATATAGAGTTGTCAAATTGGTTAGAATCCGGGACGAAGATAATAAAAATAACGGAGAATGTGCTATCTCCCGCTGTTTTTCTTCTCCAGCGTGGCGATCAAGGCCTCGTTCAGATCGGTATTCGTCTGGGCTGCCAGCGACAACAGCGCCCACAGCACCTCGCCCAACTCATCCGGCAGAGCAACATGAGGTCCGGCCACAGACGACGACTCGCCATGCCGCTGTGCCATGGCGCGGGCCAATTCTCCCACCTTTTCCGTCAGGACAGCCATACCGGTCAATTCCCCCTGTCGAATCCCGTTCTTGGCATTCCACGTCCCCACCAGTTCCTGTATTTCCTCGATCGTCATACTTCCCGATTTTGAATTCGATAGATTTCAAACAAAGATAAACTTTTCATTCGGTTTTCACCTCCGGGTGCGACAAAATTTCACCTCCATCCCCCCCCATTACAGCAACAGATCGCGCTCACCGGCCCGGATCCGCGTCAGATAGTCGAGCACCGTACTCCGGATCGCCGGATCGTCCAACTCGGCCACCTTGCGCTCGATCAGCGCATACCCCTTGGCCCGGGACTCCTCCGAAGCATAATCCTCGAGATACTCGGCAAAGGTCAACAGGGCATTGGGCGTGCAGAAGCGCTTGATGAACCCCTTCGTGGAGAACTCCATGAAGTGCTCCCCCGTGCGGCCTTTCCGATAGCAGGCCGTGCAGAACGAGGGGATCTGCCCCCGCTCGGCCAACTCGTCCACCACCTGCGCCAGCGAACGGGTATCCATCAACTCGAACTGCTCCTTGTCGAGATCCTGCGCACCGCGCCGCTCGGCATACCCGCCGATCTCCAGTTGCGTTCCGGCGTCGATCTGCGACACGCCGAACTCGATCAGTCGATCACGCAACGCACGTGGTTCGCGAGCCGTCAGGATCAACCCCGTATAAGGTACGGCCAATCGCAACACGGCCACCAACAGCATGAAATCCTCGTCCGAGACCAGTTTCAACGGCGCACGATCCAGATTCGAAGCCCGCTGGATGCGGGGAAATGAAATCGTATGCGGCCCCACGCCGAAGCAGGCCTCCAGGTGGTTCGTATGCCGCACGAGTGCCAATACCTCGAACCGCCAGTCTCCCAAGCCGAGCAGTACGCCCAGTCCTACGTCGTCGATGCCGGCCTCCATGGCCCGGTCCATCGCCGTCAGACGCCAGCCATAGTCGGCCTTGCGCCCCGAGGGGTGGAAACGTTTGTAGACCTCCGGATGGTAGGTCTCCTGAAAAATCTGATAGGTCCCGATGCCGGCCTCCTTCACCGTGCGGAAACCCTCCACATCGAACGGCGCAGCATTGATGTTGACCCGGTTGATGCGGTCTGCATCGTGCCGCGTGCCGTAGACCAGCCGCACCGTATGGGCGATATACTCGGCGTCATAGGCCGGATGCTCTCCATAGACCAGGATCGAACGTTTCTGCCCCACGGCTTCCATGGCCTGCACCTCGTGTACGATCTCGTCATCGGTGAGCGTGCGGCGGATGGCATCGGTATTCGAAGCCCGGAAGCCGCAGTAGGCACAGTTATTGATACACCGGTTCCCGATATAGAGCGGGGCGAACAGGACGATACGCTCGCCATAAATTTCGCGTTTGAGCCGACGCGCGGCATCGAAAATCAGGGCACGCGTCTCCTCGTCACGAGCATTAAGCAGCAGGGCCGTTTGCTCCATCGAGAGCCTGCGACGCGAAAGAGCCACCTCGATCACACTCCGAATTTGCTCCGGAGAGGGATTCTGCGACTTACAAAGTATCGTTTCTATCTCGTTTACGCTTATAAATGGAGCGAATTTTTCGTCTTTCAGCTCACAGATTTGCGGATCGAACAACATGGTAAAAAAATTTCAGACAAAGTTAAGGCAAAAAACCTAATTTTGCTTCATTCATTCAAAATCCCACATGAGAAAACGCGGTACATTCGGCAGCAGTCTTGGCACAATCATGGTGGTCGGTGGGTCGGTCATCGGCTTGGGGAACATCTGGCGTTTCCCCTATGTGGCAGGGGAAAACGGCGGTGCAGCTTTCATCCTGATCTACCTGGCGATCAATTTTCTGATCTCCGTTCCACTGATGTTCTCCGAGTTCTCGATCGGCCGTGCCGCCAAGAGCAACGCCATGCGTTCGTTCCGACGGCTTTCACCGGTAAAATCCTGGCAGGGAGTGGGGTATCTCGGGATCGCCACTTCGTTCGTCATCCTGTCATTTTACAGCGTCATTGCAGGTTGGGCGCTGGAATTCCTGCGGGAATCGATCGCGGGAACCTTCATGCAGCTGGATCCGGCCGGCATCAAGGCTCATTTCGATGACTTCGTAGCCAGTGGTTGGGGACCCATCGGATGGGTCATCGCATTCGTCGCACTGAACGGTATCGTGGTATCGTTCGGTATCGAAAAGGGCATCGAACGGTTCAATAAGACAGCCATGCCGATGATGCTGGTCATCCTGGTCATCATGTGCATCAACTCATTCTTCCTGAGCGGATTCCGCGAAGGAGCCACCTTCCTGCTGCGACCCGACTTCAGCAAGGTGACCCCCGCCATGATCATGCAGGCACTGGGTCAGTCGTTCTTCTCGCTGAGCGTAGGGATGGGCGCCATGATCACTTATGGTTCCTACATCAAAAAAGATGATAACATGTTCCGCATCGGAGGCACGGTAGCCATCTCCGATGTGACGGTGGCTATTCTCTCCGGCCTGGCCATCTTCCCGGCAGTCTTCTCCTACGGGATCAGCCCCACGTCGGGTCCGGAGCTGGTGTTCCTGACCCTGCCCAACATCTTTGCCCAGATGCCCGGCGGGCAGATCTTCGCCATTCTGTTCTTCCTGCTGTTGTTCGCCGCAGCCATCACCTCCTCCGTATCCCTCATGGAGGTCGCCGTGGCCTACGTTTCGGAAGAATTCCGCTTGCGGCGACGCATCGCCACGCTGATTATCACCCTTTGCGTCATGGGGACCGCCACGTTGTGCGCTCTTTCGCAAATGCCGGGATCGTCCCTGACGGTAGCCGGACAGAACCTCTTTGACCTGTTCGACAACGTCTCCTCCACCTACATGATGCCGCTCGGGGGACTGCTGATCGTGATCTTCGCCGGATGGGTCATGCGTCGCGACCTGTTCCTGCGGGAATTAACCTCCAACGGCCGCTTTGGGCACCGCCTGAGCCGACCGGTCTATTTCATGATCCGCTACGCCATTCCGATCGCAATTGCGATGCTGTTCCTGAGCAAACTAGGCTGGCTGCAATTCTAACGCAATCCAAACAATTTCCGTTTCACCCACTTCCACCACGCCAGCAGCGTGAGGTAGATCGACTGCCCCACACCAGC
>CALYBN010000130.1 GCA_944414825.1 uncultured Rikenellaceae bacterium
TCCCGGACGGTACGGATGATGGCCGAACCGGTGTAGGTATCGTAGGCACCTACCTCTGCAAAGGCATGTAAGAGGGTTGAGTCCTGCCAGTCGGGCGTGTTGATCAGGTTGACATTTCCGCCCAAGGCACCGGTTCCGTTTTTCTGCTGACTGCCGCCGTGGGTCAGGTTGACGTTGTCGGTGAAGACCACCGGTACGGTCGAGAAGTCGAACGAACTGCCCATGACTGGATTGATCGCAATGCCGTTCCAACTGACCTGCGTGTGGCGCGAACCGGTTCCTCGGAATGAGGCAGTGGTATAAGCTCCGCGCCCCATGCTCTTCATGTAGACGACCGAACTGCCGCTCAGCAGTTCGCTCAACGACTTGGCTCGGTTTAGTTGTAGCGCATCCGCACTCATTGTCGACACCCGGGCGCCGATCGACGGATGGTCGACCCGTTTGATCCGCTCACCCTTCACCTCAACCGACTCGATGTCGATATGGGGTTGGTCGGCTTCTGTGTCGGGTGCTTGAGCCCATGTTTGAACGACGGACAACAGGCAGAGCGGCAGATAATAGAACGATTTTGAGATCATACTTGGCGGTTTAAGGCAAAAGAGGGCGCGGATGTGTCGACGCCGGCCCTCTTTGCTGTCCCAGGGATAACCGGGTCTATTCGTTGTATTCCGTGAAATAGATCATGCGGGGATAGATTCCCACGCGGTAACTTACCACCGATTCATCTTCTTTGAACCCCCGTAGGTATCCACGCTGAGCGGAGTAGTCCAGGCAGTCGCAGATATATCCGATCTTGCCGTCGGGCGAGACCCCCATGCCGTACATCATTCCCACGCCGATGCAACTCCGGAAGATGGTGGTTTCCTCCGTGTCGATGTTGTAGCTGTAAATGGCCAGTACGTCGCTTCCACGATCCACGTCGGTCAGGGCCCGCATCGTGAAATAGATCTTGTCCTTGTTGCGGTCCATGTCCGTACGGGGATAATACTCCGAGCCAACGATGGCCCCTACCACGTAGTTTTCCGTGTCGGTCGAGGCGATAACCGGATATTCCACTTTCTTGATCAAGGTCTCGGTTGCGGGGTCGATACAGTTAAGAGTGAACATTTTACCGGCCTGGTGAGTGGCAACCCAGAGTTTGCCGTTCTTGTCGACGAGCATTTTGCAGGTTTTGGAGTTCTCACCGGGTTGTACGTCGGCAATCAGGCGGCAGTTTTCAGCCGAGATGTTGTTCAGGTCGAATACGGCGACACCTTTTCTGTTGAGCGTGGCTCCGAACAATTTGCCGTCCACGACGGCCATTTTTTCGATACCCCAGTTGATGTTGCCTGTAACGCTCTTGATGTCGATGGTCTCTACTACTTTGAAGGTCTGTGTGTTGATGCGGTACAGGAAGGGGCGCATGGCCGAGACGATGGCCTCCGTGTCGCTGATGCGGACGATAAACCGCGGGTTGACATCCTCGTCGCCAAAATCAATCGTGGCTACCGAAGCGAATGATATTGGGTCGACAACCTCCACCTTATGGGAATTGTTCAATGTGACATAGTAGTTACCGTTGATATAAGCGACACATTGTGCTACGTCTCCCATTGGACGGTTGTTTACATCTTTGAAAATGTCGTAGGTCATTTTGCCGCTTTGGGTCAGTGTCGAGATAGTACCCATGCCGGAGCCTATTTTGCCTTCATTCAGGACGATCAGTTCGACGGGATCGGTCGGGTCTACGGGTGGCGTTTGTCCACCGTTGTCATCTTTTTCGCAGGATACGATGCTGGCAAAAAGCAGCATCAACAGAAAAATCTTTTTCATTTTTATTAAAAAATTAAAATTAATAAAAAGGAAAAGTAAATCGGAATCAGGAGCTTGTGCAGACGTCATGCAGCGATTTCCCATTCGTTTTTGCTTTTTCCCCGAAGCTAAACTGAATATAAATGGCGGCAGGTTTTCTGGCTTACCCCACATTTGACAGCCTTCCCGTCTTGCGACAGTGACAATAAAGAGAGTCAAATGCTTTAAATCGGGGCTTACAGCTGCGGGTACAGCTCCGGAATTGCAATCGAGCAGGCGGTCGCTCACCGGATTCCCTTTTCATGACACCGTACCGGGAGGCACGGGCATCACCGCTATTTAAAGTCGTTGCAAAGGTAGTGTTTTTTTCGGACCGGCCAAAAAAAACTATTCGAAAAAAACGTCGTGGTTTCCGTTGCGGTTTATGACGATATGCCGTAAGGGTCTTTTTTTGTAGTAGATATGACCTCCTTGGGCTACCGCAGCTTGTTGCGATGGAAATGCGGTGCTACCCGCAACTGGAAATAGATGATCGAGACTATAGTCAGGCAGGCTCCGAACAGATAGGCCTTGTCGAACGAGCTGACCTGGCCGATATAACCGCCCAGCAGCAGTCCGCATCCGATCCCCACGTCCCACGAGGTGAGGTAGGTCGAGGTGGCGGTTCCGCGTTGGTTGTTGGGGGCCAGGTTGACGAACAGCGTATTGAATGCCGGGAACATCGTCCCGAATCCTACGCCCAGAAAGAGTGCTACGCTGAAAAAGATGTAGATACTCAGGTGTGCGTCCCAGTGCATGAGCGAACGGCAGGCTGTCAGCGTGAAGAAGCACAGGCATACCAGGTACATCCCGTAGGAGATAACCTGTGTGATGCGGCCCTTGTCGACCTGCCGGCCGGAGAAGATCCGCGAGATGGCCATTCCGACGGCCATCAGCGTGAAAAAGACCCCGGAGCCCTGCGTGACGCCGATCTGTCGGGCATACATTGCCACATAGGTCGTGGTCATGCCGTACGGGATCGAAAGCAGCAACAGGTCGAGCCCGGCCGGAAGTCCCTTGAGCAGAATGAAACGGTCGAGAGAGATCGGTTCCCGCTTGATGGGCTGTTTGACCGGTGTCTTGACCAGTGTGGCCATGATTAGTCCCAGCGAGCAGGAGATCAGCGCCCAAGTGAAGATCACCTGGAAGGAATAGAAGTCGTGCAGGAACAGTCCCACCATCGGGCCTACCGACATGGCGATGTTGTTTGACAGACCGTAATAGCCCAATCCTTCGCCACGGCGTGAAGAGGGCATGATGTCGATCACGACCGTGTTACCCGATACGGTCACCGTTCCGAACGCCAGACCGTGCACTACGCGCAGGATTGTGAACAGCGTCAGCGTCCCGGCCAGCAGATAACCTGCGAAGATGGCCGTAAAAATAAAAAAGGCAAACAGGTAGAGCGGTTTGCGCGCGAATGTGTCCAGCAGATAACCCGAGAAGGGACGTATGGTCAGGGCAGCCACCGTATAACAGGAGAGGATGACACCCACGGTGGCATTGCTCGTATGGAAATACTCCGTCAGGTAGAAGGGCAGTACCGGCATCAGCAGGTAAAACCCAAAATAGAGCAGGAAGTTGGCGGCTAGTATGAAGCAGTAACTCGGTGTTACGAGACGGTCTTTCATGATGGATTTTTCTGCAAAATTTCTGCAAAGGTAGGAAAATCTTCACGAAGGTGGAATAAATTTCACAAAAGAAGAAACTCATTCCTGATCTGTCGAGCTCGCAATCAAAAAGATACTATGATTGTTTTTTTGTACAACCTGATCTTGATTCTATTGCTTTTCGGGGTCTGCGGTTTGTTTTTGAGGGTCTGCGGTGACGTTGGAATTTGGAGTGCCAGAGGGTTTGGGAAGTTCGACTCCCCGGGCGATCGGGATCCCCAGGTCGGGCACACCATCCGGTCCGATCTCAATCTTCTGCATGAAAACACTCCGGATATTGTCGCCGGGGGTGGTTCCTTCACGGTTTTTGGCCATGTAGATCAGGTAGTATTCCGTGCTGTCGGGCGAAGGAATGATCCAGGGACGCCCCGGACCATAAATTTGTACTTTGCGATTTTGTTTAAAGGCTGGCGTCTCTTTTTTGGTCCACGAGGCTGGATCGAGCAGATCGCTCTCTTTTTCGGCAGAGAGTTGCCCGATTACGTGATATGGAGTCCAGTTTGCACTGGCAGAGTAGTAGAGGTAGACTTTGTCCGTCTGGTCGTTGCAGAAGTAAAACGGGGTTTCGTTGACCAAGACCGGATAGGAGGTGCCCCGGCTTCCGTCGGGATTGATCCACTGGCACTCCCATTCATACTCCGGACGGGAGATCAGAACCCGCTCCGAGTCGAGAGTCCACGGGTTCTTCATGCGGGCGATATAGATACATTGTGTCTCCTTGAAGACACGCCGGGATTCCCATCCCGACCAGGCCATGTACCATTGGCCCCGATGTTCGAACACGTGGGCATGGATTGCCCAGTTGTTCTCAGGATCGGTGCTGATACGCCCTTTCATCACGAACTCACCCTGAAGCGGGTCTGCATTGGAGTTTTCCAGTACGTAGAGCTGGTGATTGTCCGTATTGCCGTCATCAGCCGTGAAATAAATATACCAGACCTGATCAATGCGGATGATCTGTGGATGCCAGATGTGCCCGAGCCCGTATGACTTCTGGGCGCGACATACCACGTGTGGTTCTGCTTTGCTGAAAGTGGTGGGGTCTTCCGAAACTAACAACCAGATCTGGTCACCGACGTTTTCCACGAAGTAGTATTTCCCCTCCAGAAAATAGATTGAGGTATTCGAATTGCCGCGGAGAATAGGGTTGGTATAACAATCTTTCGTAGCGTTCTTTTTGGGTGAAGAGGGGCCGCAGGCGGTTATACACAGAGCCATGACGCAGCAGAGCCCCATGATGGATAGATGGCGAGGGATAGAGCTGTTTAGACGATGATTCGCTGAAAGCAGATTCGTTTTTAGGCTCATATTTGAGAGTGTCATTTTTAGGATTTGAGACTAAATTACATAAAAAATGGTCAAAAAGTATCACGGATCGCGAATAAAATAATTTTTGCGGATTTTGTGTACAATAGTGCGCAGTCGTTTGGTCGCAAATTGCTACTTTTACTAGAAAATAGGCCGGAATCGGAGCTATATTCTCTGTATGGAATTTATGCTAAACAATCTAAACGACATGATATGAACTCTAAAACGATTCTTTTTCCACTTCTATTAGCCGGTGGCTGTAGTGTGGCGGTGGCGCAATCGCAGCGACCCAATATCCTGGTTATCTTGACCGATGATATGGGATATTCCGACATTGGATGCTATGGCGGCATCATCGAAACCCCTCACCTCGATTCACTGGCCGCGACCGGGCTGCAATACATGCAGTTCTACAATACGGCTCGCAGCTGTCCCTCGCGGGCGAGTCTGCTGACGGGGCTCCATCCCCACCAGGCCGGTATGGGTCACATGACCGACGACCGAGGCGAGGATGGCTACCGCGGTGAGATCAACAACCATTGCGTGACCTTCGGTGAGGCGCTCCAGCCGGCCGGCTATGAGACCTATGCCGTCGGCAAATGGCACGTCGCCCTGAACAAAGGGGTTGAGGGCCCGAAATACAACTGGCCCATGCAGCGGGGATTCCAACACTTCTATGGTACGATCCAGGGTGGCGGCAGCTACTTCGATCCGGCCTCGCTGTGCCGTGGCAATGATTTCATCACGCCCGAGAACGATCCGGAGTATCGTCCCGAGAAGTTCTACTATACGAACGCCATTGGCGATAATGCCTGTGCCTTCCTGAAACAGCATAAGGAGAAGATGGGCGACAAACCGTTCTTCATGTACGTAGCCTTCACAGCGGCCCATTGGCCGATGCAGGTGCCGGAGGAGGAGCTGGCCCGCTACCGGGGTAAGTTCGACGAGGGCTGGGACGTGATCCGTCAGCGTAAGTATGAGGAGATGGTGCGCCGGGGTATCATTCGTCCGGAGTGGGCACTGAGCGAGGATCCCTCGGTCAAACCATGGGAGGAGGTCAAGAATAAACCCTTCGAGGCGCGCTGTATGGAGGTCTACGCCGCCATCGTGTCGACGATGGACCGGAACGTGGGCCGGATTGTCAACCAGCTTCGGGAGAACGGCCAGTTGGACAATACGGTGATCATCTACCTGCAGGATAACGGCGGGTGTGCCGAGCCGATGAGTCGCAGTAAGGCGGCTTTCCAGGTTAAGGTGCCGGAGGGTGAGCGAGTGGCTCCGATGGCGCCCGATGAGTTGCAGACGCAACTGATCCCGTATCGTACCCGCGATGGCCGTCCCATGTGGCAGGGTGAGGTGATGCCGGGCGGTGCGGATACCTATGTGGCTTATGGGAAACCGTGGGCGTGGGTGAGCAATACGCCCTTTCGCGAATATAAGCACTGGGTGCACGAGGGCGGAATCTCCACGCCGCTGATCATCAACTGGCCGGCCGGGATTGTTGCTCGGGGCGAGAAACGCGAGTGTCCGGGCCAGTTGATGGATATCATGGCTACCTGCCTGGAACTGTCCGGTGCGGAGTATCCCGAGACCTACAACGGGAATACGATCTACCCCTGTGAAGGCCGGAGCCTGATGCCGACTTTTGCGGCTGACGACCCCGACAGCGAGCGCTATCTCTATTGGGAACATGAGGGAAACCGTGCCATTCGTAGCGGCCGTTGGAAACTGGTCTATAAGGCTGCGCCGAATGCGTCTCGGGATATACCCTTGTCGGCCTGGGAACTCTATGATATGAAGACGGATCGTACCGAAACCAAGAATCTGGCAGCACAGTATCCCGAGCGGGTGGCACAGATGGCGGCCAAGTGGGAGGAGTTTGCACAGCGCTGCCATGTCAAACCGTGGCCGAAGAAGTAGGTGACGCGGGAGCCGGCAGACCAGTCGGCTGTGTTCACAAACCGGGGCCGTACCTTAATAGGATGCGGCCCCGGACGTTTCTCAAGGGGTGCAAGGTCCCGGTTACTTTTGTCCGGACTTCAGAACGGGAAGCAGAATGTGGGAAGGAGCATCGGCCTGATGGAGGAGTGTGATCTCGCACGGGATAAAATCTTCTGCCCGGCAGTGGTAGATGTCGAGGAACTGCTGCGGATTGCGGTCGATGCGCGGGAACCAGCTGCTCTGCACCTGGATCATGATCCGGTGCCCCGGAGCAAAGGTGTGGGCTACGTCTGGCAGCATGAAATGCACCCGGGTCGGCTTGCCCGGCACGAAAGGCTTCGGTGCGGAGAAACTCTCCCGATACTTGCCGCGCAGCACCTCCATGCGGACGGGCATCTGATAACCGCCCATCGGATAGTCGTTGCTCGGGCCGTAGATGGCTTCGTCGTATGTGAAATCCTCCGGGAAGAGATCGATTACCTTGACCACCAGATCGACATCGGTCGTATTGATCGCCACGTGCAGATTGGCAGTTAACGGCCCGGCCAGCGTCAGTTCCTCCGTGAGTGGTGCGCTGCAGAAGGTTGCTACGTCGGGCCGTCGGGCTGCGAAACGCTGGTCGGCGACCATGTAATTCCGGTCGCGTTCGGCAAACGTCCCTTCCATATAGGGAACAGGCTTGGCGGGATCGGAGAGGTAGCTCGTGGTGGAACGTCGTGCGGTCGGGGCCGAGAAGCTCACGCTGCCATCGGCTGCCAGGTAGAGCGGCGTGGGGCAGACCTCTCGGGGTTTCCACTGGTCGAAAGTCCGCCAACGGTTTTCTCCAGTAAAGAATATGGTTGCACCTGGCAGCGGGTCGTCCTGGTTGTATGCTTGTTGCGTTGAGGTGGCGGTTGCTTGGGCAGAGTCCGGATCGGAGGATGCTCCCTCCAGGTAATGGGCGAAAAATGGGACTTCCACTTCGCGGGCATAGTACTCTGCCGTGCGGCTCCCGAAACGCAACGGCCCCAGCGCACTGCCGTCTCCGCTGTTCCACCCGCCATGGTACCACGGTCCCAGTACCAAGTGGAGCGGACAGTCGGGACTCCCCTGCGCGATAGCCCGGTAAGTGGCCAGTGCTCCGTAAAGATCCTCGGCGTCGAACAGTCCGCCCGTGACCAGAACGGCCGGCTTTAGGCCGTGTAAATGTTGCGAGGGATTGCGGGCCTGCCACCAGGCGTCATAGTCGGGATGAGCCATCATGTCGCCCCAGAACCGGATCGAATCGCCCAGCAGGGCCGTAAGGTTGGCGATCGTGGCCTGTCGCAGGAAGAAGGTGTATTCATCCGTTGTGTGGAACTTCGGCCTTTTGCGGGCACTGCGCGTGGGATTGTTGTGCGGTTGTCCGAATCCGGCGAAAAAGCGGAAGGCATCGCCCATCATGAAAGCTCCATTGTGATGCCAGTCGTCGCCCAGAAACCAGTCGGTGACCGGAGCCTGCGGGTTGACCGCCCGGATGGCCGGGTGGCCGCTCAGAGCAGCCATCGTGCTGTAAAAACCACAGTAGGAGTTGCCCAGTACGCCGATCCGGCCGTTGTTGCCCCGGATGTTGTGGATGAGCCACTCGGCCGTGTCGTAGACGTCGCTTGCTTCGTCGATCTTCGAGCCCTGTTTCTGCGGGAGGAAAGGCCGGATGTCTTCGAAAACCCCTTCGCTCATGTAGCGGCCGCGGACATCTTGGTAGACGATGATGTAGCCCCGGCGTACGTATTCGGCCCAGTGACTGTTCCAGAGATTCCTGGTGTAGGAGGTGGCGCCGTAGTAGCCGCATCCATAGGGGGTGCGGGTGAACAGAATGGGGTGTGAGCCGTCGGCGTCGACGGGAGCGTAGACCGCCGTGTAGAGCTTCACGCCGTCGCGCATGGGGATCATGCACTCGAATTTGCGGTAATGCTCCTTGACCCAACTTTCGGAGATCTCTTGTGCCTGACAGTTCCAGAAAGTCAGCAGAGTGAGCAGCAGGGTGATAATCAATTTCATATAAGGTTTTTTTTGTAGTCTGAAGCTAGAACGAATGTACGCATTTCAGTCGGTAAAACAAAAAAACATTTTGCAACTTGCCCGAAAAAATATACTTTTGCCCTCGGATCTGACTGCAGCGGATCCACCGAAAAATAACAGGGGTGCCTTAATATTACGGGCTGAGATCATACCCAGTGAACCTGATTCGGGTAATGCCGACGTAGGGAAGCGATAGAAAAGAACCCCTTTTCTGTTCATTTAAATTATTTTTTGATGAGAAAGAGTGTTTTGATGCTGACGGCTCTGTCGTTGGCAGGGCAGGCCTCCCGTGCACAGTCGACCGACTCCGTGCGCATGATCGAGATGCAGGAGGTGCAGGTCACCTCGACGCGTGCAACTGCCCAGACCCCGGTGGCGTATACGAACATCGGGAAAAAGGAGATTTTGAAACGCAACTTCGGACAGGACCTGCCGTTCCTGCTGCTGATGTCCCCGTCCGTTGTGGCGACATCGGATGCCGGAGCGGGGATCGGTTATACGAGCCTGCGCGTGCGTGGAACGGATGCCACGCGTATTAATGTGACGGCCAACGGCATTCCGATGAACGACGCGGAGAGCCATAGCCTTTTCTGGGTCAACATGCCCGATTTTGCCTCCTCGGTGGAGGACATCCAGTTGCAGCGTGGTGCGGGAACCTCGACCAATGGAGCCGGAGCCTTCGGCGGGAGCGTCAACCTGAAGACCGAAGCCTCGGCACCGACGGCCTACGGCGAGTTGTCGGCTGCCTACGGTTCGTTCAATACCCATAAGGAGACGATCAAGGTGGGTACCGGGCTGATCGGCGGCCATTGGGCTTTCGATGCCCGACTGTCCAATATCCAGTCGGACGGTTACGTGCGCCGGGCCTCGGTTGATTTGAAATCCTATTTTGCTCAAGCAGGGTATTATGGTCGCAATACGGTGGTCAAGTTTATCACCTTTGCCGGCGATTGGGGCAGACG
>CALYBN010000131.1 GCA_944414825.1 uncultured Rikenellaceae bacterium
TTCGAGATATGGTGCTGGAGCAGGTATTGCCACGTAGCCGAAGCCCACAGGTCGGTGGCGAACGGATAGTCGAGCCCGTTGGCGAAGTTGATGATCAGTTTGTAGTCCCCCTTGCGGACCGAACGCATCGGGTAGTACATCGTTATTTCGTGGAAAGTGTGCGACGTGAAGACCTTGTCGCTGGTCTCTTGTGTGGTTCCCAGAAGCAGGTCCTTGAAACTGTGTCCTTGGATACCGGTGGGAGCCCGGAGATTCTTGGCATTGGTCCCTTCGTCCGAATAGGGAAGCACCTCATCATGATCTGCGGCGAATTTGTCATAGGGGATAGGGGCTTCGGCGATGTCGAGCAGCGTGGGGGTGATGTCGGTCCAGTTGATGTAGGCATCGGTTTCGGTTCCGGCACCCTGTCCCCCCCCCGGCATCTTGATGATGCAGGGAAGTTTTACCCCCGCTTCATAGATATTGGTTTTGGCGGCGGGGAAGGCTTGGCCGTTGTCTGAGATGTACATGATCAGGGTGTTGTCGTATTTGTCATGCTTTTTAGCAGTTCGACCAGACGGGCTATCCCCTGGTCGACCCGGTCGACGGATTGGTAGTATTGCGCCAGTTCGGCCCGGGTGGCGGGGGTATCAGTCAGGTGGGGCGGGACGATTACCTCGGCCGGGTCGTAGACGTGGTCCTCAACACCGGGATACCCTTCCTTCTTGTTGCCGAATAGGTCGGGTCTGTAGGGCGACGTCTCGTCGATGCCGCCGCTGCGATGGGGGTCCATCGGGCAGAAATAGAGGAAGAAGGGTTTGTCTGAAGCCTGGATATACTCCTCGCAGTTTTGTGCCATTTCGACCGTGTTGCGTCCGTCAGCCGGAATGATCAGGTCGAACTTGTAGACCGATTCCGGGGCGAGGTGGTATTTCCCGACGCGGGCATTACGGTAGCCTGCCTTTTTCAGCAGTACGGGAAGTGATTTGATGTTGGAGAAGGCACTGAAGTGGTGGAACGTCTGCTCATGGCCGTACATGCCGTTGGCATGGTTGTAAATGCCGGTCAGGATGACGGATCGGCTGGCGGCCGACGACGGGGTTGTACAATAGGCGTTGTTGAATTTGATTCCCTCCTGGCAGAGAGCATCGAGGGCCGGTGTACGGATGACGGGATTGCCGTAGCAGCCCAGTGCGTCGGCGCCGTGGTCGTCGGTGACGATCAGCACGATGTTGGGGCGGGCCGCTTCGGCCTGCAGGCCGAGGCCCAGCAGTGCCAGGGTACCAATAGGTAGCAGTGTTCTCATGGTGTTTGGATTTAAGAAATTGTCAATGTGATGTTTCTCTGCGAAGGTAGGGATTCTTTCGGCAGGGCGGAATGGCTCACAGAGGGAAAACAGCGTATGTTTGTAACAGGTTTTTGGCCGGTTGTAACACAGGCTTTCTGGGAAGCGGTTCCATCAAAAATTTCGGAGAAGAAGAGGATACTTTGAGCGAAAGGAGCGGTTGGACTAGAGGTTTTGGAGGGAGCTGAGTTTAGTCTCAAGAAAAAGCCCTGCGATCCTTAGGGTCGCAGGGCTTTTTCTTGGGGTAGTGGAGTTACACTATCCGAGTTGCATTGTTTACCAGATTGTCACCCGATCTTCCGGTGCCAGGTACATCGGATCTCCCTCCTGAATGTCGAAAGCCGTGAAGAAGCTCTCCAGATTTCGCAAAGCGGCATTCACGCGCCAGCGACCCAGTGAGTGTGGGTCGATCTTCGTCCGGCGGAGAATCTCCTCGTCACGGATATTCTCGCTCCAGAGCGTGGCATAGCCCAGATAGAAACGCTGTTCGTCGGTAAAGCCGTCGATCGGTTCCGGAGCCGGTCCTCCCGCAAGGCTGTTTTTGTATGCGGCATGAGCCACCTGTAAACCACCCTGGTCGGCGATGTTCTCACCCAGAGTGAAGTGCCCGTTGGCATGTACCGTGTCGAGGACGATGATGGCGTCGTATTGCGCAGCAAGTTTCTCGGCACGCTCCTGGAACTGAGCGGCATCTTCGGCGGTCCACCAGTCGGTCAGGTTGCCGTCCTTGTCGTAGTTCCGGCCCTGGTCGTCGAATCCGTGGGTCATCTCATGGCCGATCACCACGCCGATTGCTCCGTAGTTCACGGCGTCATCGGCATCCGGGTTGAAGAAGGGCGGTTGCAGAATGGCGGCCGGGAAGCAGATTTCGTTGGTGGTCGGATTGTAGTAGGCGTTCACCGTCTGCGGACTCATGTACCACCGGCCTTTGTCTACCGGTTTGTCGGCCTGCGAGAGTTGGTACTCCATGTCGAAGATGTTTGAACGGCAGACGTTGGCCCAATAGGAGTCTTTCTGGATGTCGAGGCCCGAATAGTCGCGCCACTGATCCGGATAGCCGATCTTGACCGTAAAGGAGGCCAATTTCTCCTGAGCCTTGGCTTTGGTCGCGTCGCTCATCCAGGTCAGACCGTCGATCCGCTGGCCGAGGGCTTTCTGCAGATTGCCCACCAGTTGGAGCATCTTCTCTTTGGAGGAGGCAGGGAAATATTTCTCTACATACAGTTGGCCGAGAGCCTCGGAGAGGGCTCCGTCCGTAGTGGCCAGTGCGCGTTTCCAGCGGGGTTTCTGTTGCTGGGCGCCGGACAGGGTTTTGCCGTAGAATGCGAACGAGGCATTCTGGAAGTCGTCGCTCAGATAGGGTGCAGCCGCATCAAGCAGGTTGAACTCCAGGTAGAGTTTCTGCTCGTCGAGTGTCACCTCGCTCAAGGCTTCGCTCAAGGCCGGGTAGAAATCCCGCTGACGGACATTCACCGTATCGAGGTCCGGCAGACCCAGGGCTGTGAAGTAGGCCTTCCAGTCCAGCAGGTCGCTCAGTTGTTGCAGTTCGGCCACGGACATCTTGTTGTAATTCTTGTAGGAGTCCCGAAGGGCTTCACGAGAGTAGGAGGCCGTTGCGATCTTGTTTTCGATCTTCCGTACGGCATCTGCCGCTGCGGCAGCCTCTTCGGCTGTATAGCCTGCCAGCGTGAACAGCTTGTTGATATAAACCAGGTAAGCATCCCGCACCTTCTGCATCTGGGCGTCTTCGGCCAGATAGTAGTCGCGGTCGCCCATCGCAAGGCCGGCCTGTTGCATCAGGAGAATGTTCATTTTGCTGTTCATGTCGTCGGCATCGACCCCTATGGCAAAGTAGGGAGCCATCCCCTCACGATGGAGTGTGGCGACCATTTTCGACAGGGCATCCTTGTCGGCGATGGCCTCGATGGCGGTCAGTTGTTCTTTGACGGGGGTGACGCCGTCGGCGTTAAGTTTTGTGCTGTCGAGTCCCAGAGCGTAGAGCGTAGCGATCTTCTGGGCGATGCTGCCGGGGGTCTGGCTCTGGGCGGAAACCTCTTCTACGATTGTCCGCAGTTGGGACAGATTCTCCTCGCGCAGACGTTCGAAGGCTCCGAAGCGTGAATATTCTGGCCGGAGTGGATTGTTCTGGATCCATCCGCCGCATGCGAATTCATAGAAATCGACGCCTGGACGAGTGGTCGTATCCAGATTGGTGAGATCGATAGCCGGAACGGCTGCCGATTTCTGGCGGTTGCCGCATCCGGTGATGGAGGCCAGTCCGGCAGCGGCAATGAAGGAATATACCATTAATCGTTTCATTTTATTGTGTGAATTAAAACAGAATTTACAAAGATAGAACAAAATGCCTGTCGAAGAATCTCAATAGTAAAAATTCTAACAGACATGTTTTTTTGTATCTTTGTTACTAAACCTTAATACAAGAGAAGATGGATAATTTCAATTTTCAGAACCCTACACGATTGGTCTTCGGCAAGGGCATGATCGCAGAACTGGGAACATTGATCCCGGAAGATAAACGCATCATGATCACCTTCGGGGGCGGTTCGGTCCGTAATAACGGAGTCTATGATCAGGTGAAGGCTGCGCTGGCCGGGCGTGATATGGTTGAGTTCTGGGGGATCGAGCCCAATCCTTCGATCGAGACGCTGCGCAAGGCCATTGCTCTGGGCAAGGAGAAACAGGTCGACTTTCTGCTGGCCGTGGGTGGCGGCTCGGTGATCGACGGCACGAAACTGATCTCGGCCGGGTTGTGCTATGAGGGCGATGCCTGGGAGTTGGTGCTCCGAGGATCTTATCAGACGACCCTGCCACTCGGAACTGTCTTGACGCTGCCTGCTACGGGGTCCGAGATGAACAGCGGAGCCGTCATCTCCCGCCATGAGACACAGGAGAAGTATCCGTTCTACAGCAACTATCCCGTATTCTCGATCCTCGATCCGGAGGTAACCTTCACGCTGCCGCCGCGGCAGATCGCTTGTGGTCTGGCCGATACTTTCGTGCATGTCATGGAGCAGTACATGACCACGGCCGGTCAGTCGCGCGTGATGGACCGTTGGGCCGAGGGCCTGCTCTCCACGTTGATCGAGATTGCACCGCTGATCCGCCAGCATCCGAAAAATTACGACCTGATGGCCGATTTCATGCTGACGGCAACCATGGGTCTGAACGGTTTTGTCGCCATGGGGGTTTCGCAGGACTGGGCAACCCACATGATCGGTCACGAATTGACTGCACTGCACGGGTTGACGCACGGGGCGACTCTGACCATCGTACTGCCCGGGACGCTCCGCGTGCTTCGCGACCAGAAACGCAGCAAATTGCTCCAATACGGTGAGCGCGTATGGGGAATCACCGGTGGTACGGACGAGGAGCGCATTGAGCAGACGATCGAAAAGACCGAGGCCTTTTTCCGTTCGTTGGGACTTTCGACCCGCCTGAGTGAGGAGGGAATCGGCGAGGAGACCATTGCTGAGATCGAACGGCGTTTCAATACGCGTGGCGTGAAGTTTGGCGAGGCGCATAACGTCGATGGTGCGATGGCTCGCAAGATCCTCGAGGCTTGCAAGTAAGCGGGTTCGGGTGTAAAGTGAGAAGGAGAGGCTGCTCAACAGGGGCGGCCTCTCTCTTTTTTGAGAGGAGGGTGGGGAGCTTAGTCGATGTGGCCTTCGCTGACGTGCAGGATCTGTTTGCGTTCGCCGACAATCCAGACGATGTCATTCTCCTCGAACACAACATCCGCCGAGGGGTTCATCAGTGGTTGGCCTGCGCGTTCGATGCCCAGGATCAGGCAGGCGCCGCGGTCGCGGATGCGGGCTTCGCCGATCGAACGCCCTACCAGCGGCGATCCGGGGTCGATACTGAACTGTTCGATCGAAACCTCGTGGTCGGAGGGTTGCGTTTGTGCCTGAGGGGTTTGTTGATTCATGCGGTCCATTTTGTCCAGAAAACGCTCCAGATCATCGTCCGATCCCACAACGACAATCTTGTCCTGAGGGAAGAGCATTTCGTCGCGTCCCGGGATATTGATCCGTCGGTTGCCCCGGATGATCGAGACGATGTTGATTCCGAAGCGTTGCCGGAACTCGATCTGGGCGAGCGTTTTCCCGGCCAGCGGAGTGTCGGGAGCCAGTGTGAAGTCGGCCAGGTGGAGATTCCCGAAAGGCATCTCGCGGATCATCTCGTCGTTGATCGCTGCCTGGCTTTGGCCACCGAAGTTTTCCAGGAAGCGGTGTTCGATCGACAGGTAACGCTTCCGGATGCGTTTGGAGAGGATCATGGCGGTTACGATGAGCAGGGAGATGCCCAGACCGGCTCCGTAGGCGATGTTAAGCAGACGTGCAATCACGAACATCAGAATCGCCACGCAGAGCAGAATCTTGGCCAGAACCAGCGATACGAGCGGCCCGCGATTGTACTTGCTGTCATTCCACAACTTGCGGAACTCGGGTGTACGGTTCTTTTTCATGATGATCGCCCACAGGAAGGGGGCTATTACGGACAGGATGATGGCCAGGTTGACCAGCGACCCTTTTACGCCGGGCAGGTGTTCGGCGACCCACGGGGCGACGTAGGTGAAGAACAGGACGATGAGGAACAGGCACAGCACCACCAGTAACAGCACCGAGAACAGCATGGACTTCAGGAGTTTGGTCCATAGACTTTTGTGTTTGACCGTGTTGGAACCGGACGTGTAACGGTTTAACCACATTTTGAACGATGCCGACAGGTGTTGGTCGGCGTATCGGTAGGCGGGTTCCGAGAGGCGGATCATGTAGGGCGTCAGGAAGGTCGTGATGACCGACACGGCCACGATGATCGGGTAGAGTTTGTCGTCGGTCACCTTCAGTGACATACCCAGTGAGGCGATGATAAAGGCGAATTCGCCTACCTGGGTCAGGCAGAACGAGGACTGCATGGCGATTTTGAGCGGTTGGCCGGAGATCAGGATCCCGAGGCTGCCGAACAGCACCTGTCCGACGATCACCAGAATGGTCAGCAGAAGGATCGGCAGTACGTTTTGGGCGATCGTCTCGGGCTGGATCATCATGCCCACTGATACGAAGAAGATGGCACTGAAGAGGTCCTTGACCGGTTTGATGATTTTTTCGATGCGTTCCGCTTCGAACGTCTCGGCCAGCAACGACCCCATGACGAAGGCTCCCAGAGCGGCAGAGAAGCCCGCCCGGGCGGCAATCATCACCATCCCCAGGCAGAGCCCGAGCACGAGGATCAGCAGCGTTTCGTCGTTGAGCAGGCGCCGGATCCGTTTCAGAAACGTCGGGATCAGGTAGATGCCCAGCAGGGACCAGAAGATGAGGAACCCGCCCAGTTTGCAGATGCTCGCCAACATTTCTCCGCCCTCGACCTCTTTGCTTACGGCCAGGGTTGAGAGCAGGACCATCAGCACGACGGCAAAGAGATCCTCGACCACCAAAATGCCCAATACTACACCGGCAAATTTCTGCCGGCGAAGCCCCATATCATCGAATGCCTTGTAGACGATCGCTGTGGAGGACATGGAGAGCATCCCGCCCAGGAACAGGCTGCTCATATTGGAGAAACCGAGCGCCAGACCGGCTCCATAGCCCAGGAACATCATCCCGGTGACGATCGTCACGGCGCCTACCAATGCCGTTCCGCCTACGTGCATCAGTTTTTTGAAGCTGAAGTCCAGCCCCATGGCAAACAGCAGGAAGATCACGCCGATGTCGCCCCAGATCCGGATATTGGCCGGGTCGGATACCGTCGGCACGAAGGGGATCGCCGGCCCGGCAATCAGCCCTGCCACGATGTACCCCAGCACGACGGGTTGCTTGAGCAGTTTGAATATCAGTGTTACGATGCCTGCTGCAATCAGGATCACAGCCAGGTCGGAGATTAAAGGTGCTATTTCGGACATGTTTGTTGCTTGACGAATTGGCTGCGGGCACTACACCCGTGACGTAGGCAAAGGTAAGGCTTTTCTGTGAAACCCGGATTGTGTCGGTTCCGGAAATGTTTGTCTCGGGCGTGGAAGGGAGAAAATTCCGGATAAGTTTGTATCTTTGTTTAGGGTGTGAGGCCGGAAAGTCGGAGTGGCATGGGAGAGCGGAACAGGATTTGTGTCGGGTTGTAAAATTACGTGAAGTTGTTATGTTAAATCAAAAAAACGGGAATAACATGGGACAGTTTGCAGGGACGATAGAGATTGACGTGGAGCGCTGCATAAAATGTGGTAAATGCGTTCAGGTGTGTCCTTCGGAGATTATGGTGCGGGATCCGCAGACGCGAGAGATTCATCTTCAGCAGGTGGAGCATTGCATCGGTTGCGGGCATTGTGTGGATGTGTGTCCTACGGATTCGGTGATTCACAGCAGCTTCCCGCCGGAGACGGTGCATGCGATCGACTATGCGCAGATGCCGACGCCGGAGCAGGTCATGCTGCTGCTGAAATCGCGTCGCTCGAACCGCACCATTACCTCTCGGCCCGTTCCTGGTGAATGGTTGGAACAGATTGTGGAGGCCGCCCGCTGTGCCCCCACGGCCTCCAATTCCCGACAGGTCGGCTTCACGCTCATCACCGATCCTGAACAGCTGCGCCAGATTGGAGAGTATACCGTCGAGGTGTTCGATGGGTTGCGGAGGGTGTTTGACAATCGTGTGGCGAAGGCTTTGTGTGGGGCGTGGCTCCCGGGATTATACCGTTATATCCCTACGTTCCGGCGTTTGAGGCGGGCTCAGTCAGCGGGCAAAGATCCTATTCTGCGCAGAGCGACCGCACTGCTGGTGATCCATACGCCGAAAAGCAATCGGTTCGGGTGCGAAGATGCCAACCTGGCTTATCAGAATGCTTCGCTCATGGCTCAATCGCTAGGTGTTAGCCAGGTCTATATGGGATTTATCATCTCGGCTATCAAACAAGACCGAAAGGGGCGTTTGGTGCAGTTGCTTGGAGTAGACGGGAAGCCGCAGGCGATTATGGCGCTGGGAATCCCAGCCTTCCGTTATCCGAAATATGTGGATCGGTAAAGAAGGCCTGCGCCTCTTTATAGTCCTGGCAGGATTGACTGTTCGGAGATGTGATACATCCAGCGTATGAGGCTACCAGGCTTTGGGAATGATCACGGACATCGTTCCGGATCTCCGTATTGCTTTATATACCAACTTTTTTGATCGGTTCCGAATATATTCTTTATGTATATTCGATTTTGTTGATAATAGACATTATATCACAATTTATTAGTGTAAAGTTAGGAAAATATCGTGTTTATTGGATGATAGCTGAATCAACCTTACATGGGGGGGGCTGTTGTTCGTCCATAGGCCCCACAGAACATTAGAACCCTTTCGATGTAGGTTACACTGATGATAATAATACATACGGGCAGCAACTTCCGTCCCGAGTGTTTACATAGTATTGCGTTGACTTCGATCGTATCTCCATCGGCAAAACAGGAAAGGGACAGCGAGAAACATCCCCAAGATCACCACATCAACTATCCAACCGGCATCCAACCGACAGATGAAGGTCCGCAAGTGAAGTATGTCATCGAGATATCAAATTCAGCGTTTTTTCGATTGTTCCAAAAGCGAAGTTCCACGATACCGGAACCTTATCGGGTATTTCGGTATCGTGGAACTCAAAATGGGTAACATAATTATTTCCCGGCTTTTTTCTTGTCTGTAATCGGTTTGGGCAAATCGGCAGCAGCGTCTCCCATTTGCTCTAAATAAGTATCGTACATGTCGAGAATCCAGGAGTCATTCTCGTCGGCTTCCTTATTGCGGACCTTGCCTTCGGGGCCCTTGAACCACTTTTTGCAGAAATCCTGCAGTCCGGGATACTTGTCTTTCATTAACACCGAATTGACCAGCATGTAGGGATAGACAATTCCCTCGGGATCGTTGTGGAAACGAATACCATAGTTAGTCTGGAGAGATCTACCCATACCGTTTATGCCTGAAGAAACCCATATTTTCCACCAGTAGGTCGTGGCATTCTTTCCCACCTTATTCACGCAGAACAACTGCTGCATGGTATTGTAACGACTCGCGAAGTTGGGTTTGGCAAGTGGATGCGACTCCCAACGAAGTCCGTCCGGGTGATTTTCGGTCACTTCGACGTAGTCAATGCTAACGACATCGTCGGCCGTATATTCGATCGGTTCCTTGTCGTCGGGCGTCTTGGTGACTTTGAACGAGTAGTTCTCTTTCTTGAACACCGAGTTTTCCGCATGCCACCCCCGATGGACATAACAATCGACCTTTTCACCCGATTTGAGTGTGACGATCACGTGATCCGATTCGGCATCTTCCGGATCTTTGGCTTCGGCACGGGAGATCATACCGATGGTGGCAAATACTGCCAACGCATACAAGAAAAAATGTTTCATACTATCTCAGGTTAGTGATTAAACAATCAATTTTTTCTCGGATTATATGCTTCGAGCATCAAGATGGTTTTGCTGCGGTTCTTACTGTCGGATTGGAGTATAATTTCAGCTAATTCCGGGTCATCGGAAATGTATGCTGCAATCCGTTCGCGGAAAACATTCTTGGCATTGCGACTGGCCGAACCGACATCATAAAATTCACTGTTGCCCGCCTTGCGCAGGTAGTAAGCGGTCCGTGAACGACTGAGAGACCGCTGTTTTACCAATACCTCTATTCCTCCATTGTTGTCGATGCCGTAACCCTTGTGGGAGTATACATACGCGCCGATATAGGGTGTCTCCATATAGACCCACAGCCAGCCGGCCTTCGGTGCCGGGATGAATTTGCGCAGGTGTTGGGGCGACGCTACGTGCCAGCAGACAATCGAGTCGATCTCCTCGAATCGGTAGACCTCCTTGCTTTTGTCCTTGTAGAAGGCGTGTCGCAGGAGTTTGACGTCTCGCGAGTGCTTGGGGAGTTCAATGCGGTCTTTCTCGGCGCATTCGACGACTTGGCCGTTTTTCAGATAGATCCGCCCCTGTACGAGCCCCGAAGCCTCCACGGCCAAACTTGTCATAGCACACAGCAATGAAAGCAACACAATCCGTTTAAGCATCTTTTATGTAATTTTTTCTAAAGGTATGAATTTATATCGGATAATCGGATATAAATGGGCCTAAAATGGAGAGATAATTTTTTGAAAGTATTGATTTTTGTCTTTTCGTTAAACGATATATATATGCGTACATTACACGTATGGATGCTGTTGCTTTGGTGGGAGGATTGTTCCCGGTTGGATGCAATGAAACTCCGATGCCTCCTTCTGACACAGCTATGGTTACTCGGTTGGAGGGACGACGAAAGATTTTGTGTATGATCCGGGCCTAAAGGATAACAGAACGGTTCAGATCACAGAAAAAGGTGATCTGAACGCAATCTATCGTCAAAATTTTAATGATACCACTCTTTACAAGCCGATCCAGGGCGATTGGTATATCAAACTGACGCACGATAACTGATAACATGCAGGAAAATGAGAGGGCTCTGGAAAGAGAACATTATACATGGACTTAAAGTTCTGTGGGGAATTTGCAACCTGTTCGGGTTGGTAGTGGTAATAGAAGATATGATCCGATTCCAGACAACTCCGGAATTGTATCCGATCGGATCTGAAAACTTCGGTTGGGCGTATGCCTGCTCTGAACATTATGTATTGGCAGGATGGATTGCCTTGGGTTGGTGTTTGGTGGCTGTGGTGGCGGCACTATTCTATCGTACCCGGTATAGAGGAAAGATTCTCCTTACCCATTTTATACTGACTGTACTGAAGATTTGTTATTTTTGGTCTACGGTTGGTTGACAGACAGATACCCCCACTGCATGATTGACAAGATCGTTTATATAGTTTTTTTACGTTATGCCCGACGCCAAAGATGGATTGCCTTTCCGGAGCGAGCCGCCGGAGTGGTGGTTTTTTTGCCGAAAGTGCTGGCAGCTTTGAGTGTATTGCATCCGTTTGTCGGAGAGGACGGGTTCGTGCAGTTTCAAAATACAACCGAAAAAGTCATTGGATTCATTCCGTTGGTTCTGCTCATCCTGAATGCCCTTTACATCTGGCATTTTTCGGACCGTGAAGAAAAAACCGCCCGGGAGGTCGAACAAGTCCTTCGCAAATCCCCGACAAAATGGAAAATCAGGATTGTACTTTACTATTTGTGGCTTATGATTTTCATCTGCATTTTTCTCTGTTGCTTCCCGTCATAAAATAATTTGCCGATTCTTCGTTTCTGTCGATACAAAATCTTATATTTGTCTAACATTCAATGGTTGAGACAAATAAAGTATGCAATGCTTCTTGCAGGATTATGGGTTGAAACCAAGGATGTCTCACCATATCATTTACACCCTGACACAGGGATTTATTGCATGTGATGAAAAAAGTATGAATAAGATTCTGACAATAGTTATCGGCTTGTTGTTCTGCGGAACAGCCTCCGCCCAGCAGATTATCGAGTGGCGTGATCTGGATACATCGACGGACAGTTATCAGCGTGTCGTCTATTACAAACAAGGTAAGAAAAAACCGCTTGATGGTACCTATCGCATAAAACGAGGTCCGGACGAGGAGGTCGTTTCTTTGAATAAGGGGCTTATGAACGGCCCATACCTCCGCTTGAGGGATGGTATCTTGCGGGAGGAGGGTTATTATGTGGATGGTATGCGTAATGGTCCCTTTGTAGAGTATTATCAGGACGGAGTGACACACCGCAAGGATACACCGATGAATGCGGGTAAAATAGACGGAAAGGTTACGACCTATTACAGCGATGGAAAGGTTGAGTCGGAAAAAGAATATCGTCAGAGTCTCGAACATGGGATCGAACGTCGTTACAGCCAAACCTCCGGAGAAGTGCTGATCGAGGGGCAATGGGTCAACGGAAAGAAAGAGGGTGAATGGCGAGAACGGTTCGACGCAGGTGGCGGTGTATCGGGCACCAAGGTGCAGCACTACCGGGATGGGGAACTCGACGGCCCATATTGGGTGGAGATGACCCAAGGCGGAAAACCTTATCTGACGATCCGCGGGCAATTCACGGCGGGTCGCAAGAGCGGCAAATGGTCTCAATACGATGCTACGCTCGGGAATACGCGAGAATGGGAGGAGAAATAAAAAAAGACAGTATGAAACGAATAATCTGGTATATCGGCATCGGCCTTTTATTATGCAGTTGTGGTTCGGGCAGACATTATGAAGCCTTTCAATATGACAACGGAAACGATTATGTGTCTGAAGGAATGTACCGCATTGTGGATCGTAAGGGACATATCGGGTATGCTGACGAGAATGGTCAGACGGTTATAAAGCCCCGATTTGCTTTCGGATATCCTTTTGAGGATGGCAAGGCGAAAGTCACGGATACCGGAGAGCGGAAAGAGGTTCCCGGCTCCGATGGGGAGTATTGGTATTGGGAAAGTGATGAGTGGTATTATATTGACAAATCCGGAAATCGTATCGAGTAAACGAGAGCCGCCGCAACTCTCCAACGTTGCGGCGGCTCTATGTTTAGACAACTCGAGGCATTTACTTCTGGAGAAGAGACATGAACTCCTTGAGTTGTGAAAGATCATCGAAGAATTCGACGTCGAATTTGATCGTTTTTCCACCATTGAGGACGACCGTCAGAATCCCGTCGTCTTCATTGTAGTGCATAGATGCGATGTCAGAGATCGTAAATGTATCTTCTTCGACCGTTCCTTTCTGAATGCTCGGATAGGTAATGCGGTCTTCGTCAACGGTAATTTGTCCGCCTTTGGCAGCCAGAGCCCGGCCATGTCGGATTTTACGGAAGGCCGTGTAAAGCATATACAATCCGGCAATAATCAGAATGATAGTTGTCGGTATCGGCCCAAGAATCGGTTTGACGCCGATGCGAATCCCGAAAGGATGCACGATCGGGAAAATAATCAAGGCTGCCCCTACAAGCAGAAAAGTCAAATTATCCTTGATTGAAGAGGTTGAAGCATAATTGAATGTTTTCATCATATGGAGTTTGTTAATAATTAAAAATCCATCAGAACTGGCACATGGTTCTTCTGAGCGAATCGAACAGCCCGATAGAAACGTGTGAAGGCAAATCGGGCCAACGACTCCGTATCATAGAATCCCGATTCCGGCTCTACACAGGAGACATCATCCGTCAGTTGCGTCACCTTCGGGTCTTCGGTTTCGTACCCATCCTCGTCGTACCATCTGTCGATCGTCTCTTCGTCGGCATTCCAGCCGAAGCTGTTGATTTTCTCCAACTCTTTGAGCAGACACCATGTCGTTGAGATAACCGCTTTATCACCCGTAGGCATTTCCGCGTTGAGAACAAACCCAGCCTCCAGCGGCAGCCAACAAATCGCTCCGGTGAACAGCGACCAGTTCAGTTTCGGATCGTCATAGGCTCGTTGTGCGATCTCGAAATCTTCGAACTGAGCCTCTTTGCTGAACTTTGCCGGAAGCGGCTCTCCCAAACTCCGGCAGGCGGTATACAACAGCAGGGCTTCGAAAGCAGGCCAGTCGGGTTTGCTGGTATAATAGGGCCGTTCGTTATCTTCGGACCAAGGTTCGACCGAAGTTCCGTGGTCACGGATGGCAGACAAGAGGTTATCCCGCCAGGCCTCGATGGCCTGACGGGTCTCCTCTACCGACATCGATTCCTCGGGCTCCGTTTCCGGTGTGATCTTCCGGTATCCGAAGTTATGCGCTTCCGCCCACTGCTGATTTTCGGTTTTCCAGTTATGGGCATAATAGCGGGTAAGCGTCCCTGCATACAAGTCCAATCCCATGAGATATATGTTAGGAAACCTACTCCTGTTTCGTGTATGCCGAAAATTCGCAACCGAACTGTTCCACCAACATGTTGTCCATTTCGTCGGCTTTCTCGGCCAAGTTAACAAGATTCTGCCGGATTCGTTCCTCGGACTCTTCCGTGATGTCGGCCAGGTGGATACGGTAGCAGATGTAAATCTGACGTCCCTCAATCCCGAGTTTGTAGGGATAGAAATCCGTATCGAGCATGTAGTTCAACACCTTCTCCACATCCTTTTTCGGCA
>CALYBN010000132.1 GCA_944414825.1 uncultured Rikenellaceae bacterium
AACATTACAGCCTCGGCCATCCGAAACAGGGTGTAGTACACATCATCGGTCCCGAATTGGGCTTTACGCAACCGGGCATGACCATCGTCTGCGGCGACAGCCATACTTCGACCCATGGAGCTTTCGGCGCCGTAGCCTTCGGCGTGGGGACCTCCGAAGTGGAGATGGTCTTCGCGTCGCAGTGCATCCTGCAGCCCAAGCCCCGGAAAATGCGCATCACGGTCAACGGAACGCTGGGCAAAGGTGTCACATCAAAAGACGTGATTCTGTATATCATCTCGCAGATTTCAGCATCGGGCGGTACGGGACATTTCATCGAATTCGCCGGCGAGGCCTTCCGCAACATGACTATGGAGCAGCGCATGACGGTCTGCAACATGAGCATCGAGTGCGGTGCACGCGGCGGTATCATTGCCCCGGACCAGACGACATTCGACTACCTGCGCGGCCGTGAGAATGCTCCGAAAGGAGCTGCCTTCGACGCCGCCGTAGAGCGTTGGAAACAACTCTACTCCGACCCGGACGCACAGTTCGACAAAGAATATACGTTCAACGCCGCCGATATCCAACCGATGATCACCTACGGCACCAACCCCGGCATGGGCGTTGCCATCACGGAGTGCATCCCCTCAGACGAAGGATTGACGGGTGCCGACCGGATTTCGTTCGACAAAGCGCTCGAATATATGGATTTCCACTGCGGCGAACCGATGATCGGCAAGCGGGTCGACTATGTCTTCGTAGGCAGTTGCACCAACGGCCGTATCGAGGACCTTCGTCTGTTCGCACAAGCCGTCAAGGGACGTAAAAAAGCTGATGGAGTGACGGCATGGATCGTCCCAGGCTCGAAGATGGTCGAGGCACAGGCCAAAGCCGAAGGACTGGACCGGATCCTGAACGAAGCAGGGTTCGAACTGCGCCAACCGGGGTGTTCGGCCTGTCTGGCCATGAACACCGACAAGATCCCGGCCGGGAAGTACAGCGTCTCGACCTCAAACCGTAACTTCGAGGGACGTCAAGGTCCCGGAGCCCGCACGCTGCTGGCCGGGCCGCTCGTAGCAGCCGCTGCAGCCGTAAGCGGTACGATCCAGGATCCGCGCGTGTTGTTCAACCTCTAAATCCATTACCATGGCAATCGAAAAATTCACGAAACTGACCTCGGGCGGCGTCCCGGTCAACATCGAAAATATAGATACCGATCAGATCATCCCTGCCCGATTCCTCAAAGCCGTCGAACGCCAGGGATTCGGCGACAACCTGTTCCGCGACTGGCGGTACGACAAAGCAGGCGAACCCGTAGCGTCGTTCCCGCTCAACGATCCGAAATACAAAGGGAAAATCCTGTTCGCCGGCAAGAACTTCGGCTGCGGCTCCTCGCGCGAGCACGCCGCATGGGCGTTATATGACTACGGTTTCCGAGTAGTCGTGTCGAGTTTCTTCGCCGACATCTTCCGGAACAACGCACTCAACTGCGGGCTGTTGCCATTGCGCGTGAGCGAGAAGTTCCTCGCAGACGCCTTCGCCACGATCGCTGCCGATCCTGCCGCACAGTTCGAAGTCGACCTCGAAGCACAGACTATCGTCAACCTTACAACCGGTGCCAAAGAGGCATTCGAGATCGACGGCTATAAGAAAGAGTGCCTGATGAACGGTTACGACGATGTGGACTACCTGCTGAGCATCCGGCCCGAAATCGAGGCATACGAACAGAAAAACGCCTAAGCCTTTCCGCGTATGGCCGAAATAATGGACACCACCCTGCGCGACGGAGAGCAGACCTCCGGCGTTGCATTTTCCGTCAAGGAGAAGCTGAGTATCGCCCGGCTGCTCCTGGATGAATTGCACGTTGACCGCATCGAGGTGGCCTCGGCACGCGTCTCGGAGGGTGAATTCGCCGCCGTCAAGCATATCACGGAGTGGGCCACCGGGAAAGGCTTGCTGGATCGGATCGAAATACTGGGATTCGTCGACGGCGGCACGAGTCTCGACTGGATCGAGCGGGCCGGGGGCCATGTGGTAAACCTGCTGGCCAAGGGTTCGCTGAAGCACTGTCAGGGACAACTGGGGAAAACTCCGGAGGAGCATTTCGCCGACATCCGGGCCACAATTGCCGATGCCACGAAAAGAGGAATCACGGTCAACCTCTACCTGGAGGACTGGTCAAACGGCATGGCGCACTCGCCGGAGTATGTCCACGCGATGGTCGAGACGTTACGCAATGAACCGGTACGAAGATTCATGCTGCCCGATACGCTGGGTATTCTGAATCCATACAACACGGAGGCTTACTGCCGCATCATGACCGAACGTTATCCCGACCTGCACTTCGATTTCCACGCCCACAACGACTACGACCTGGCAGTAGCCAACATTGCTGCAGCGGTACGGGCCGGCATCCAGGGTATCCACACCACGGTGAACGGATTGGGTGAGCGGGCCGGGAATGCCCCGCTGTCGAGCGTAGTGGCCGTGTTGCACGACCAGTTGAAGATCCGGACCAACATCGCCGAACAGAAGATCAACCGTGTCAGCCGCATGGTGGAGACCTACACCGGCATCCACATCCCGCCCAACAAACCCGTGGTGGGAGAGAATGTCTTTACGCAATGTGCCGGGATCCATGCCGACGGCGACAACAAAAACAATCTCTACTACAACGACCTGCTGCCCGAACGGTTCGGACGTGTACGCGAGTACGCGCTCGGCAAGACCTCCGGCAAGGCCAATATCCGCAAAAATCTCGAGGCAATGGGCATCTCGCTCGACGAGGAGTCGATGCGCAAGGTGACGGCCCGGATCATCGAATTGGGCGACAAAAAGGAGCAGGTCACGGCCGAGGATCTCCCCTACATCATCGCCGACGTATTGCGTCAGGAGATGCACGAGAGCAAGGTCAACATTCTGAATTACAACCTTTCGCTGGCAAACGGCCTGAAACCGGTGGCCACGCTGAAAATCGAAATCAACGGACGCGCCTACGAGGAGACCTCGAACGGCGACGGACAATATGACGCCTTCATGCGCGCCCTGCGCAAGATCTACAAGGGACAGCTCAAACGCGAATTCCCAATGCTGACCAACTATACGGTGAGCATTCCGCCCGGCGGCCGGACCGATGCCTTCGTGCAAACGATCATCACGTGGGAGTTCCACGGCGAGACCTTCAAAACCCGCGGACTGGACGCCGACCAGACCGAAGCGGCCATCAAAGCAACTATCAAAATGTTAAATAAACTGGAGAATCAAAACTATGGAACTGAAAATAGCGCTGTTACCCGGTGACGGAATCGGACCCGAAATTGTCGGGGAAGCCGTGCGGGTTCTCGATGCCGTAGCCGCCCGCTACGGGCATACGTTTACCTATGAAAAGGCTCTGGTCGGAGCCTGTGCCATCGATGCCGTGGGAGATCCCTATCCGGCTGAAACACACGCCGTCTGCTGCAAGAGCGACGCCGTCCTGTTCGGTGCCATCGGCGATCCGAAATACGACAACGACCCCAACGCCAAGGTGCGCCCTGAACAGGGTCTGCTTCGTATGCGGAAATCCCTCGGGTTGTTCGCCAACCTGCGTCCGCTGGCCGTTTTCGACGCGCTGGCTGACCGCTCGCCGCTCAAAACGGAGATCGTCAAGGGGGCCGATTTTCTGTGCGTCCGCGAACTGACGGGCGGTATGTACTTCGGACGTCCGCAAGGCCGCAGCGAGGACGGGAATACGGCTTACGATACGTGTGTCTATACCCGCGAAGAGGTGGAGCGCATCCTTCACCTGGCCTTCAAACAGGCGCAGGCACGCCGCAAGCACCTGACCGTAGTGGATAAGGCCAATGTCATCGCTACGTCGCGTCTGTGGCGTCAGATCGCCAAGGAGATGGCACCGCAGTATCCGGATGTGGAGTTGGAGTTCATGTTCGTGGACAACGCTGCCATGCAAATCATCCAGCGTCCGACCCATTTCGACGTCATCGTCACGGAGAACCTCTTCGGGGACATTCTGACCGATGAGGCTAGTGTAATCAGCGGTTCGCTCGGGATGCTTCCTTCAGCCAGCGTAGGCGCTGAAGTAGCCCTTTTCGAACCGATCCACGGCAGTTACCCGCAGGCAGCTGGGAAAAACATCGCCAATCCGATGGCCACCATCCTTTCGGCCGCCATGCTGCTCGAACACGTCGGGTTGCGGACCGAAGGCAAAGCCGTCCGTGATGCCGTCAGCAAAGCCATCGCAGAGGGCATCGTAACCGAGGATCTTGCCAATCAAGGCGAGAAGAGCTATTCGACTACCCAGGTCGGAGAATTCATTGCCGGGGCCATCGAATAACGCAAATTCCAAGACGAATAGACCAAAATGGAAGGGCATAAGCCCATCCAAAAAGAGGATCGTAGGAAAACCTACGGTCCTCTTTTATTTGGCTTAGGCAAGAAAATTGCAGAACCTGCCGGTAAAACACATGTGCCATGAAACCTATCTGCAAGATCCTGCTCACAGCACTCTGTCTGGCAACAACACTCTGCCTGACCCATTGTTCGAACGATGCCGAGGGAAATGGCATCGAGCTAGGAAAATTGACCGGTAATTGGCAATTGGTTTCTTCCCGGGTTGCTGCCACCGGTCGCCCCAATCCAATCCCGCTAAATTCAATTATACAATTCAGTAACGCCGGACAATACCATTCGTTCACACCGAATGGGAATGGGACCTACACCGAAATAGCCAATGCAAAGTTTTTGTTCGACACGGCCACCGATGAGATCAAAATCCACTATCCTTCCCGTTCGACCTGGGTATGGAATGTGATGCGTCTAAAAGATTCCAGATTGGTTTTAGAGTCCTCCACTCGGAACCAAGGGGTCAACTCCAGTGAGGTCATTCGGAATACCTACGTTCGCTATCACGGAACCATTGCCATCGGGGAGTAGAGATTTTTTGGGGGGGGGAATAAAAAAGAAACGAGCCGACCAGGATTGATCGGCTCGTTAAGAAGGCGGCTACCTACTCTCCCACAAAAACTGCAGTACCATCGGCGTAAATGGGCTTAACTTCTCTGTTCGGAATGGGAAGAGGT
>CALYBN010000133.1 GCA_944414825.1 uncultured Rikenellaceae bacterium
GAACATTCCGCTGCCGGTCGAAGCAGGCCGCAGCAATAGGTTTGTCAACTCACTACTTACGGATACCCTGCGCCATCGTCTCTGGATCGGAAGTGAAGGCGGACTATTCCTCTACAACCTGCAACAGGAGACTCCACAACAAACCAGACTCTTCGAAGACAACTCGATCAAATCCATGACGCTGGATCAGGCCGGAGACCTGGTTCTGGGAACCGACAACGGACTCTATATTCTGAATCCCGAAACAGCATCCATACGCCATGTCGTACATGACTCACGCAGCGACAGGTCGCTCATCAATAATATCATCTGGGGCGTCAGCACCGACCATGACGGTAACGTCTGGCTGGGAACCGACAACGGGATTTCTCTCGCCCCGGGCGGCAGCACAACCCGCTACACCCCAATCTCGGACATCACGGGCATCGGCGACGGCAATCAATTCTATACCATCTTTCGCGACTCCAAAGGCATCCTCTGGCTCGGCGGCAACAACGGGCTAATCCGCACCAGCGGCAGCTCCGACGAGGACTCCACCACCTGTCTATGGTACCGCATGAGCGATCGGCAACATCCCCTATCCCACAACCGTGTACGGGATATTTACGAAGATCACGATCATAATCTGTGGGTTGCCACGGACGGTAGCATCAGTCGATACGACTACGATCGGCAACAGTTTATCCGCTATACCATCGTCGACAGTTCGGGCACACGCAACGCCAACTGGGCTTACAAACTCACCGAAGACTCAACCGGTCGGCTCTGGATCGCCACCTACTTGGGCGGTGTCTTCGTCGTGGACAAGCAGGTTCTGTTGACCTCTCCGAACCATTACTACATTGCTCAGCACAACTATTCCACCGCTAACGGCCTGGCCGGAGATGCCGTGAATAATCTGGCCCTCGACCAGCACGACAACGTATGGGTCCAGACCTATTCGGGAAATATTGATCGAATCGACTCCAGAACCGGGGATATTCAACCCTTCACCCTGCAGGATACGACCAATAAAAACACGCCAAATTACCTGTTACGCGATCGCCAGGGCCGTATCTGGATCGGCTCCCGTGGAACGCTCTACCGTATAGACCCGGACACTGAGGAGTCTCAGTCGATTCTGTTTGACCGTTCAAAACGCAGCGAGATATTCGCCATGGCCGACGACGAACAATATCTCTGGGTCACAACATCGGACGGTGTTTTCGCCATTGACAAAGATTCGCTCAACATCCACCGGCTGCCCATTGCCGAACGTACCTACACGGCCGCCTATTACGATGATTACACGGGACGGATCTGGCTGGGATGTGCCGACGGTGTTTTGTCGTTCCCACCCGAAGTCTTGCAGCAGGAGGTACACGCGACACAGATCCGTCTCAGTGCCCTGTATGTCAACAACAAACCGTTGTATGACTATCGGGAACGTTCGGTCCGCCACATCAAGCGGCTGGTCCTGCCCCACAATCGCAACAATCTGACGTTCTCCGTGTCGGACCTGAACTATCCGAGCGAAACCCACAATCGCTTTGTCTACCGTCTCGAAGGGATAGACGAAACGTGGAACACGCTGGAAAACAACAACAACCGAATCACATACAACAATCTCGGTTTTGGCAACTATCAGCTCTCCGTCCGGACTCTCGGGCCCAACAACCACCCCGCTACGGAGGGATACGACTTGTCAATACGGATCCGCCCTCCCTGGTACTACTCCGTTACGGCCCGGATCCTTTACACCCTGACCATGATCGGTCTCGGTCTCTGGAGTCTGGCCTGGCTACGCTCCCGCAACCGTCGCAAAATCGAACGAATCGAGAAGGAGAAATCTCTCGAACTCTCCAATCTGAAGATGGAGTTCTTCACCAACGTCTCCCACGAATTCAAAACACCGTTGAGCCTCATCATCGGCCCTGTCAGCCGTCTGCTGTTGCGGGAAAAAGACAGTGAATCGATCCAACAGCTGGAACTCATACAGCACAATGCCAACAAGTTCAACTCACTGATTCATAGAATACTGGAATTCAACCACCGGGAAGGTGACCCCGATGCCGGCGTGATCTATTCACAGGTAGAGTTTGTGGGATTTGCCCACAGCCTGTTTTCAGTGTACGAAAAGGGGACAAAAGAGAAAGGCTTCCGTTTCGAGTTCCTCTGCGACCGGGAGAGCATCTACACCGAAATCGACGTACTCAAAACGGAATCTATCCTCAACAACCTGATTTCAAACGCCTGCAAATACACCGAGGAAGAGGGTCTCATCCGTCTCCAAATCACCTGCAATGACGTAGATCGGGAGCTAATTCTGGAAGTTTCAGACTCCGGAATCGGAATCCCGGAACGAGAGATTCCCTACGTCTTCGGCCGGTTCTACCAATCCTCCGCTACGGCTCGTTCGAAGAAAGGGACCGGCATCGGACTCTACCTGGTGAAGAAATACGTCGAGCTGCAGAATGGTCGGATCTCTATCTCCTCCGTCTCCGGCGAGGGGACTACCGTGACCGTCACGCTCCCATTACGTGGAGGAGAGCTCGGGGTTCAGGCAACTGCCAGGCCTAACCCTCAACCCTCGTCTAGTTCCGTCGCCCCGCCGGCAGTGTCCGCACCACACGAAAGTCCGTCCGCAGGAATCCCGCATCTGCTGATCGTAGAAGACAATGCCGACATCGCCTCCTTCATTGTTCAGACTTGCGGCAAACGATATCACTGTGAGGTGGCTGGCAATGGTCGTGTCGGTCTGGAGATGTGTCTGAACAATCATCCCGATCTGATCGTGGCCGATATCATGATGCCCGTAATGGATGGATTGGAAATGTGCCGCCGCATCCGGGCCAACCTTCCCACGGCTACAGTACCAATTATCCTGCTCACAGCCAAAGACGATCGACACACAGAATTGGAAAGCATGAAATTGAATGTCAATGCTTTTATTCCCAAGCCATTCGATCCGGCCCTTCTCCTGTCGCGCATTGAACAACTACTGCGCACCCAACGGGAGATGGAGAATCGGGTCCGCATGGAGGCTATCGCTACGCCGAAAGCCATCGAAGCCGTCTCGGACGATGAGAAGTTCCTGGCCATTCTGACCGGCATCATCGAAAAAGACATTGCCGATCCCGATCTCAACGTCAATGCCCTGAGCCAGCGTTCGGGTTTCGGTGACAAACAGATTTATCGTAAAGTGAAACAACTCACGGGACTCTCACCCGTGGAATATATCAAATCGATCCGCATGAAAAAAGCAGCCATGTTGCTTGCACAAAAGAAATTCTCGGTATCGGAAGTGATGTATCTGGTCGGTTTCTCGAGCAATTCCTATTTCTCGAAATGTTTCCAGCGTGAATTCGGCCAAAATCCGCGCCAATATGCAGAATCTGCACACGAAGAGCAGTAACAACCGAAAATCAACGCATTGCACCGCCTGTCCATTTTGTTTCGTAATATGTCCGATTTGTGCTTTCGGGCCAGAAGGATGATTCCTAGCTTTGTCATACCTAAAAAACCTGACCTAAAACGAATGCACATGAGAGCCCTTTTTGGACTGCTTTTGGCCGGCCTGCTGGCCGTACCCTGTTTCGCTTCCACAACGCCGCAGGCAGAGGAGTATTACGTGGATCGCCACGGTATTCTGCGCGAGCGGGCGACAAAAGCCGAAGTATCTTTCTTCGGGGTAAACTACACGCTACCGTTTGCACACGCGTGGCGCGCAGAGGGCTACCTGGGGCAGGAACACCGAGCCGCCATCGACCGCGACGTCTACCATCTCGCCCGTCTGGGCATCAACGCCTACCGTCTCCATATCTGGGACGTTGAGATATCGGACAGCACAGGGAATTTGCTCGAAAACGAACACCTCGACCTGCTCGACTATCTGATCGAACGACTCGACGAACGCGGAATCCGCGTACTGCTCACCACAATGACCAATTTCGGCAACGGCTATCCCGAACGGAATGAGGCTACGGGAGGCTTCTCCTATTTATATGACAAGTGCGAGATTCATCGCAACCCGCAAGCCATCACCGCTCAGCAGCGCTACGTGGAGCAACTATTGTGCCACGTCAATCCCTACACAGGGAAGGCCTATCGGGAAGACCCGCAGATTGTCGCCTTCGAGATCAACAACGAGCCCTGCCATATCGGCACGCCGGAGCAGACCAAATCCTACATCGACACCATGCTCGGCACGATCCGCCAGACGGGTTGCCGGAAACCTATTTTCTACAACGTCAGCCACAATGGCGACCATGTAGGAGCTTATTATGCCACAGCCATCGACGGTACAACCTACCAGTGGTATCCCATCGGACTGGTAGCCGGACACCAGCGCCGCGGAAATTTCTTGCCCTATATCGACCGCTACCACATTCCGTTTGCCGACACAAAAGGATTCGAACGCAAGGCAAAAGCCATCTACGAATTCGACCCGGCCGATATTCTCTATTCTTATATGTACCCGGCCATGGTGCGCACGTTCCGCTCGGCAGGATTCCAGTGGATCACCCAGTTTGCCTACGACCCGATGGATCTGGCACCGTGGAACACCGAGTATCAGACCCACTATCTCAATCTGGCCTACACGCCTAACAAGGCAATCAGTCTGCGCATCGCAGCCGAGGTAGCGCAACGCATCCCGCTCAACGAGCAGTTCCCGGCCTACCCGGCCGACACGGTATTCGGGCCGTTCCGCGTAAGCTACACTGCCGACCTGAGCGAGATGAACACACCGCAACAGTTCCTCTACTCGAACCACACCACTACGCAACCCGTCGACGCCCGCCAGCTCACGACCATCGCCGGCTGCGGCTCATCGCCCGTAGTAGAATACGAGGGAACGGGAGCCTATTTTCTGGACCGGCTGGCCGAAGGAGTATGGCGGCTGGAAGTAATGCCCGACGCCGTGACTCTGGTCGATCCGTTCGGCAAGCCCTCACTCAATCGGCAGGCAACAGCCGTCGTCTGGAACGAGTGGCCGATGACGCTGCGCCTGCCTGACCTGACGGAGCATTTCTCGATCCGGGGTTTGAACCAAGGAAACAACTATCGCGGCGAAGCTTCGCAGGGTATGTTCCAGGTCCGCCCGGGGGTATATCTGCTCATCCGTCCGGGGAAGAACGCTTCGGATTTCACTCCGGAGAGCCGTTTTGGCGTCATCCGGCTGGGCGAATACGTCGCCCCGGCACAGAATATCGCCTCGATACGGGTGATGCACCAAGCCGCTCCCGTTGCAGAAAGCGGGGAAGCGCACCGGATCGAAGCAACGGTCGTGGGACCGACCGCGCCGGATTCGGTGGTTGTCTATCCGGACAAAGTATCGTTCTGGTCGGAGCACAATCCTTCTCTACGCATGGAGCAATCCGAAGGTTACACCTATTGCACGACGCTGCCGGCCGAATGGCTCACGGGCAACACCCTGCGTTACAACATCGTAACCTACGCCAACGGCCAGGCCACGACTTTCCCGGGTGGAGCCAAAGGTATGCCCCTGGACTGGGATTTCAACCAATATGAATACTACACGACCCGGCTGGCAGAGACCGACGCACCGGTGGATCTGGTCCGCAACACGGCTGACGATCCGGCGCTCGAGCTGTTCGTCTTCAACGGAAAATCCTATGCCTGGAAGAGTTTCGAGCCTGGTTCCAGTACCACGGCCGGCTACACGTCGCTGCGTTTCCATGCGTCAGATTCAGCGGCACACTTCTTTGTCCGGAAAGACATTCATGACCTGCTGACAGGTCGTGCAGCGGCCCTTCCAAACGCCCACACGCTCTGTCTGGAATTGCGGAACAGTTCCGCTTCGGCCCGCTATACAATCGGATTCGTTTCTCGGATGGGGTTCACCTACACGGCTGAAGTTTCGCCTCAGGAGGGAATCATCCGCATCCCGCTCGACCGGTTGGCACAGGATCGGACGGCCCTGGTACCGGCACCTTTCCCAGTCTTCCTCGACACGTGGTTCACCCCGACAGTAACGTTGCCATTCCAGCTGCAAGATGCCGACAAGTTGGAACTGCGAGCAGAAGCCGCTCTTCCGGGCGATTTCACCGTCGAACTGGGGAACATCTGGATAGAATAGACATCAAAACATCAAATATCTTAGGAATTACCTGAAATAACCTCTAAAATTACCTTCAATGATGAGACTGAATTTTACCGGCACGACACATCGCCTCTGTCTGCTTCTGGCAGCAGCAGCGCTGTTGTGCGGGACGCTCCCCGCAAGCGCGGAGGCGAGCTCCTCGGGAGAAGAGACCTCCCAACAGAAAACGTATGAGATCACGGGCAAAGTGACCGACGAAACAGGCCAACCCATGATCGGCGTCACGGTGCGCGTGGTTGGCGACGAAGCTCGCAGCACCACCACCCTGCTCGACGGAACCTACAAAGTAAAACTTACCTCCAGCGAGGGTACGCTTGAATTCTCGTTCGTGGGCTACGAATCGCAAACCGTAGCCATCGCAAACCGCACGACGATCAACATCCAACTGATGCCGCAAACGCAGGCAATCGGCGACGTGGTGGTAATCGGTTACGGAACCCAGAAAAAGAACGACCTGACGGGTTCGATCGCCAGCGTCAGCACCAAGGATTTTAATACGGGTCTGGTCGGATCGCCCGAGCAGTTGATCAACGGCCGCGTGGCAGGTCTGCAGATCGTCTCCAACAGCGGTTCGCCTTCGGCCGGAAGCACGATCCGCATCCGTGGCGGCGCCTCGCTGAACGCCAGCAATGACCCGCTGATCGTCCTCGACGGTGTGCCCCTGGAATCGGGCGGTATCAGTGGTAACGACAACAACTTCCTGAGCATGATCAACCCCAACGACATCGAAAGCATGACCGTGCTGAAGGATGCTTCGTCGACCGCCATCTACGGTTCGCGTGCCTCGAACGGTGTGATCATCATCACCACCAAGAAGGGTTCGCAGGGGCTGAAAATCAACGTTTCGTCGACACAGTCGCTGCAGCACCGCACCAAGGTGGCCGATATGCTCTCCGCATCGGAGTTCCGCAGCGTTATCCAGTCGCAGGGAACGGCCGCTCAGCAGGCTCTGCTGGGAGATGTGAACACCGACTGGAATGACCAAATCTTCCAAACGGCCTACGGCACGGACAACAACGTGAGCGTAGCCGGAACCTTCACCAAAAACTTCCCGTTCCGCGTATCGCTCGGCTACTACAACCAGGACGGTATCCTGAAGACCGACAACGTTGAACGTATGACCGGCAACCTCTCGCTGTCGCCCTCCTTCTTCAAGGACTACCTCAAGGTGAACGTCAACGTCAAGGGAACGCTGAACAAAAACCGTTTTGCCAACACGAGTGCCATCTACGCCGCTTCGTCCTATAACCCCACCATCCCGGTCTACTCGGGCAACGACAACTTCGGCGGTTACAACGAAGCCCTCGACGGTACGGGTACGCCCTCCATTCCGCGACAAACCTACAACCCGCTGGGGCTGATCGAGCAAAACCTTTCGAAGAGCGACGTGAAACGTCTGGTCGGCAACATCGACCTCGACTACAAGATGCACTTCCTGCCAGATCTGAAAGCACACCTCACGCTGGGATACGACTATGCCGAGGGTAAAGGTTCGGTCTACGTACCGGCCACAGCCGCTGAATACTACACCTCCTCGGGTCGTGACTACGAGTACGGTCCGCAGAAGAAGGACAACCAGCTGCTCACCTTCTATCTGAACTACACGAAAGACATCGAGTCCATCCGCAGCCGTATCGACTTCACGGCCGGTTACGACTATCAGAAATGGATGTCTACCTCGCCTCTCTACAACGAACTCAACACGCTGGGCGAAAGCACTCTGACCACAGCCGCCAGCGACCAGCGCCACGTATTGCTCTCCTACTACGGACGTCTGAACTACACATTCAACTCGAAATACATGCTCACGGCCACCGTGCGTCGTGACGGCTCCTCGCGTTTCAGCAAAGACAACCGCTGGAGCACCTTCCCCTCGGTAGCGCTGGCATGGCGCATCTCGGAGGAGAACTTCCTGCGCAACTCCCGCTCGCTGAGCAATCTGAAACTGCGTCTGAGCTACGGTGAAACCGGACAGCAGGACGGTATTGGGAACTACGGCTACCTGCCGATCTACACCATCAGCCAGGACGGTGCACAGTATCCCTTCGGCGACCTCTATTACTACACCTACCGTCCGGCCGCCTACGTTTCGGGGTTGAAGTGGGAAAGCACACGCGCCTACAACGTAGGTCTCGACTTTGGGTTCTTCAACAACCGGCTCTCGGGTAGCATCGACTACTACAACCGCAAGACCAAAGACCTGCTGGCCACGGTACCGTCGCCCGCCGGGTCGAACTTCGCCAAAACCATCACCACCAACGTGGGAAACATGAAGAGCGACGGTCTTGAGTTCACGCTCAACTCTACGCCCATCGACAACAAGGACTGGACGTGGGATCTGAGCTACAACCTCACCTGGCAGTCGGTCAAAATCACCAATCTGTCGCTGATCAAAGGCGTTACCAGCACGACCACCTACGTCGGGCAGGGTTTCGACGACACCTATCTGCAGGTGATGAAAGTGGGTTATGCTCCCTATACATTCTACGTCTACAAACAGGTCTATGACCAGGACGGGAAGCCCATCGAAGGACTTTATGCCGATCTCAACAACGACGGCCAGATCAACAGCGACGACCTCTATTGCCACCATTCGCCCAATCCCGACGTATTGATGGGCTTCAGTTCGCAGTTGCGTTACAAACAGTGGAACCTCGGGTTCTCGATGCGGGCCAGCCTCGGCAACTACGCCTACAACGGCACGGCCATGAACATGGGAGCACTGGGTACGGTCTCCTACAACTCCTTCCAACTGAACAATCTGTCAAGGAGCTATCTCAAGACGGGCTTCACCACCCGCCAATACCTGTCGGACTACTACGTGGAGGATGCTTCGTTCCTCAAAATGGACAACATCACGCTGGGCTACGACTTTGGCAACATCTCGAAATGGTGTCGTCTGCGCCTGTCGGCCATGGTCCAGAACGTCTTCACGATCACCAACTATTCGGGCGTCGATCCGGAGATATACAACGGCATCGAATCGTCGTTCTACCCCCGGGCCAGAACCTATTCGCTGAGCATCGGCTTCG
>CALYBN010000134.1 GCA_944414825.1 uncultured Rikenellaceae bacterium
AGGAGCGAGACAGGCCGGCTGAAAGGCCAAACAAAGGAAACCGCTGGGAAATTTAAATTTCCCAGCGGTTTCCTTTGTTTGAATCCCGCCGATAGGATCGCGATCCTGGTCGAGATTGTATACCATCCTAACGGGCAAATTGCAAGCCATCCAGTTTGTCCCAAGCTCCCCGTGTAAAATCGGGAATCTCGACCGGGGCACTCCCTGCCTCTACCGACCGCTCGGTCAGTTCCACCAGGCAGGACCATTCGGCAGCATCGTAGACATCCTGGTCCAGCGGAAGGCCATTGCGCAGGCAATAGATCAGGCGGTAATCCATAATGAAATCCATACCCCCATGTCCGCCCACCTGGCGTGCCTTTTCGCCAATCTCACGGCTGAACGGATGTTCATACTTCCTCAACAGCTCCTCCATCTGCTCATCCCCGAGCGCACGGTGAGGATTGGGCTCCAATGCGATCTGGCGGACCGGATACTTCTGGGCATATCCCTTCGTCCCGCTGATCAGATGGATTCGGCTATACGGCCGAGGACTGGCTACATCGTGCTGGATCATGATCGTCCGCCCCTTGGCCGTATGGATCAGCGTCGTATTCATATCTCCCATCCGGTACTCCTGCCGGGCCTCGGGCGAATCCTCTCCGAAACGTTCGCGAGCATAAAGCGTCATATTGGCCTGGCGCGTGGACATCGACACCAGGTGGGTCATCCGGTCGCCGCGATGGATATTCATGATTTGGCAGATCGGGCCCAAGCCGTGGGTAGGATACGGGTTGCCCGTGTGCGCAATATTGAATTTCTTGCGCCAGTAGTCATGGTAACCGCCCTTGAACTCCTCGTTGAAATTGTAGCCGTTCAGGTTATGAATATAGGCCCCTTCGCCATGGAGAATCTCGCCGAAGACACCCTGTTGTGCCATGTTGAGCGTAGCAAGCTCGAAGAAGTCATAGCAGCAGTTCTCCAGCATCATACAGTGGCGGCGCGTCTTTTCGGCCGTATTGACCAACTGCCAACACTCCTCGACGGTCGTCGCCGCAGGGACCTCCACCGCCACATGTTTCCCGTGTTCCATGGCATAGACTGCCATCGGAGTATGGTTCAACCAGTCTGTACAAATGTAAATCAGGTCAATATCGTCCCGTTGGCACACCTCACGCCATGACTGGTCGCCCGTATACTCCGCCGCAGCTGGCAGTCCGCGCTTTTCCAATACGGCTTGCGCCTTTTCGACATTCTGTGGCATGATGTCGCACAGGGCTTTGATCTCGACACCCTCCAGGTTGACATAGCGTTTGATGGCCCCGCTGCCGCGCATTCCCAAGCCGATAAAACCGATACGCACGGTCGGGATCGGATCGCAGCGCAACTGCAACACGTCGTGTTGGCCTTTGGGGCGCGGCGGGGTTTCGGTTTTAAGCGGTTTCAGTGCATAGGTCGGACTCAGCATCAGAGTCAGCGCTATCACAAAAAGGACAAAAAAAGAAGGTCTATTCATCTCAAAAACCGTTTTTTAGGTTTATACTCAACAAAGATACAATTCGTTTTCTGCAATCGCAATCTTTCAAATCAAATCATCTGTATGCAAAGCATAAGACCTGGGATTGGCCCTGGTCTCACATTTCACTACAAACTAAAAAGCACCTCGCATCTCTCTCTTTCCACACGGGGAATATCCCTCTTCTAAATGGCATTCTACGATCAGAAAGTCATCGAAGCCACTTCGCTCTGCGTATAGCCGGCACGAGCGGATACGGCTTCGAGTTTATCGCCGGGATTCAACTTCACGGGTCCCGTATAGAGCATCCAATGTTTGGGCGAATAGCCCTGACCGTTGATCCGGTAGGCAATGGAGGCTCCGGGCGTAGGGCTGAAGATGCTGACACGACCCGCTTCTACGACAAAAACCGGTTTTTCGGCCACACGTTTCACTCCGCCGGGCTGCATATATTCACTGATCTCCACCTCCGACCAGAACCACATGGAGTTATACTCGTGCAACCACTGTTCATAAGCTGCTCTGAGTCGGGCAATCTCAGTCTGATAGGCCGGGTCATCGATCAGGTTGTTCAGGTTATGAGGATCGTTCTGTACGTCGTAGAACTCCTCCTTCGGCCGCGGAGCAGTGAAATAGCTCATCTGGATCTCGTTCAGCCGTCCGGCATCGCGCTCCTTCAGGATGTCGAGCATGAGCGGCATCTGGCGGCGGAAGGCGGCATCCATATAACCGGGAATCTCCGGCATGTAGTTGCGAATATACTGATAGCGTTTGTCGCGGACCGTACCGATCTTATCGACAAATTCGTCACAACGGTCGGCAGCGCCATAGATATACTCACGGGCCGGCGCAGGATAAGCCCCAGCAAAGGCTTTCCCGTGCATATAGCTGGGAGGCATGATTCCCAGCAGCGACATCATCGTGGGTGGAATATCAACAAAACTGCACATACGGTCGTCGGTCGTCCCGGCCCCTTTGCCGTCCGGGTAGCGGATGATCAGCGGGACGTGCAGACCTGCTTCGTAGACGGTCCGTTTCTGACGCAAGAGCGGCCCTCCGTTATCGGAGTAGAAAATGACAATCGTATTATCCAGTTTACCGGCATCACGCAGCTCCTGGAGCTTCTCTGCGACCAGTTGGTCGACCAACTGTAGGTTGCTGTACACGCGGGCAATGTCGCGGCGGACGATCTCCGTATCGGGGAAATAGGGCGGCACCGGCACCTTCTTCGGATCGACCGTGAGCGGTTTGTCGGCATTCTTCCATACGAAAGATTCATGCGAAACGGTGAAATTGAAAATTGCAAAGAAGGGCATCCCCTCCGGAGCATGTTTCCAATGGGCATTCTTGCTGCACTCGTCCCAAGCCGTGAGCGGTGATGCAAACTGATAGTCGGTCTTGACGTTATTGGTACAATAGTACCCCTGTGCTCTCAGATACTCGGTGTAACACTTCACGCCTTCGGGCAGCACGACGTCGTACTGCTTCACCCATTTGGGGAAGTACTCCGAAGCACCCCGCGTCCGCATATTGTTGGCTCCGGTCGCCGAAGGGTACATACCCGTGATCAGAGCATGACGGCTCGGAGCACTCACGCCGTGTACTGTATAGAAATTCGTGTAGCGCACCCCCTCGCGGGCCAACTCCCCGATGGTGGGAGTCACGTCGAGTTCGCCGCCGAAGCAGCCAAAATAGGGAAGGCTCGTGTCCTCACACACGAGGCACAGAATATTCGGACGGTCATCCTGTGCAAAGGCCGAACCGGCTGCCAGCAAAAGAACCGACAACGAGGTTAGTTTCTCGATTCGTTTCATAAGTATGAGTATTTTAGTAGATTTTACAGTTCTGTTTTTCCCAGACGACGGGGTGTGCCGCCCTGGCGCCAATATTGTTCGATCTTGTCGAGCGGAACGCCTTTGGTCTCAGGGACATAGAAATAGCCCCACAAGATTCCCAGCAGGGCGATCACGGCATAGAACAAGAAGGCTCCGGCCGGATTCCCCGCAGTCTCACCCTGGACGACGATCTCGGTTCCGGGAACTGTCAGCATCCGGACAATCTTGAAGAACGTGAAGGTCACGATCCCATTGAAGACCCAGCAGGACAAAGAACCGATCGACGAGCCCAGTCCGCGGACCTTCAGCGGGAAGACCTCCGTAATGATGAGCCAGCCCAGTGGTCCGATACTGATAGCAAAAAAAGCGATATACACGAACACCAGCACGATGGCCACCCAGCGTCCCGCCTCGCCCAGCAGAGCATTGAAGCCGAAGCAGGCCGCCAGTGCCACCAGGGAGATGACGATACCCGCCATGCCGATAAAATAGAGTCGCCGCCGACCGATCCGATCGACAAAATAGATGGAGACCACCGTAAACAGCACATTGACCACCCCCACGCCGACCGATGCCCAGATAGCCGAAATATTATCGCCAAAACCGGCCATCAGGAAGATCTTGGGGCAGTAGTACATGATCGTATTGATCCCCACAAACTGCTGAAAAAACATGATTCCCACGCCAATAATCAGCGCATTGCGCAGCCAGGGTTTCAACACCTCGCGCCACCCAGCCTGCTCCTTATCGCGGCGTAACTCCTCGAGGGTACGCGCCATGGAGGTTTCGACAACAGCCGGATCTTCAATGCGGTTCATAATGGCTCGACAGGCCTCCTCACGCCCCTTCGAGAGCAGCCAGGCCGGGGATTCGGGCAGGAACCACATTCCCACGAACAGTATGATTGCCGGGATGGCCCCGACATAGAACATCGGCCGCCAGCACTCCATATCGGCATTATCCGCAAAGAACAGGTCGCTCAGGTAGGAGACCAGAATGCCGATGGTCACCATCAACTGGAACATCGACACCAGGCGTCCACGCATCCGGGCCGGCGATATTTCGGCAATATACAACGGCACGACAAACGAGGCGATACCGATGGCGATCCCCAAGAAAAGCCGTGCCACGATCAGTTGCACGGGTGTCGCTGCCCACCCTGACCAGAGTGCTCCGCCGCAAAAGATGACGGCTGCCACCAGGATCACGCTTCGGCGCCCCACCCGATCCGTCACGCGTCCGCAGAACAAGGCACCCAGAATTGCACCCACAAGTCCGGCTGTGGTAATGCTCTCGATCATCGAATCGTCAATCGCAAAATAGGGCTGGAAATAGGGAATCGCACCCGAGATGACTCCCGTATCAAACCCGAACAGGAGCCCTCCCATCGCTGCGATGACGGCAATTCCCCATACCAGAGATTGATTGTAGCCATTTCGCATATTTCAAGTAGTTTTAAGGTTAATTCAGGTGATAGCAGCAGTTCGGTCGCCTCCAGTGTCAATGGAAGCGGACCGTCCTGTCGAAATAATTAGGGAATGAATCCCTGCCACTTCTCCTGCACGGTTTCAGGATGCGGCACGAAGCAGAATGCCTGCGGATCTTGCTCGAAAAGCGTATAGATCGGCGTTCCCTTCACCAGTCCGAACTCCGCATAGTGGCGCGGAGCCTTGCAGATGAGTTCCGATTCGGCATATTTCGGATTGCGCTCCCATTGCAGGCTGCCATCCTCCTCCAGCAACGGGAACCACGCCACACCACCGTGAGCCCGCACGCCGGTATAGTCAAACCCATAGGCACGGTCGCACCATGCCCCGAAGGTCAGCGGCACCGTAGGATCGGCACTGATCGTCGCATGGGCCCAGGCCGGCGGGACGATCACCACGTCGCCGGGCCCGGCATAAACGGCGAAACAGCGTCCCGGCTGATCCTCGGCATACTCCTGCATGTAGATCACCGCCCGGCCGCTCCAGATTTCGTAGACCTCGGGCGTGGACCATCCGCTGCACGGGGAGACCACATGGATATGGCCCTGACTGCGTACCGGCTCCCGACCCAGACGGCCGGCAGCATAGGTAACCACACCATACAGCAGGTGCAGTTTCTCCAACAGAGAACGGTGTTCATTTTTACCGACGTCCATCGCAATCGTATAGACCGGGTCGGGTCCATCGACATTAGGATCGCGGAGGCTCTTCCGGATGGCATCCAGCCGGCGGCACTCCACTTCCGGACCGAACACACCTGCCCCATAGCGGAATCCCATGGGTTGTGAGGTCGGTTCGATATCAAATCCGGGATAAAAGTCCAGTTTCATACTCATTTAAGGTTTTGTTCGTACATAAGCTTTAATGGTAGCACATTCGCTCCCCTCGCCTTCGTTCCACGGACGGATCGTATAACGCCCGGCGGCAGCAGGAATGATAAAGGTCTCGGCATAGTGCACTACGAACGGTTCGAAAGCACCGGTCGGACTTTCCACAATGGCCTCGCGCCCTTCGACCAGGTTCAGCACGTTGACGCCGCCCTGCGTATCGTGTTCCACCGACCCGGTGAACCAATGGCGGCGGGTCTCGATAAACTCCCGTTCATGCAGTCCAGTCCGCTCCTCCCGCCAGCCGTCGCCCTGAGCCAGCAGTTCGACCTGGTTAAGCAGATTCTGCCGGACCCACGCCTGGTCGCGATCCGGCTGGATGACGTGAGAACCGTGTCCGATATTGATCGGACGCGGCTTGCCGTCCAGTCCCATTCGGCCCCAGTCCCAAAGTTTGAAGGTGAAGATAAATGGCGTCGCGCTGATCTCCAGCACCATACTATTGCGGCCGGAGCAGTGGATCGTCCCGCCGGGGATCAACACATGGTCGTGTTTGCGCACACTGTAACGGCCGATATATTGTTCAGCGTCGAACTCTCCGGTGCGTTGCGCCTCCTCGAGCCGATCGATCAGTTCCTGCAATCGGGCCTGGCCTCCCTCCTTCATCCCGAGGTAAACGCAGGCATCGTCGGCCGCATCCAGCAGGTAGTAGCTCTCGTCCTGCGTATAGAACATGCCGAACTGTTCGCGGATATACTCCGTGAGCGGGTGGACCTGCAGGCTCAGGTTGCCGCCGTCCATCGTATCCAGAAAGTCGAAACGGATCGGAAACTCATCTCCGAAGCGGCCGTGGACCGCCTCGCCCAGCAGTTTATGGGGCTCGCGGAACACCAGGTCGATCGACGGGATCTCCATCCGCACGCCGTCGTACTGCAATAGCAGGCTGTTCTCCTCTGGCACGCAATCGAAGCACCAGGCGAAGTTCTTCTCCGAGCGATCCAGGTCGCACACCTCCTTCATCCACTGACCGCCCCAAGGTCCCGGATCGAAAAACGGCACCACGCGGAACGGACGGCGGGCCGTCGCCTCCAAAGCCGCAAAAACGGAACGGGCCGTTGCCAGTCGGGGCTGCCCCTCCTCATTCGTATCGAGGA
>CALYBN010000135.1 GCA_944414825.1 uncultured Rikenellaceae bacterium
TTTTTTGATGATCAAGAATTCCGATTCAAAAATGCCAAAACCGTAGAGGTTAATAAAATCAACATGGAATACATTGACGTATAAGAAATGGCTAAAGAAAATATGTTGGCTATCATTTTTAATATACAAACAATCCAACATTTTATCAGTTTAATCCCTATTTCCCAAATAGGCTTGGAAAAGTTGCAAAAATCTTCCAGGCCTATTTTTTCTAAAATTCGAAAGCACACGCAATCTCCGGGAGCAAAATCATGACTAAAATTCAATATTCAGCGGAAAAAATCATCTTGAAAGTAATGTTAACCCACGCAGCCGGAAGATAAAATCGGAAGCATCAACTAACCCTTTTGCCGTACAAATGCCGTACAAAACAAAACGAAAACCGCGTTGTAGACATCTACAACGCGGTTTCTGTGAGGTCTGAAGCGGACTCGAACCGCTGTAGCAGCTTTTGCAGAGCTGTGCCTAGCCACTCGGCCATCAGACCTTACTCTGTATTGCGGTGCAAAGATAGCAAATTATATCGATTCTCCAAAACCAACGCTGATTTCTGCGGAGGATTGTTTTCTTTTTTATACCTTTACTACCTAAATTATATAAAACTTTTCTGAAATCATGCTTGTTGATGATATTGCTCTGACGATGCAGTATCGCATCGGACCTGCCACGGCGGCGCATCTGCTGTCCTGTTTCGGTACGGCTGAGAATATATTCCGGGCTACGGCAGATGAGTTGATCGAACGGGCAGAACTCAATCCGACGGTTGCAGCCGGAATTGTGCGTAAGGAGTGCCATCGGCAAGCAGAGAAAGAGTTGCACTACTGCCAGAAGCACGGTATTATACCGCTTCCCTCCACTTCAGAGCTCTATCCGCCACTATTGCGTGAATGCAATGATTATCCTCATGTGCTGTACGTCAAAGGAGATTCTTCCGTACTGCAACGCCGCACCTTGTCTTTCGTAGGGACTCGCATGATGACCTCCTATGGACAGCGAATGTGTAATCGGCTGATAGAGGGATTGGCCGCGATGTTTCCCGATCTGGTGATTGTGAGCGGCCTGGCATCCGGTGTGGATGGTGCCTGCCACCGTGCGGCACTGACCAGCGGATTGATTACGGTGGCCGTCCTGCCCGATCCGTTGCCGCGGATCTCACCGGCGGCCCATACCCAGTTGGCACAGGAGATGCTTCGGTGTGGCGGTGCTCTGGTTTCGGAGTACCATTCCGGTGTGGCAACGGCGGGTAAAACATTCGTGGCACGTAACCGTATCATCGCCGGGATGAGCGAGGGAACCGTCGTAGTGGAGTCGGCTGCAAAGGGAGGTTCGCTGATTACGGCACGTCTGGCAGACGGCTACAACCGGACGGTGATGGCCGTTCCGGGCCGTGCCGACGACCGCGCTTCGGAGGGGACCAACCGTCTGATCGCCGATTGCCGGGCACACCTGATCTGCTCAGCGGAGGATATTGCCCGGGAGCTGGGCTGGACAACCGTGGGGTCGACACGTGTAACGGAACCCGCGGAACCGATTCCCCCGTTACGGGGAGAACTGCGCAGCGTATTGAACTCGATCGCAGCAGGCGAAACCGTCTCGGCAGACGAACTGGCCGAACGCTGCCGATTGCCGGTGCAGGAGTTGATTGCAATGTGTCTGGAACTGGAGATCGAGGGGCTGGTCCGCTCGCTGCCCGGGGCCCGTTATGAAAAATGCTGAAAACCATGTTGCTGACCGATACGCATTCTCATCTGTATGATACGGCGTTTGACGATGATCGCCGCCAGGCAATGAACCGGGCGATGGTGGCGGGTGTCGACCGACTTTTCCTGCCTGCCATTGATTCCGAGAGCCACGAGGCGTTGTTCGACCTGTGCAGAGCATATCCCGACCGATGTTTCCCGATGATGGGGCTCCATCCGACGTCGGTGAACGACCAGCCGGATTACGAGGCAGAACTGACACTCGTCGAACGTTACCTCAAACAGCCACCCGAAGGAATCACACGGTTCTGTGCAATCGGAGAGATAGGGCTTGACTTCTATTGGAGCCGGGAGCATGTCGCCGAGCAGATCGATGCTTTCGAACGGCAGATCGAGTGGTCGTTGCAGTATCGCCTGCCGCTGGTGATCCACACGCGGGCGGCCGAAGAGCAGATGGTTGCCTTGTTGCGCAAGTATCGAGGAAGTGGCTTGCGGGGCGTGATGCACGCTTTTACCGGGAGCTATGCCGACTATCGGGCCATCCGGGAGTGCGGCGAATTTGTCTTCGGCATCGGAGGCGTAGTGACCTATAAGAATAGTGGACTGGCGGACCTGCTGACCCGCATGTCCCCGGCGGATCTTGTTCTTGAGACTGACTGCCCCTATCTGACGCCGGTGCCTTTCCGCGGCAAGCGGAACGAAAGCGCCTATCTGCGTTATACCTGCCTCCGGGTGGCCGAGTTGCTCGGAATGCCCGAAGTTGAGGTGGCACGCATCACGACGGAAAACTCCCGTCGGATCTTCGGCATATAATCGTCGCAGAGAACGAGGATCGTTTTCGTGAGAAAAAAAGTGTGGCAAAAGAAGCTATCCGTACGGATTTTTGTTATTTTTGTTAGCGCATAACCGAACTAAAGCGCACAAAGAGAGTGAAAGCATCCATCCTGCTTATCTATACGGGCGGAACGATCGGAATGAAGACTGATCCCGAATCGGGAGTCCTCGTCCCGTTCGACTTCAACAGCATCTATGAGGAGTTTCCCTATTTGCGGAAACTGGATGTGGGAATCGAAGTGCTGACTTTCGAACCGATCGATTCGTCGAACGTCACGCCGGAACTCTGGGTGAGACTGGCCCGGCTGATCCAGGAACATTACAAGGAGTTTGACGGGTTTGTTATTCTGCACGGCACCGATACGATGTCTTATACCGCCTCGGCCCTCAGTTTCATGTTGCAGAACCTCGACAAACCGGTGGTCTTCACCGGCAGCCAGATCCCAATAGGCGTCTTGCGTACCGATGGCCGCGAAAACCTGATGACCGCTATCGAGATCGCATCGGCGCGCAATGACCGCGGCGCATTGGTACCGGAAGTGAGCCTCTATTTCCAAAACCGGCTGTTCCGCGCCAACCGCACGACCAAGCACAGTGCCGAACAACTCAACGCTTTTCGTTCGGACAATTATCCTCCGCTGGCCGATGTGGGGGTTAAGATCCATTATAACTTCCCCTATATCCGGATTCCGCAAACTCCGACCCGGGAGTTGCGCATCAGTACGGAGTTAGACACCAACGTGATGATTGTGAAAATATTCCCGGGTATGACACAGCGCATTTTCAGTTCTATGCTGCGGATCGAAGGGACGAAAGGAATCGTGCTGGAAACCTACGGCGCAGGAAATGCCCCGACGGCCGACTGGTTTATCGACGCCCTGCGGGAGGTCATCGCACGAGGGGTACCAGTGATCAATGTGACGCAATGCTTGGGCGGTAGCGTCTCGATGGAGATGTATGAAACCGGAATCCGCCTGCAACGGATCGGAGTGATCAGCGGTCATGACATTACAACAGAGGCGGCCGTGACAAAATTGATGTACCTGTTGGGGTTGGGATTGCCGCAATCGGAACTGGAGGAATACTTAAAAAAGT
>CALYBN010000136.1 GCA_944414825.1 uncultured Rikenellaceae bacterium
GGCGCAGACGTCAACATGGTGCGCAAAGGGATCGGAGCCGACAGCCGCATCGGCAGCAAATTCCTCTATCCAGGATGCGGGTATGGAGGCAGCTGCTTCCCGAAGGACGTGAAGGCGCTGATCAAAACCGCCCAGCAGAATGGCTATCGCATGCGCGTGTTGGAAGCTGTGGAAGAGGTCAACGAACGGCAGAAACACATCCTGTTCGAGAAACTCGAGCGACATTTCGCCGGAGACCTGCAAGGCAAAACCGTCGCCCTGTGGGGCCTGGCCTTCAAACCCGAAACTGACGACATGCGGGAGGCCCCGGCGTTAGCCCTGATCGACCGACTGCTGAAAGCGGAATGCACGATCCGCGCCTATGATCCAATCGCCATGGAAGAGGCTCATCGTAGGTTGGGTGATCAAATCGTCTACTGTCGCGACATGTATGAGGCGGCAGTGGATGCCGATGCCCTGATGCTGGTCACCGAATGGAAAGAATTCCGGCTGCCGAGCTGGGCCGTGCTGCGGCGAACCATGAAGCAACCGGTCATCCTCGACGGTCGCAACATCTACGACCGCAACGATCTACAAGAGAACGGCTTCACCTACTATTGCATCGGATAGCCCAACAGAATCCCTCGGCATCCAGTCGCGCAATGCCTCGTGCGGCATGGAAAAAAGGTCGTGGAGATCCACAACAGCACACTCACTACAGATCCGCGTTTACAACTGGGTCGGTCGGTCCAATGCGGCATCGTACCGCCGGCAGGCAGTCCGGTGTTCACGTAGGATCAGAATCCAAGGATACGAAGGTCTCCCGAAACTTCTACGAAGCCGCCAAGAAAGCCAACGAAATGTTTCAGAAGAGTCGCAGAAAATTCATTGCCCGGTATCGGCCGTGACGGATCCTCTCAGGTAGTATCCCAACGGCATGACACATAAACGGATCCTCTCTATTCTAAAGCAGTTACGGCATTATAATTGCTGTACAGAATAAATCGGAGGAGAAATCCGTTATATAAATGTATAAAGAGATTAAAGCCATGAAAAAGATGATTTTAATTGCCATGTCTGCTCTACTCAGTATGGGAGCTATGGCCCAAAGTAAGATCTCACGCGAGGCCCGGCTGGCAGAAAAAGCTCGCCAGGAGGCTCTCGATAAACAAAGCCATGCTATTGCCTTGCAAGCATTCGAAGATCAGGCTTTCGTATTGCAGGCAGACCGAGTCATATTCAAACGCGGAGAAACGGCCTACGTCAACTCCAACACCAATTTCGTGATGCTCAACAAAACGAAAGCCAGTGTACAGGTTGCTTTCGACATCCCGGTGTCAGGCCCCAATGGTCTGGGAGGAGTGACGGTAGACGGAAATGCTTCTGGCATCACAACCCGAAGCGACAAAAAAGGATTCCATTATCTGCACATGAATGTCCTCGGAACCGGGATATCGGCTTCGGTCGACATCACGCTCTATCCGGAGAGCAACCGGGCCAGTGTGACGGTCTACCCCAACTTCAACAGCAATCAGATCACTCTGGAAGGCGAGTTGGTACCGCTCAAGGCTTCTCGCGTTTTCAAAGGCAGCTCGTTGTAAATGAAAGACGGAGCATAAAATCCGTCACAATACACAAAAAAGAGGCTCCACTGTGAAGAAGCCTCTTTTTTGTTGCACACTCTCACGATAAAACAAGAGAGGGGAGGTTACGGCACCATAAGCCACTCGGCTACGATCCTTCCGCGGCCTTGAAGCAAGAGGGCAAATCACCGACCGGACCTATTTCTGCCGATTAAACTTATAGGTAAACGCAAACAAGAAGAAACCGGCACTCCGGGAATTCCACACATTGCTGACATGGTCGGCAAATACCTTGTTCACAAAGGATTTATTCCGATTCAACAGGTCATAAGCCGTAACACTCAACGTTCCCTTCCGGTCTTTCATGAACCGGATGCCGATCGTCGCATTGAGCATATGGTTCGAAATCCGATTGTCTTTTCCCGTATAGCTATGATCCATATAAAAGTTATAAGCAACAGAGCCGAACATCCGCTTCAGGAAATCGGCAGCTACGCTGCACATGGTCAGATTATTCAAAGAGCGCTCCTCCTGTCCCGCCAATCCCCGACTGAACAGATAAGTAACCTGATTATAAATTTTAAACTCTATATTATCCGAGAAATTGCTTTCCAGGCTAACACTCATATTCGGCGAATGTTGCGTGCGGTCAATCCGCGTATCCCCGGCATACATGGGAAGTTTGCTGAACTCATAAACCCCGCTTACCCCACCAATACATTTCAAAAAATTGATTTGCCAATAATAGCTGAAGTTAGCCCTACAATCCACTCCCTTGCCAACATTGTCATAGGAAGTCAACACTGACCCTGGAACCGTGGTATATTCATATTGGGGAAGGTATACCCCCTCCGTAAAGAGCGTGTTTTTTGTACCGATCATATCACTTGTCACCGTAGCCTCGGCACCAACCGTCAAAAAAGCCTGCTTTTCCACATTGGACTTCGTATACCACAAACTCAGATTATGTACATACCCCCGTTTCAGATTCGGGTTCCCAGCCGTCAAGTACAATGGATTGTCATAATCCAATTTATTGCGCAACATCTCCAAGGATGGTGACTGGCTGGATGTACTATACGAAAAATGGAGCGAATTAAGCATAGCAAAAGCATAACTAACATCGACATAGGGCAGAAGCGTACGGAATGTCTTGTTCAGCTTCTCAGGGGCCGGGAAAACATCGTCACGCCCCACGGTCTTATATTCCAAATCCAGGCCCACTCCCAAACTCCACTTATCCTTGTTAAACTTGTATCCTGTTAACAACGTATTACACCAATAATCATCCGTGTAATTCCGGGTCAACGTAGAGTCAATTTCGCCTGAATACATATCGGTTGCAAGAGTGCGGTCTCGGCTATAATGATAATCTGTCCGATACCCCACCGAAAAAGAACCTGCGTTCGAGGAATTCAGGCTATATTGAATCTGTCCCGAAAGGTCTCGCGACCGCCCTGTACCGGCCGTCTGAATAATCTTATTGCCGATTCGCATCAGCGAATCCTCACGGCGCTCCTGATCAAGATCTGCATCGGCAAGTGCGCCGGACACGCTAGCCTCAATACTTCCCTTTCCCACCTTTGCCGTGATTTTTGCAGAGAGGTCGAAACTCGTGGACTGTTTCTGCATGCGGTTATCGTTCGAGAGACGGCTGAAGATCTGATCCTGCAGATCGACACGATTGGAAGAGAGGTCCGTGGTCATAGTTTTTCCGGAGGTCACATTTCCCTCGATCGTAGTAATCACACGCTGGGTCATATTCTCCACCTTAAGATATCCATGATGGACATCCGATTGATTTCTGGACATCAGGCTGTCATAGTACACTCGGGCAAAATCAGTCCCGCCACCGAAATACTGATCCTGAGTAATCTGGCGGTCACGCGTATATGAGTCATTGTAACTATATTTTCCCCGAATATCCCATCTGGGGGCCAACTTCCCGGAATATTCCACTCCTACGCTCTGTTGCCGTTCATAACCGGCATCGCCGCCAGAGTAATACTTATAGGCCGGCTGTGCCCCTGGCTCAACGCCCAACGCATTTTGTAGAGAGTAGTCTGCCAGGATGGTACGCCCCTCCTTGAAAAACGCCATATCTGTGCCCAGCATATAACGCGTCCGATGCTTTCCCTCCTCATCCTTCCGCAAATCGGCTCCCACGCCTGCCAACGTGTTGATATTGAAACTCTGGTCAAACAGGTCGAAGGTCAACAGATTCAGCACCCGACGCTTCCGACCGTGCTTCCCATGTGCCAGAGCCGATTGTTCGTCATACTCATCATAGGCCAGCACGCGGGAGATATCTTTGGCATCGAGATAATTGAGCGCATGCATCGGGTTGTCCTTCCCAAAGATGAGACGTCCGTTGACATAGGTCCGTTCCACTCTTTTTCCCTGCACTTTCACCATATCATCCTCGACCTCCACGTTTGGCATCTTTTTCAGCATATCAAGGGCCGAACTCCCTTCCCGCACGTAAACGTTCGAAGGGAAATAGACCAATGTATCCCCGTTCTGCTTGAAAAGTATCCGACGCCCTTCGACAATAACGGCATCGATCTCTTGCGGATCGGTGACCATGCGCAACGTACCTACATCGATTTTCTTCCGATCCGCCACGAAATATTGCTGAAGCAGTCGATACCCCAGAAATGCCACTTCAACCTTCATGGCATCTCCATCCTTTATGACCTTCAGGCTGAACTTTCCCTCTTTGTCTGCTACCATATGGTAGGAGCCGGCACGATTAATGACCGTCACAAAAGCTCCCGCCAAAGGCTCCGAGGTAAGGGAGTCGATCACGACTCCCTTCACTTCATGAACATAATAGCCCACCTGCCCCGATACGGGAATTGACACAAGTCCCAGCAGGCAGAGCAATACAAATCGAGAAAAAGATTTCATAAACAAAATACGGTCAAAGTCAAAGAACTACTACTTTATGAACCTCTCTTTCAATCGTACCGGCTTTACGAATCCAAACCTCTACAATATAGAATCCAGGAGCAAACTCCATTGTCGTTTCCTTAAGATATGTATCGATATTAGCAAGTGTAATCCCAGCCTCTTGATATACTTTTATATTAGCTTGGTCTACATTTTCAGGCAATATCACTTTAATATACCCATCTCCACCTATAACCTCCACTAACGGAGTTGCCGGGTTTATTGCATACGTTGAGATATTATCAGACTTCGCCTCAACATGCTCTGTTGCAAAAATGCCTATAAAACCCACCACAGACAGAATCAAAATTCTAGCTTTCATAACCGATAATAAATTAAATAACTACTTTAAATGAATGCGAATCAACTGATACGATATATATATCACTAGCCAATGGTCCTTGGCGAATTTTGTTTGACGTAATCCTTCCTCTAGCAACGAGATGTCCGTCATCAGTGGTTATGATATAGGTAAAATACTTTGTCTTATCAAGTTCTATTACAATATAAGCATTTTCTTCCACATATACACGTATATCTGTTTGTGGAGGAGTTTCTGGCGCATAGATCGGACTGAACATAAATCCTCTACTATGCTCAAAATTCTGATTTAATTGATTACCATAGGATTTTGCTACAGACACGCCGATCAGAAGCAAAAACATTAAAACGAGTTTTTTTTCATTTTTTAATTAAGTTTTAGGTTAGTATTAGTAAAACTATTTATATAGTTTATTCAAAAAATGTTCAGCATTCTATTTTTCAACTTATCTACAGAAAACGTCTCATAAAAGCGAAAGGATTCTTAATTTTTATGATGCTAAACTAAAGTTAAGATTTTTTATATCACTCACAAGAAAAGCTACAAATTATTTCTCAGAAATACAAATAGGGAGGCCGGCCCGAATGTATCGGGCCGGCCTTCTAAAACGATTATTCTCAGAGAATCCTACCAGTTCAGGATCTTATTGAAATCGTACTCTTCGGGATTCTTCACATACTTCTTCGCAGCCTCGTAATCGGCTTCTGTCACATAGCACAGAATGTTGTCGATCACGGCCTTGAACTCGTCGGAGGTAATGTCCACCAACCGGGGCGGAATCTTGCCCGTCGTGGGATCCTGCAGGTCCTTCAGGTAGAGCTGCGTAACCTTGCCGCCCTGGTCTACAAAGACCATGCAACCGGTCTTACCTTCGCTGTACAACTTGTAAACACCCATACCCAGGGCCGAGCAGTAAACCAGGTCATAGGCAACCGGAGTCTGGCACCGAACCTCGTAACCGATCTCCACCGGACGCGATTTCACCTTCATACCGATCTCCTTGAGTTTATTCTCGATCATCTCATTGAAGATATGAGCTTTCGACACTTTACCCAATTCAGGGTGTCCGTGTGCGTCATACGAGAAGTGAACGCCCGATTTCTTGATCTCTTCGTTACTCAAAGCATGGAACACACCCTCCGAAATGATGGCGGCACCGTAGTCCATGCACATGATTTTCCGTTTGATGATAGACGAGATCACCAGGTTGACGATCTTCTCGACCGTGATTTCGGTCTTGTTGAACATCTCCGGGATCACGATCATCGGATAGTGGCAAGCCGTACCGATACCGAAAGCCAGGTGACCGGCACTGCGGCCCATGGCTGCCAGCACGAACCAGTTTCCGCTGGTACGGGCATCCATATAGACCGTACGACCGATCGTCGCACCACGGTCCAGAGCCGACTCATAACCGAACGTCGGCGAACCGCCCGGAAGCGGAAGGTCGTTGTCGATGGTCTTCGGAACATGAATATTCGCAATCGGGTATTTCTTAGCCTCGAGGAACTTTGCAATCCGATTGGCCGTCGAAGCGGTATCGTCACCACCGACCGTCACCAGCAACTTCACGTTATTGCTCGTAAAGAACTCCAGGTTGAAATTCTCCTCGAAATCCTGATCCGTCGGTTTGAAACGGCTCATCTGAAGATAGGATCCTCCACGGTTGAAGATATCATCGGCCAGGAAATAGTCGATGTCGACCGTGCGGGGATTCTTGTTAAACAAACCGGTGTAACCTTCATGAAGGCCGATCACCCGGAAGCCTTTCTCAAGGAAAGTCTTGGCTACGCTACCCACAACGGTATTCATACCTGGCGCGGGACCACCTCCGGTAAGGATTGCAATTGCGTCTTTCATAATGCTGTTTTTAATGATTAGTTAGTTGTATGTCTTTTGAAATTTCTGCGTCCGAAATCTTTACGTGCAACAAAAATACAACTAAATTTTAAATAAATTTAAAATTCCAGCGCTTTCCTCCATTTTTTACGGCCGCAACTTTCTCTACATTCCGAAGCTGAAAAGCGAAATCTGTTGGTAGACCACGCTCAGGATTCCCAGCAGGAAGACGCCCGCCATGCAGGCTACCAAGCTCACCCGTGTGTAGTTGTCCGACCGGAACGGCGCAATCGGCTGCTCCGAGGGGTTGATGAACATTGCCTTTACCACCAGCAGATAGTAGTACAACGACAGGATCGTATTGAGCAGGGCGATCAATACCAGGATGTAATATCCCTCGCTGGCGGCTGCGGCAAAGATGAAAAACTTGCTGAAGAACCCCGCGAAAGGCGGAATCCCGGCCAGCGAAAAGAGCGAGAACATCATCACCAAGCTCAGATAGGGATTGGTTTTGTACAATCCGTTATAGTCGTCCATCATCACCTTGCCGGTCCGCTGTTCGATCACTGAGATGACCCCGAAGGCTCCCAGGTTCGATACCATATAGACCAGTACATAAAACACAAGCGAGGTCATTCCCAGCGCATTGCCGCTGATTACGCCCAGCAGGATGTATCCCGCCTGGGAAATGGAAGAGAATGCCAGGAAACGCTTCAGGTTCTTCTGCCGGATGGCAAACAGGTTGGCCACGGTGATCGTCACAATAACCAGTCCGTAGAGAATCCCCTGCCACTGCATCACAATGTTGCCGAACACCTTATAGAGGATCGTCATCAGCACAAAAACGGCGGATCCTTTCGAGATTACCGAAAGGTAAGCCGTAACGTTCGTCGGAGCCCCTTCGTACACGTCTGCGGTCCAGAGGTGGAACGGAACGATCGATATCTTGAAGCACATCCCCACCAGGAAAAATACGAAGGCCATGATCTGCAGCGGATTCCCCGTGATACGTACGGCCACATCATCGAAGTAAAGCGTTCCGGTCGTACCGTAGATCAGCGAGATACCGTAAAGCGACAAAGCCGATGCAAACACGGCCGAGAGGATATATTTGGCTCCAGCCTCGGCCGACTTGCGTTTGTACTTATCGAAAGCGGCCAACGTTGCCATCGGGATAGAGGCCGTTTCCAGGCCGATGAAGAAGAGCAGGAAGTTGCCGGCCGACATCATGAAGTACATGCCCAGCAAAGTGGAGAGTGTCAGAAAATAAAACTCTCCGCGGCGAATCACCGTACGCTCGCTCTCGAGCCACGTATGTGCCTGCATGAACACGAGCAGCGTGCCCACGTTCAGGATGCTCTTGACGATCGTCAGCATCGGTTTATAGATATACATTCCTCCGAAGGCCTCCACGGGTCGGTGAGGGAACAGGCAGATCAGCGTATGGAGGCCAAACAACAGGCAGGCCACCAGCTGGAAATGGCGCAGGCTGCGGGCCGAGCCGAACAGATCGTAGAGCAACAGCAGCACCATCACAGCCACCAGCGACAGTTCGTCGCGCATCAATAGAAAATTCGTGTAATCCATCTCTCTCCTATTTTAGTAGTTGTTCCACGACGGGAGCCAGACTGCCGCCGATCATATTCGAAATCCAGAGCGGTGCCACACCGATAGCCACGATGGCCGCGATCAAGACCACGACCGCCACACGTTCAAACCAGGTAGCATCGGTCAGAGCCAGGTGGTTCTGATTCACCACCGACCCATAGAGCAGTTTTCCCACCACACGCAGGATGTAGACCGCCGTGATCACAATGGAGGTCGTTGCCACGATCGTAAGAACCCGGTGGAAAGTGTCGTCATGCTGGAACGACCCTACGAAAACGGTCATCTCGGCCACGAAACCGCTCAATCCCGGCAGACCGAGTGAGGCAAGACCCGCGATCACATACCCAACACCCAGGAATGGCATGATCTTCATCAGACCGCCCATCTCACGGATGTCGCGGGTGTGGGTACGACCGTAGATCATTCCGATCAGGGCGAAGAAGAGTGCCGTCATCAAGCCGTGCGACAACATCTGCATCACGGCACCCGTCATGGCCGTCTGGTTGAGCATCAGAATAGCGAAGAGCACCAGGCCGCAGTGGCTCACCGAAGAGTAGGCATTGATGTACTTCAGATCGGTCTGCACGCAGGCCGAGAAGGCTCCATAGACCACGCTGATACCCGTCAACAGCAGGAAGATCCACGAAAGTTCCTGAGCCGCCTCGGGCATCAGGAAGATCGCCACCCGGAAGCAACCGTAACCGCCCAGTTTCATCAACACCCCGGCATGCAGCATCGACACCGACGTGGGCGCCGAGGCATGGCCATCCGGAGACCATGTATGGAACGGGAACAGCGCCCCCAGTACGCCGAAGCCCACAAACGTCAACGGGAAGAACAGGCGTTGTGCACCGATCGGCATCTGGTTCTGGGCAATCTCCAGAATATTCATCGTATAGGTTCCGCCCTCGGGTGCTGAGTGGAAATAGATTCCCAGTATCCCGACCAGCAGCAGCGCCGAACCGCCCATAAGCATAAGGGTCAGCTTCATGGCTGCATACTCCTTCTTCCCGGTTCCCCAAACACCTATAAGCAGATACATCGGGATGAGTGCCACCTCGTAGAACATGAACATCGTGAACAGGTCGATCGAAATGAAGAATCCGAATACACCCACCGACAGCAGGCAGAACCACAGGAAGAACTCCTTAGGCATCGGGTCCATCTTCCACGAGGCAAACACGCCGGTAAAGACGATGAGCGAGGAGAGGATCAGCATCGCCACCGAGATACCGTCAACCCCCACGGCATAATGAATATTAAGTGGTGCAAACCACATCGTATCGGCCATGAAGAGCATCTCCGCCGTATTCCCGGCTGCACGCTCCGACAAATAGCCGCCCAGCACCACGAACGACAGTCCCAGCAGCAGACTGGCCCCGGTGACCATGACGGCTCGGATCTGCTTCATCCCCTGCGCCATCCACAAACCGAGCAGCATCAGCAGCGGAATCAGGACAAACAATGATAATAAACTCATATATGTATCTTTCTATTTTATTTTACACCCAAAGAACCAACACTACGATAATCAGCGTCCCCAGCAGGAAGACATAAGCATACTGCTGTATCTGTCCCGACTGAAGCCCCCGGATGGCATACGACAGCCGTTGGGCCGACCACGCCAGGCCATTCAACGCTCCGTCGATCACATGACGGTCAAACCAGGCGATGGGACGCGATATGTATCGGAAGATGATCCGGTGCGTAACAAACTGATAGAACTCGTCGATATAGAACCGGTGGTAAGCCGCCTTGTGCAGGCCCTTGAAGCGTTCGGCCAGGTGAGCTGGGACAGGATTGGTCCCTTTGCGGTAGAGCACCGTAGCGATACCGATGGCCACGCAGGCAATCACAACGCTGGTCACGGCTACCGAACCCTCAAGATGGGTCGTCAGCGACTGTCCGTCGGCACTGACGAAGTGTCCGAACGGAATGAATCCTGCCACGCAGCTAATAGCCGCCAGAATCACCAGCGGAATGGTCATATTGGCCGGAGCCTCGTGGGGTTCATGCCCGGGTTCGTGTACGGCCGGCTGCGCCCAGAAAATATTATAGTACAGGCGGAACATATAGAAGGCCGTCAAGGCTGCAATGAAGCTCATGATTCCACCCATCCAGGGGCTGAACTCAAAGCAGGCCGCCAGGATTTCATCCTTGCTGAAAAAGCCCGAGAAGGGCGGAATACCCGATATGGCCAAGCAGGCGATCAGGAACGTCAGGTGCGTGATCGGCATCTGGCGGCGCAGGCCTCCCATGTATTTCATCTCGTTGCTGTGCACCGCATGGATGATGGCTCCGGCCCCCAGGAAGAGCAGCGCCTTGAACATGGCATGGGTAAAGAGGTGGAACATCGAGGCCATGTAGCCCAGTCCCTCATGTCCCTCCATGCCCGAAACGCCCAATGCAACCATCATGAATCCGATTTGGGAGATGGTCGAGAAAGCCAGCACACGTTTGATGTCGGTCTGCACGCAGGCCACTACCGCCGCATAGAGCGACGTGAAGGCACCCACCACAGCGATCATCACCAGCACCTCCGGGGCCTGAAAAAAGTAAACCGGGAAAAGGCGTGCCACCAGGTAGACTCCGGCTACGACCATCGTCGCGGCATGGATCAGTGCCGACACGGGAGTCGGACCCTCCATGGCATCGGGTAGCCAGATGTGCAGCGGGAACATGGCCGACTTACCGGCACACCCGATAAAAATCAGCGCCACGGCCCAGGCAATCACCGATCCGCCGAGGAAGGTCACTCCCGCAGCATCGGCAAACACCGAAGCATCGCCCGAGGTCAGCCGTTCGAAACTAAAGGTCCCGGTGAAATAAGAGAGCAACAGGATACCGATCAGGAAACCCAGGTCAGCGAAGCGCGTGACGATAAAAGCCTTCTTGGAGGCAGCCACGGCTTCCGGCTTCGTGTAGTAGAATCCGATCAGCAGGTAGGACGAGACGCCCACCAGTTCCCAAAAAATATAGGTCTGGAAGATATTGGTCGCCACGACCAGACCCAACATCGAGAATGTAAAGAGCGACAGAAAGGCATAGTAGCGTTGGAAGCCACGTTCGCCCTTCATGTATCCCAAACTATAAAGATGCACCATCAACGACACGGTAGTGATCACCACCAGCATCATCACCGAGATCGGATCGAGCAGAATTCCCAGGTCGATGTGCAGTTGATCGGTAAAATGCAACCATTCGAAATTCAGCGGCACGACCGGTACGCGGACACCCTCAACGCGCGGCATCGAAAAGTAGTTCCACGCCGTCACATAGGCCAGGCAGGCCACCACGGCCAGCACACCCGAGCCGATCAATCCGGCCGTCCGGGCCGAGAACCGCGTCCCTACAAGCCCCAACAACAGGAAGGTCACCAGCGGAAGCAGTAAAATCAATACAGCATATTCCATACTCATACTCCTTAACCGTTAGTGTTTCATGGTATCCAGGTGGTGAACCTGGATATTGCGTATATTGCGGTAGATGTTGATCGTGATGGCGATTGCCACCGCTGTCTCCGCCGCCGACACCCCGATCGCGAACAGCGCAAAGAAGAATCCCTCCATGGCATCCGGAAAGAGATAGCGATTGAATGCGGCAAAGTTGATATCCACAGAATTGAGCATCAACTCCACGGAGATCAGCACGGCCAGCAGGTTGCGGCGCGTGATGAATCCATAGATCCCTGCAAACAGCATGATCGTGCTGATGATCAGGTAATATTCCAATCTTATTTCCATACTCTTAACGTTTTCTGGCGATTAATATTCCCCCCACGATGCAGGCCAACAGCAGTACGCTGATCAATTCGAAGGGTAGCAGATACTGGTAGCGACCCGTTCCCATCAGCGCCTGGCCGATATCGTTTACGTGCAACTCTCCGCCCTTCAGGTGATAGCTCCCGAATGAGTGGGTTACCGTAATCAGGACACAGATTGCGGCTCCGGCCAGTGAGGCGACCAGCCCCGCGAACAGTTTGCTGTTTTTCAGCTTGGCGGCCCGCATCTTGACGTCCGTACTGGTCAGCAGGATCGAAAAGACGTACAGCACGATGATACCACCTGCGTAAACCGTCAGCTGCACGGCCCCGAGGAACGAATAGTTCAACTGGAAGTAGATCCCTGCCGTAGCAAACAGCACGAATAGCAGGTAAGTGGCCGCCCGCAGAATCCTCCGCGTAACCACGGAGAGGATGGAACAGCCCACAATGACGGCCGCAAGGATAAAAAATACGGTTTCCTGAATTGTAATTTCCATGAGCGTTTATTTTTTGGCGAGGGACGACCCCGGACGGTTCAACTGTTCGACAAGTTTCGAGCGCGTAAAGACCGCATGCTCGAACGTATTGCGAAATTCAATGGCCCCATGCGGGCAGGCACGCACGCAGAGTTGGCAGAACATGCAGCTGCCCAGATCATAGCGATAGCTGCGCAGCACTTTGGTCTTCTTTCCGGTCTCATCCTCCACCATCTCCGACTCCACGTGGATCGTACCATTCGGGCAGCTCATCTCGCACAGGCCGCAGGCGACGCATTTGTGGTGGTTCTCCGCATCGTGCGGCATCACCAGCTCCCCGCGATAACGATCGAAAATGACCAGTGTGGCACGGTTCTCGGGATACTGTTCGGTGGTTTTCTTCCGGCAGAAGTTGATCATCGTGATCTTCATACCCGTGAGCAACGACCACAACCCCTTGCCGAACGATGTGATATATCTTGAAAAACTGTTATCCATAGCTCTCTCCTCCCCGGTTAAAAGTGTAACTTAAAAACCACGACCACCACCATCAGCAGCAAGTTAAACAGATTGATCGGCAACAGGTATTTCCACTCCAGCCGCAGCAGTTGGTCGATCCGCAGGCGCGGGAAGGTCCACTTGAACCACATCAGAATAAAGATCACCACGGCCACCTTGCCCAGGAACCAAAAGATCGAG
>CALYBN010000137.1 GCA_944414825.1 uncultured Rikenellaceae bacterium
GGATGGTGTGCGGGATGCCGTCGAACGGCTGGCGCGGAACGACTGTTTCACCTTCTGCGGCTATACGGACAACAGATCCATCGATGCGCTGCTTCGTTCGGGCAAGGCCGATGCCGTCGTGGTATTCACCGCGGACTTTGACCGCCGCATGCAGTTGGCGGCATCGGGCCTGCCGTCGACCCCGGCCATTCAGTTGGTTCTTGATGCCTCAAACGTCAATACGGCAGGCGCTGCGACGGCCTATCTGCAGGGCGTGTTGCTGGGTGCGGATTCGCAGCAGTCGCTGTTCGAAACCCGTATGCTGTTCAATCCGCAAATGAAGAGCGCATTCAACTTCGTTCCGGGAATCATGGGACTGATATTCATTCTTGTATGCGCCATGATGACCTCAGTATCGATCGTCCGTGAAAAGGAGGTGGGCACGATGGAGGTATTGCTCGTGTCGCCCGTACGTCCGTTCAAAATCATCTTCGCCAAGATGATTCCCTATTTTGCCATCTCATGCAGCGTATTGATCATGATCCTCCTGCTTGCACACTACCTGTTGGAGGTACCTATGAGCGGCGGTGTGGCCGGCATTTTCTCGCTGTCGCTCCTTTACCTGGTCCTCTCGTTGTCGCTCGGACTACTCGTATCGACCATTGCCCGCACGCAGGTTGCGGCACTGCTCATCTCGGCCATGGTGATGATGATGCCCATCTTGATGCTTTCGGGAATGCTGTTTCCAATCGAGAACCTGCCAAAATTCTTTCAGACGGTCTCGTTCATCATTCCGGCACGCTGGTATATCGACGCCGTACGCAAGATGATGATCCAGGGAGCATCGGTCGCCGAGGTCTGGCAGGATTGTGTCATCCTGTTCTGCATGACCGTCCTGCTACTCGGCGTCTCGCTCAAAAAATTCAACGACAAACTGGAATAGTCCATGAGAACATTCAAGGTTTTATTACGCAAAGAGTTCCTGCAGATCCGCCGCAATCCATTCCTTCCGCGGTTGATTGTCGCTTACCCGGTTCTTGTTATGCTGATTATGCCGCTAATTATGACGATGGATGTCCGCAACCTCAATATCGCCATCGTGGATCTTGATCGTTCCGCCACTTCACGCCGCATCGCTTCGCATATCGGGGCTTCGGAGTATCTCTCGTTTACGGTGGCGACCCCCGACTTCCAGCTTGCCATGAAACATCTGGAAAAGGGGACAGTAGATGCCATCGTGGAGATTCCATCCGATTTCGAACGCGACATGGCTGTCGCCCGGCCCGAGCGCATCAGCATCACTGCCAATGCCGTCAATGCGACCAAAGGTTCGATGGGGATGCAGTATCTCGTGCAAACGATCTCGCGCACCCTCTCGGAACTGAAAGCCGAAAAAAGTCCTGTCGGAACCGCGGAATTGATTACGGTACAGAACCGCTTCAACCCAACGTTGAACTATCGTCATTATATGATTCCCGCATTGATGATTATCCTTTTTATTCTCGTCTGCGGATTCCTCCCTGCACTTAGTATCGTGGGCGAAAAAGAGAGCGGAACCATCGAGCAGATCAATGTTACTCCTGTCAGCCGGTTTACCTTCACCCTTGCCAAATTGCTGCCGTATTGGTTGATCGGTCTGTTTGTACTGACTGTGGCAATGTGTTTGGCATGGACCGTCTATGGTCTCACGCCGGAGGGGGCGGTCGGCTCCATTTATCTGGGAGCCATGTTGTTTATTCTAACCATATCCGGGTTCAGCTTGACAATTGCCAATTTTTCCGAGACCATGCAACAGACGATGTTTGTGATGTTCTTCTTCATCATGATCTTCATACTGATGAGCGGTCTGCTGACCCCGATTGATTCAATGCCTGCGTGGGCTCGGAAAATCACGGTTGTCCTGCCGCCCCGCTACTTCGTCGAAATCCTGCGGTCGGTCTATCTGAAAGGCGCGACCCTCGCCGAATTAGGGAGCAACTATCTTGCATTGGGTATTTTCGCCATCCTGTTCAACACACTCGCCGCGGCAACCTATAAAAAGCAGGCATAATCGAATCGTATTGCGAGAAATTATTCCTTGAAAGAGGCCTGCAAATACGCTGTTATTACTCCATAAATATCATGGTTGTATTGCATCCAAAAGAGAAAATGCCAGTAAAACGTTTCTCTCTTTTGGCTGTGCATTTGCGTAGTGTTATATATAAGAAATCCGTTGAAAATTCAGTTTAGTTTAGTCGGTTAGCTCTATATATTTAGGCATATTTGCTTGTCTGTATGACTATTATAATATAATAAGGTCAGTTTGGGAGGCAAATAGCAAGGAACGTGGAGGCCGGAGAGAGATCGAGAATTTTTCTCTTTTTGGCTACAAGTATGTTTACCAATCAATGCTCCTCGGAACAGAGCGAAGAACTGCTCACGGTAAGGTTCGGACTCCTTGTGCAAACAAGTCAAGGGAATGAAACCTAATGAAAATAGAAAAGGTCTGAATTTGCTTTAATTGATGATTTTGTTCCTGTGTTGTTTCTTAATCAAAGACACAAAAAATAATAACGCATTGATTATAAGAAGATTATATATAGTAAATCTACATTTATTATAAATTTACCAGATTCCGGAGTTTTTGCCTAAATTTGCGAAGAAACAGCGGCAGGCCTCATCCAGGTGCTGCCCAAAGCCAAGAGAAACCATGAAACATTTTTGCTTCTCCCTCACCCGCTACACGCGCCGACTCACGCACGAGGTCCGCATCGGCCAGACCGTCATCGGCGGCAACTACCCCATTGCCGTGCAGTCCATGGCCAATTGCAGCTCGCTGAACACGCCGGCCTGCGTAGAGCAGATCCACGCCGTACGCGAGGCCGGATGCCGCATCATGCGCTTCACCGCCCCGGGACGACGCGAAGGCGAAAACCTGCAGGCGATCGCCGCCGCGGCCCGTGCGGCCGGCCTGGGAGACGTGGCACTGGTTGCCGACATCCATTTTACACCCGACGTGGCGCAGATCGCCGCACAATATGTCGACAAGGTGCGCATCAACCCGGGCAACTACGGCGACCCGGCACAACTGACCGCCCTGCTGGCCGACTGCCGCAAACGCGGCGTGGCACTGCGCATCGGCGTGAACCACGGTTCGCTGGCTACCCGTATGGTCGACCGTTGGGGCGACACGCCGCGCGGCATGGTGGAATCGGCCATGGAATACCTGCGCATCTGCCGCGCGGAGGGCTTCGACCCGGTGGTCGTGTCGATGAAGTCGAGCAACGTCCGCGTTATGGTACATGCTTACCGTTTGCTGGTGGCCGAAATGGAGGCCGAGGGGATGCACTATCCGCTCCACCTGGGTGTCACCGAAGCCGGAGACGGTGCCGATGCCCGCATCAAATCGGCCGTGGGCATGGGAGCCCTGCTGGCCGACGGACTGGGCGACACACTACGCGTGTCGCTCACCGAACCGCCCCAGAACGAGGTCCCGGTAGGGATGGCCTTGGCCGCCTATTTCTCCGACCGAGCCCAACATGAACCCATCGAAGCAATCGAAGACGAGTCTTCCTACAGTCCCTACGAATATCACCGCCGGGAGAGTACGCCCCAAGGCAATGTCGGCGGCACACATGCTCCCGTACTGTGGGAGGAACTTGACCCTGTGGCCCGGCAGGCCATCGAGCGGGGCGACATCGTCCTGCTGGAGGCCGTAACCTCCAACCCGGTGGCCGAATGGCGCGCCGCAATCCTCAATCTGAATGCCCGCGGCGACCGGCGGCCAGTAATCCTGCGGCGGCGTTATCACGAAACAGGCCTCGATACCCTGCAACTGAAGGCTGCCGCCGATTTCGGCCCCCTATTCCTCGACGGACTGGCCGACGGGATGGACATCCGGGACGAATCGGGGACAACCTCCCCGGAAGCGCTTCGTACGACGGCACTCTCCATCCTGCAGGCCGCCCGCGTACGAATCAGCAAAACGGAGTACATCGCCTGTCCCGGTTGCGGCCGCACGCTTTACGACCTGCAAAGCACGCTACAGGTGATCCGCGCCCGTACATCCCATCTGAAAGGGTTGAAGATCGGCGTGATGGGTTGCATCGTGAACGGCCCGGGCGAGATGGCCGATGCCGACTACGGCTACGTAGGAGCCGGACGCGGACGCGTAACCCTCTACAAAGGTCGCGAAGTGGTCCGCCGCGCCATCCCACAGGAAGAAGCGCTGGACGCCCTGGTGACCCTGATCCGCGAAAACGGCGACTGGACCGACCTTGAATAACCCTGCCTCATAGCGATGAACATTCTGCCGCTCACCTACCTGGGCAACATCCAGTGGTTCTCGAAACTCTGCTGCGCGGAGTGCGTGATCGATCTGCATGAGCACTACGTCAAACAGAGCTACCGCTCGCGCTGTGACATTCTCTCAGCCAACGGCCCCGTATCGCTGTCGGTGCAGACGATCAAAGGCAGCAATACCGACAAGGAGACGGTCCGCGAGACCCGCCTCGACTACTCGAAACGGTGGCAGCACCAACACTGGCAGTCGCTCGTGTCGGCCTACAAGAACTCTCCCTACTTCGACTACTATGAAGAGCAACTCGCCCCGTTCTACGAACGGCGTTTCACCTTCCTGGCAGACCTCAACCTGGGCCTGCTGGAGACCCTGCTGCAGATACTGGGGTGCTCGGTGACGCCCCGATTCTCGGAGGAGTATCTCACACCGGGGCCCGACGACCACGACTTCCGCTCATGCCTGTCGCCCAAACCACGCCTGTGGCGGCCCGATCCGGAGTTCACACCGGTGCCCTATTATCAGGTCTTTACAGAGAAGATGGCCTTCATTCCCAACCTCTCGGTGCTCGACCTGCTGTTGTGCGAAGGTCCCGAAGCGCTCTCCATTCTGCGGAGATGCTACCGACCCCGCTCAAGCGCCCCAAAACCCGACAGCCAGACCGAGAAATAGCGAAATTAGGTATAAATACCTAGTGAAAATAGGCTTTATACCCCTTCTTACCCTGCGCGGATGGGGATAATTTTGCAGAAGTGAAACTGTGTAACGACACATGGTTCCCCAAACAAGGCTTTTATGGGTAAATATTTCGACATGCTGATGGAAGACGTGCGGATGCGGGAGGGGCTCTCCTCCTGCATGAACTGCGGCGTCTGCACGGGCGTATGCCCCGCTGCGGAGTTCTACTGCTACGACCCGCGGCAGATCGTCAGCATCGTCCAGACCAAAGACGACGCCGCCATCGAGAAGCTGCTGAAGAGCAATACCATCTGGTACTGTGGCGAATGTATGTCGTGTCGCCCGCGCTGCCCGCGGGGCAATACGCCGGGGTATGTGATCCAGGCCCTGCGCTCGCTCTCCCAACGGCTCGGGTTCTTCGTCGAATCGGAGAAGGGACGGCAACAGTTGGCCCTCAAGCGCGTGATCGGCGAAAGCATTCTCCGCACGGGGTTCTGCCTCTATCCCAAACTGGTCGATCCGGAACTTCACCCGGAGCAAGGCCCCGTCTGGAAGTGGATCTACGATCACGACGAGCAGGTCTACGAGCAGTTTACCCCGGTCTACCGGAAAGAGGGTTGCGGCGCCCTGCGCAAGGCCGATGAACAGACGATGAAGGAGTTGCACCGCATTTTCGAGGTGAGCGGCGGCAAGGCTCTGTTCGACAAGATCGAGGAATATTCCGACCGCAAGGCTCGCGAAATGGGCTACGACGGCGCCAACGACGAATATTTCCACGACGTCTACACCACCAACAACGGGGAACACTCCATCTAACGGAAAGCATCAGGGTATGGCAATGAAACGAAACAGCTGGCAGGAGTACCAGAAAGAGATAGCGGACGATCATTATTTCTACGCCCGCAGTTGCATCCGGCAGAACTTTTTCCCCGGCTCAGAGGCGTTTTTTCTCAAGATGATGCGCAACGACCTGGGGCTCGATGTGGGCGAAGATGCCCGGCACACCTCCTGCACGGGAATCGGCTACCATTCGGACATCGTACCGCTGGAAACAATCATGACGGTCGTGGCCCGGCAATTCTCAATTATGACCGAACTGGGATATGAACACCTGACCAGTTCATGCATCACCTCGTTCGGAATCTATTCCGAAATTCTGGAGACCTGGAAAGAGTTCCCCGAAACGGAGGAGCGCACCCGGGAGTATCTCTATAAAGCCACCGGACGCGAATTCAAGAAGCCGAAGAGCATTGCCCACACCTCTGACGTGGTGTTCCACCACCGCGAACGGATCGGTGAACGGGCCGTGCGGCCGCTGGTGAACGTCGAGACGGGCGAACCGCTGAAGGTGGTAGAGCACATTGGTTGCCACTATGCCAAAATCTTCCCGAAATCGGGAGTCGGCGGGTCGGAGTTTCCTTACGTACTGGCCGGCATGATCGAATCGTGGGGCGGAGAGGTGGTGGACTACCCCGAACGGCGCCACTGCTGCGGCTTCGGATTCCGCAACTACCTTGTGCAGGCGAACCGGGGCTACTCGGTGGCCAATTCACAGAAGAAGCTGGAATCGATGGCCCCCTACAAGCCCGATTTCATCGTAGCCAACTGTCCGGGATGTACCATGTTCCTCGACCGCTGGCAATACACCATCGCCGAGATGGAAGGCACGACCTACGGCCCGGACGGACAGGGAATCCCCGTGCTGACCTACGAAGAGATGGCCGGTCTGGTGCTGGGCTACGACCCTTGGGAATTGGGCATGAACATGCATCAGGTGGCCGTAGAACCCCTGCTCGACAAAATGGGCGTCAAGTACGACCCGGCGGCCAAATATCTGGCCCGCAACGGCAAATATATCGGACAACCCGAAGAGGCGGCGGTCAATCTGCGCTGCACCTCCCAACCCATCATCCGCAAGTTATGAGTAAGAAGGTAATCGTCATCGGCGGCGGCGCAGCCGGCATGCAGGCAGCCGCCACGCTGACCGAACAAGGCCTGCGCCCGGTCATCATCGAGAAGAGTGACCGGCTGGGCGGCAAACTCTGCCAATGGCACAAGCTTTTCCCCACACTGACTCCTGCGTCGGAGGTGCTCGAGACGCTACGCAAACAGGTACAGGGCGTGGAGGTGATGACCAATACCGAGGTACGGCGCATCGATCCCAACGGCGTGGTGCTGAGCGACGGACGGTTGGTCGTGTCGGATGCCGTGGTGGTCTGCTCCGGATTCGACATTTTCAAAGCTGAGATCAAGGAGGAATATGGCTACGGTCTCTACGACAATGTCTATACCACGGTCGACATCGAGCGCATGCTCAACGAAGGTCGCGTGGCCATGCGTGACGGCAGCAAGCCGCAACGCATCGCCTTCCTGCACTGCGTGGGTTCGCGGGACGAGAAGGTGGGACAGCGGCACTGCTCACGCGTATGTTGCATCACGGGCGTAAAACAGGCCATGGAGCTGAAAGGACTCTTTCCGCAGAGCGAGGTATTCAATTTCTATATGGACATCCGCATGTTCGGCCCCGGATACGAGGAGATGTACCGCCAGGCACAGGAGGAGTTCAACATCCACTTCGTGCGCGGCCGCATCTCGGAGGCCAGCGAGACGATCGACCACCGCGTACAGATCAAAGCCGAGGATACGCTCATCGGACGTCCCCTGAAGATGACGGTCGACATGCTGATTCTGATCGTGGGAATGCGGGCCGGCGAGAGTAATTTCCGCTTTGCCGAAGCTCCCGGCGTGGAGCTCTATCCGAGCAGTTTCATCCGCCCGCAAGACCAGTTCACAGGCAACGTCTGCTCCGGAGCCCCCAATATTTTCTATGCAGGCACGGTAACCGCCCCAAAGAACGTGGGCGAAAGCCTCAACGAAGGGACTGCCGCCGCTCTGCGGGTCGCCGCTTACCTTCGCGATCAAATCGACTAGCACAGGAGGGGGGGGGAGAAAATTAGAAAATTATGGTACAGTTCGGATTCAATATCAACCAGCCGCGCGCGATCAATCTCGACAAGAACGACATGATGATCTCGGAGAAGATCCTGCGCCTAATGCCGGAACTGCAAACCTGCATCGCCTGTGGCAGCTGTACGGCCACTTGTACGGCAGGCAACCTCACTTCCTTCAATTTCCGGAAGGTGCATACGCTCGTGCGCCGCGGTGAATACAAGGGGGCCTACGAGGAGATGAACAAATGCATGCTCTGCGGCAAGTGTCGCTTGAGCTGCCCGCGCGGGATCAACACCCGCGGTGTGGTCATGCTGATCAAAAAAGAGTTGGGGGAATACCGATGATGAACTACTACGACCATTTTGTTCTGCCATTTGCCATCGGCGTGGCCGTGCTGTTCACGGTGGTGCTCTACAAATACGTGCGATGGTTTGTACGGCTCCCGGCCACGGATCGCGCCTTAGTACGGCACGGCATCTTCACGCGACGGACGATTGACGCCGTGGGCGAGGTATTCATGGAGTCGCTGCTGCACCGCCGCATCTGGCGCATCAACCCGCTACTGGGGTATATGCATATGAGTCTGGCGTTCGGATGGTTCTTGCTAATCGCCGTGGGATGGGTCGAAGCATCGCTCCATCTGTCGGGAGAGATCATCCCGTTGCATGCCCACGTATTCTTCAAGTTCTTCGCCCCGGAGGCCGACTATGGCGTGGTGGGCGGCATATTGGGTTTCATCATGGACCTGCTGCTGCTGTTCGTCCTCTCGGGCGTGGCGCTGGCATGGTTCAAACGGATGCGCTCCAAGGCGCTCGGCATGCGCCACACCACGAAACACGTTCTGGGCGACCGCATCGCCCTGACGGCACTGTGGTTCGTCTTCCCGGCCCGACTGGTGGCCGAAAGCGCCACCAGCGGTCTGAAAGGCAGTACTACGTTCCTCACGGGAAGTCTGGGCAGTTGGATGGTCGACACGTTCGGGACGGAGGCCGTGAGCCACTTCTCGATCTACGCCTGGTGGTTCTACTCCATCGTGCTGGGGATCTTCTTCGTGGCGATGCCCTTCTCGCGCTACATGCACATCTTCACCGAGATTCCGCTTATCTTCCTACGCAAATACAAGCTCCAAACTGAACCCAAAGCCAAGAGTTACGACCATTTCCAGCTCGAAGCCTGCTCCCGCTGCGGAATCTGCATCGACCCCTGCCAGTTGCAGTGCGACGCCGGCATACGCAACGTACAGTCGGTCTATTTTCTGCGCGACCGGCGCTATAACCGCCTCACCATCGACGTGGCAGACAATTGCCTGATGTGCGGTCGCTGCGAAGTCAAATGTCCGGTGGGCCTCGACCTGAACATGCTGCGCCTCAACAGCCGCGAAACCCTGCGGGGCGTGCCGGCCGACAACCGATACACCTACCTGGCCGGGACCGACCGCTCGCAGGGAACAGGACGCGTCGGTTACTTTGCCGGCTGTATGACCCTGCTCACGCCCAAGATCCTGCGTGCCATGGATGCCATCTTCAAAGCGGCCGGCGAAGAAGTCTGGCGGGCAGACCGTGAAGGCGGTGTCTGCTGCGGCCGCCCGCTGAAACTCTCGGGCGAGGTCGACGCAGCCCGGAAAATGATGGATTACAACCGCGAACTGTTCCGCAAACACGGCATTACGACGCTGGTCACCTCCTGCCCCATCTGCTTCAAGGTCTTCCGCGAAGACTACCACCTGGAGGGAATCGAAGTCCTGCACCACTCGCAATACATCCTGCGCCTGATGCAGCAGCAACGGCTCAAGGTGGTGCCCGACCAACGGTCGTTCACCTACCACGACCCCTGCGAATTGGGGCGCGGCAGCGGCATCTACGAGGAACCACGCGAGGTGATCTCCCGAATCGGTATGCTGACCGAAGTGGCTGAGAACCGGGCAGATGCCCTTTGCTGCGGCAGCAGCCTGGCCAATCTGGCCATCGACGACAAGGGACAGACCCGCATCAGCGAAGCCCTCTCCGAGGAGTTGGCCGCCACGGGAGCCGATACGGTCGTAACGGCCTGTCCTCTTTGCAAAAAGGCGATCGAACGCACGGCCCATCAACCGGTGCTGGACTTGTCGGAAGTTGTCGCCGGCGCGCTGAAATAGCAGAAGAATCCGAAAAAAATTTGCGAAGAAGTTTTTTTTTACTACTTTTGTACCGCAATATCGCGGGATGGAGCAGTTGGCAGCTCGTTGGGCTCATAACCCAAAGGTCGGAGGTTCGAGTCCTCCTCCCGCTACTAAAACGGACAATTCTTTCGAATTGTCCGTTTTTTTGTCTTGTTATCCATTCAGGAGACAAGCCCTCAGTTCCACAGCATAGGCCTCATGCCGTTCCCCGAGTCAAACGTTTCTGAGAAATGATTTAATTTCTGATAATGAGACGTATGAGTCCGAACAAATATCTGCGGAATCCAGGGATATACGCCAGAACGCGGTCAAACCACTTGATATGCTGAAAGACCCATTTGACGACCAGCCCAACATATACCATGGCAAACAGGGTCCCGATCCCCACAACACTCCACACCCATTTGCCAAAGAAAAGATAACAGGCACACACGGCCAGGATCACCAGCGTCGTATCGATCATAATCTTTACCTTGGGAAATGGGAACTTGCAGACCTGGCTGACGGCGATCGAAATTCCTTCGCCAGGCATGGTCACCGACCCGCATTTGATCTCGAATGCAATACCTATGCCCATCACCGTGCATCCCAGCAGTTGGGTCACCGCTTGCACAGGCAGCGTCTCGCATACCAAGAAGTCTGTCAACCACATATTGAAATCGATCAGCCATCCGAAAACAAACCCTATAACCAGCTGAAAAAGTTGGACCATTTCAAATCGTTTTCGCAAAATGGCAATCTGACACAAAACGAATACGAAATTCATGAGAATCGTATAAGTTCCGATCGACCACTCCGGGATCGAGCTGACGGGACCTGCCAACGATAAAACAAGCGGCAACGAGGATATGACGCTGCTGCCCAGGTTTGAGCGGACACACAGTGCGACTCCGAGAGTCATCAGGTCCAAGGAAATCAGCAGCAGAAAATGCTGCCAGAGAAATGATAGTATTTTTTGTTTTGTTGTCTGTTGATGGATCATCCCAGAATTTTATTTCGAGGCACAAATATACGATTTTCCGATCACACTTTCTCCGAGAAATAACGGCCGATTTCAAACTCGCAGATTTCCCTCAACAATAAAGGATCATGGGCTACTCCGTATACAGCGCCCTTTTTAGTCCGACATGACCAATGAGCCTAATCTCTATATTGGATAACCGTTTGACTGGGGATGTATTTCTCCGACCGATCCCGGTTTATCCCTTCGAGACTCCAACCCCTCTGCAGATACAAAGTCTTCAGGGTTGGCATCTGCGAACACTCCAATGGGCGACGCCACCCTGTGGTATGAGGATATAGGCAGGTCTTACTGACATCCAGACGTTTCAACCGATTAGCAGAACAAAGCAACTCATTTAATATCCGGTTTTTACTTACATCCAATCTTTTTAACCGATTGTCTTGACAGTATAAAGTCGTTAAAGCCCAGCACCTGCTTATATCCAGACGTGTCAGACGGTTCTCGTAACAAACCAAAGTACCCAAATTTCTATTCAGCCGCAACTGGGTCAGCTGATTCTTAGAGCACCACAGAGAGATCAAAAATATATTATGGCTCACATCCAGACTGGTCAACTGATTTTCCATGCATTCCAAAAGCATCAAAGCCGTATTGCCCGATACATCCAAGCTGGTGAGTTGATTCCAGTTACAGATCAAAATCGTCAAATCCGCACAATTACTGACATTCAGACTTGTCAGTTCACATCCAAAACAGAACAAACTAACCAAAGCCCTATTATGCGTCAGATCCAGACTGGTCAGAGGATTAGTAGCACAATTCAACCATGTCAAATTCCTGCACCGGCTCACGTCCAGGCTGGTCAAGCCGGTAGCTCTGCATCCCAAAATAACTAAAGCAGGGCAACCGCTAAGATCTAAACTGGTCAGTGGATTGCCCTCACAATACAGATCCTTTAAGGCTGCATTGTGAGTGACATCCAAGCCTGTCAGTTGATTTCTCATGCAATCCAAACAAATCAGAGACGTATTCTGACTGACATCCAGCGTTGTCAACCAATTCTCCCCACAAAGCAACGTATCAAGGGCCGGGAATGACGCTATTCCCTCCAACGAGGATATTTCCCTGCCAGGACAGACTATTTTCGTCACAGTCTCGGCCTCCTGCCTGCTGATTTCACCATCTCCATCGGCATCGAAATTCTCTACCAGGTAGGCCTTGAAATTGGTATCGGGGATATTGACAATATCATCATTCCCAATGGAATAACACAAAAACGGCACAACAACAATTGCCACCGCAGCCAACAACACTCGTTTCATAGCAATTCATTTAATTGGTTCGTAGTTTCAATGTCTAATGGTCCCGACCACGCCAAAACAGTCTTCTCCTAGAAACTCCCGGGAATCCGCTTGCACTTACCCGACCACGTGGCTATATCGAGCCGGAGAAGTGCCGTGCGGTGAAACGATCCGGCAGCATATTTCCGTCCCGTGGCCACATGTTCCGGCGAATATTTGGCCAACAACAGCTCCAGCGCCCGCATCCGTTCATCGTCGGACTGCACCACCTGGAGCCGCCCCATGAGCAGAATGCTTTCATAGGCCGTCGTGAAACGTTCGGGCACGACCTGCGTCCGCCCCACCACACAGAACGAGACCCGGTCGCAACGCTCCAGGCAGCGAAGTTTTCGCCCTTCAGGCGCACAATGTATGTAGAGCGCCAAGGCTCCATCCCACACATAATTGACCGGGACGCCGTATCCACCACCCTCTTCAGCCTGAAGAGAGAGGACGCCATACTCGCCCTGTTTCAGTAGCGCAAGTGCCTCCGCCTCTGTCAACAGGCGATCCTGCCGACGTACAGACTCATTCGAATAATTCATTTTTTATCACATTTCAATCAAAAACACCTCTATGGAGACAAAACTAATCATTTCCGTCAATTCCTTTCGGTTTTTTTCGTTATATTAGCGACTGATCTAATCAAACAGCCCAACCGATTTCGAACCAAAATCAATTAAACCCGAAAAAATATTTTATGAAAAACGTTCTGTTATCCCTGCTTCTGTTATCCTCTGCGTCACTGTACGCACAGTCTGAACCCTGGCAGGATCCTGCCGTCAATGAGATCAATCGCGAACCGATGCGTTCCAGTTTCATCGTCTACCCCGACGCCGAAGCCGCAGCCCGGGGCGATATGAAAAGCAATCCGTTCTACCTCTCGCTGAACGGCATGTGGAAATTCAACTGGGTGCGGCATGCCGACCAACGTCCCACCGATTTCTATCAGGTAGACTACAATGACCGGGCGTGGGATCAAATGCCTGTCCCGGGCATCTGGGAGATGAACGGTTATGGCGATCCGCTCTACAAAAATATCGGATATGCCTGGTGTAACCAGTATAAGAACAATCCGCCGATCGTTCCCACCGAGAACAACCACGTGGGCTCCTATCGCCGCGAAATCGAAATTCCGGCCGGGTGGAGCGGCAAAGATATCTTCATCCACTTCGGCTCCGTCACCTCCAACCTCTCGCTCTGGGTCAACGGCAAGGCAGTAGGTTATAGCGAGGACAGCAAGCTGGAGGCTGAATTCAACCTGACGAAATACCTCCGTCCGGGACGCAACCTGATCGCCTTCCAGGTGTTCCGCTGGTGCGACGGTAGCTACCTGGAAGACCAGGACTTCTGGCGCCTGTCGGGTGTGGGCCGTGACGTCTATCTCTACGCCCGCAACCCCAAACGACTGCTCGATATCCGGATTACGCCCGATCTGGACGCACAGTACACCGATGCCACACTCAAGGTAGAAGCCTCCGTCACCCCGGGCGTACGCCAGGTGGCCCTCAAGCTCACCGACGACCAGGGAAAAACCGTGGCCGAAGCACAACTGCAACCCAACTCGAAAGGGATGCTCACACACACGTTCAACGTCTCGAACCCCCTGAAATGGAGTGCTGAGGAGCCCAATCTCTACACGCTGAGCGTAATCGTCAGCGACGGCAAGCAGGTGACCGAAGCACTGACCCAACGGGTAGGTTTCCGCAAGTCGGAGATCAAAAACGGTCAGTTGCTCGTCAACGGCCAGCCCGTACTGATCAAAGGAGTCAACCGCCACGAGATGAATCCCGACCGGGGCTATTACGTCACCCGCGAGGATATGATCCGCGACATCCTGATCATGAAGCAACTCAACATGAATGCCGTGCGCACGTGCCACTACCCTAACAACCCGATGTGGTACGACCTCTGCGACCAATACGGTCTCTACGTGGTGGACGAAGCCAACATCGAGTCGCACGGCATGGGATACAAGGAGACGACGCTGGCCAAGGAGCCGATGTACGAGTTGTCGCACCTACAGCGTGACCAGCGCATGGTCCTGCGCGACAAGAACCACCCGAGCGTCATCATCTGGAGCATGGGCAACGAGGCCGGCAACGGACCCAACTTCACGGCCTGCTACCGTTGGATCAAGGAGTACGACCCGTCGCGCCCGATCCATTATGAGCGTGGCGTGGACCACAAAGGGATAAACAGCACCAATACCGACATCTTCTGCCCGATGTACTTCAATTACGAGAATTGCGAACGCTACGCCTCGAGCAACCCCTCGATGCCGCTGATCCAGTGCGAATATGCCCACGCCATGGGTAACTCGATGGGCGGTTTCAAAGAGTACTGGGACCTGGTGCGCAAGTACCCGGCCTACCAGGGCGGTTTCATCTGGGACTTCGTCGACCAGGCGCTGGCCCGCTACAATGCAGACGGCAGCGTGACCTATACCTACGGCGGAGACTACAACCGCTATGACGGCACGGACAACTCGTTCAACAACAACGGCGTGATCGCCGCCAACCGTGAGTGGCATCCCCATGCCTATGAGGTACGCTACCAGTATCGTTCGATCCTCACCATGGCAGACGATCTCACCCAGGGCCGCGTGAAGGTGTACAACGAGAACTTCTTCCGCGACCTGTCCGACTACCGGATGGAGTGGAACCTCACGGCCGACGGGAAGGCGTTCCTGAGCGGCGTTGTCGATCAACTGGAGGTGGCTCCGCAACAGACAGCTACGATCCAGTTGGGTTACGGAGCGCAGGACCTCCCGGCCGATGCCCGCGAAATCATGCTCAACGTATCCTACAAACTGAAAAAGAGCGACGGTCTGCTCGATGCCAATACCGAGGTGGCCTACGACCAACTCCCGATACGTACGTACGATCCTAAAACGGAATGGGCCTTCACGCCCTGCGAGGCAGTCGCACAACTGAGCGCCGACACGAACTTCTACTTCATCTCGGGCGCCGACTGGAGGGTGGAGTTCAACCGCAAGAGCGGCTTCCTGGATCGGTTCGTATTCCGCGGGCGCGAACTGCTGCTGGCCCCGCTGACGCCAAACTTCAATCGCGCAGCTACGGAGAATGACCACGGCGCCAAACTGCACACCAAATACGCCGTATGGCGCAATCCGGAGATCCAGCTGAAGTCGATCGAGGCCAAAGCCGACAATGGCGTAGTAATCGTCACCGCCCTCCACAAAATCCCCGCTACGGGCGCTACCCTCACCATGACCTACACGATCAACGGCCGAGGCGAAATTATGGCAACGGAGCAGATGACGGCCGATCGCAGCAAGAAAGACGTCCCGGGCATGTTCCGCTTCGGCATGACCCTGGAGATGCCCTCTCGCTACAACCTGATCGACTTCTGGGGCCGCGGTCCGTTCGAGAACTACATCGACCGCAAGAGTTCGGCTCCGGTAGGTCTCTATCATCAAAAGGTGGCCGATCAGTACCACTACGGTTATGTCCGTCCGCAGGAATCCGGCACCAAGAGCGATCTGCGCTACTGGCGCGTGGTGGACGAAGGCGGCAACGGCGTGGAGATCCGTTCGGACGCTCTCTTCTCGGCCTCGGCCCTGCCCTATTCGGTTGAAGACATCGAAGGCCGCGTGCCCTATGCCGGCAACCGTCACCCGTCGGATCTGGTGAAACAGAACGCAACGTTCGTCAACTTCGACCTGCGGCAGATGGGTCTGGGATGTGTCAACAGCTGGAGAGCCGAACCGCGCCCGGAGTACATGATCCCCTATGCCGACTATACGTTCAACTTCATGATCCGCCCGCTGTAAGCCACTGCCTCAAAACCACGAACCTAACCTGAAACCAACATAGTATGAAACACATCCTTGCATTCCTGTCGATCGCCGGACTGGTCGCCACCTCTCAGGTGGCGGCCCAGCCTGAGGCTCCGGCCGAGAATTCGGCAATGGCAGCACAAGAAGCGATCGTGCAGGCAGACCCTGAAGTACGCTTCACGGTATTGACCTCCGGACTGATCCGCATGGAGTGGGATTCAACGGGGAAATTTACGGACGATGCCTCGTTCGTATTCGTCAACCGCCGCTTGCCGGTGCCCGACTTCACGGTCAAGAAACGAGGCAAGACCCTTACGCTCTCCACCGAGAAACTGGTCCTTCATTATCAGTTGGGTTCGGGGCGCTTCACGGCAGACAATCTGCAGATCGTCTCCGCCGACCGCAAGGCACCCCACGCCTTCGCCTGGAAACCGGGGATGCAGCAAACCGGGAATCTGAAAGGCACGTACCGCACTTTGGATCGTTTTAACGGGGATACCGATGTCGATGGCAACAAGATGCCCATCGAAGAGGGGCTGCTCGCCACCGACGGCTGGACGCTGATCGACGACAGCGGCTCGTTCCTGTTCGACGATTCGCCGTGGCCGTGGGTGAAAACCCGGCGGAATCCTCGGGCACAAGACTGGTATTTCATGGCTTACGGACACAACTACAAAGGGGCTCTGAAGGAGTTTACACAAGTGGCAGGCCGTGTGCCGCTGCCGCCGCGCTACGCCTTCGGCTATTGGTGGAGCCGTTATTGGGCCTATTCGGACAAGGAGTTGCGCGACCTGGTCGGTAATTTCAAGACATTCAGCATCCCGCTCGACGTACTGGTGATCGATATGGACTGGCACCGCACCGACGGCGTGAACGACTCCCGCAAGGATGAGTTCGGCCAGCGCCCCTGGTGGACCGGCTGGACCTGGAATCGCGACCTCTTCCCCTCACCGGAGAAGTTCCTCGCCTGGACCGACAACCAGCAGCTGAAAACCACGCTGAACCTCCACCCGGCCTCGGGTATCGCACCCTTCGAGGAGCAGTACGGAGAATTTGCCGAGAAGATGAATTTCGACACCTCAACCGGTCGCAATATCCCCCACATCGGCTCCGACAAGAAATACATGCAGACACTGTTCGACGTCGTGCTGAAACCGATGGAACGGAACGGAGTCGACTTCTGGTGGCTCGACTGGCAGCAATGGCCCAACGACAAGGAGGTGGAAGGATTGAGCAACACGTGGTGGCTCAACTACGTCTTCTTCACCCAGATGGAGCGCGAACGCGACACGCGGCCCATGCTCTATCATCGCTGGGGAGGATTGGGCAACCATCGCTATCAGATCGGATTCTCGGGTGACGCCATCATCTCATGGGAATCGCTCGCCTTCCAACCCTACTTCACCAACTGCGCCTCCAATGTGCTGTACGGCTACTGGAGTCACGACATCGGCGGCCACACTTTGAGAGGCCAGAAACGCGTGCTTGAACCGGAACTCTACACACGGTGGATGCAATACGGAACGTTCAGCCCGATTTTCCGAACCCACTCCACGAAAGATGCCGTGCTGAACAAGGAGATCTGGAATTTCCGCGGCGACTACTTCAAGGCACAGCGCGATGCAATCAAACTGCGTTACAGCCTGGTTCCCTACATTTACACCGCAGCCCGTCAGTGCTACGACACGGGAATCTCGCTCTGCCGTCCGATGTACTACGACTATCCGGAAGAAGCGGAAGCCTATGAATTCCGCAACCAGTATCAATTCGGCGATGCGCTGCTCGTGGCGCCGGTCGTAACGCCCGCTGTCGAAGGCTATTCCACTGTCAAGGTATGGCTCCCGGCAGGCAACGACTGGTTCGAATGGCAGACCGGGACGCTCCTCAAGGGCGGGCAGGTGGTGGAACGGAAATTCGCCATCGACGAATATCCGGTCTACGTGAAAGCTGGGGCCATCGTTCCCCTATACGGCGAGGTTGACAATCTGAGCCAGCAACCGGCACAGGTACGCCTGGCTATCTTCCCTGGCGCAGAAGGCACCGGCATCCTCTACGAGGATAATGGCAACGACAAGCACTACGCCACGCAATTCGCCACCACGCAGTTTGCCACCCAACGGACCGGCAATACCCTCACCGTCACACTTTCACCTCGCAAAGGCTCTTACGAGGGCATGCCCACGGGCCGGCAGTATGCGTTAATGCTCTACGGCTCAGCCGTGCCGGAATCGATCGAAATGGACGGAGAAGCCCTCCCGTACAGCTACATCGGGGAGTCGCTCTGCCTGAAGATCGACCTACCCGAAACGGACTGCAGCAAGCCACAAACGGTGAAAATCGTCTACGGCGACAATCTGCCCGAGATCAATGACGGCCTCACGGGCCTTTTCCGTAAGTTGACCAAGGCCACGACCGAGCTGAAATATCGACATGCACGGGTTGTCGTACCGGCCGCGATGGGTTCTGCCGAAGAGACCTCCATCCAATTGGAATATTTCCCGGAACGATTCAATGAGTTGATCCGCAAATTCCGTGCGGATTACGCCAAAATTCCGCAGGAGATCCAAACTCTGGAGCTCAGTCCGGAAATCCAGGCGTGGTATCTGCAGGCCGTCGGGCTCAACTAGTAGACTCGACAAGCTATCCGCTCAACACGCCAGGAGCAACCTACAACAAAAAAGCGACTACCTTGCGGGTGGTCGCTTTTTTATAAACAAAATTCAAATCTTATTTCACTTTCGCATTCAGTTCGGCACCTGCCTTGAATTTCACCACATTCTTAGGGGCAATTTTAATAGCGGCACCCGTACGAGGATTACGGCCCGTACGTCCGGGCTTCTGGGCCACGGCAAACGAACCAAAACCTACCAATACGATTTTGTCTCCTTTTTTCAGCGCCTCTCCGGTTACTTTCACAAAAGCATCGAGCGATTTTTTAGCATCAGCTTTCGTAATTTGAGCTTCGGCGGCGATAGCGTCGATCAATTGGGCTTTGTTCATACTGCAAAATTTTTAGATTAAGGTTTTTTGATTGTGTTATTTAGAGAAGTAGTTTTCTGGGTTCAGGCGTTCGACACAAATATAATGAAAATTTGTTTTATCTGTTTTTCCAGATATTTTTTTTATTGGTTTTTAGCTGATTATAAGAAAAATCGCGGAATGAACTACCTGTTTTTTTGCAAAAGCCAATTTTCAGTTATACTTTTGTCCTCGGAGAGATGGCAGAGTGGTCGATTGCGGCGGTCTTGAAAACCGTTGAGCTGCGAGGCTCCGGGGGTTCGAATCCCTCTCTCTCCGCCAGGGATGGTGACAAAAGAGGTCGCGCCGAAGCCAAAGCCTTCAAGTTCATAAACTTGAAGGCTTTTTTCTTTTTGGGTTCCGCCATTCGGAGACCGGGAAAAGCCAACTCAAGACAAAGTTTGCGCTCCAAATCGTACCCCAAAGAGGCAGGTGTGAAATGGGGTACGATTTGTCTGGAATTGTCGTCATGTTGTCGCACATTGTTTATGTCTTATAGCACTCAGAATGATATTGTTAACCTAATTTTGTAACATGAAATTTTGAGTTATGAGAAGCACATTCAGAATCCTGTTTTTCTTAAAACGGGATCGTCAAAAACGAAATGGTAAGGTTCCTGTTTTTTGTCGTATTACGATTTGTGGCAAGGAAGCCCGTTTCAGCATCAAGCAGGATGTAGACCCCGCGTTGTGGAGTGTAAAAGAAGGAAAAGCATCGGGACGCAGTTCCGAGGCATGCCAGATCAATGCACCGCTCGACAGTGTACGAACCACGTTGATCCATATCTATCAGGAGATTCAGTTGAACGAACTGGACGTAACGGCCGAGAAAGTGAAAAATCAATTTCTGGGACTCTCGCCGAAAAGTTATACCCTTCTGGCTCTGTTTCAGAAGCACAACGATGATGTTCTGAA
>CALYBN010000138.1 GCA_944414825.1 uncultured Rikenellaceae bacterium
GCCGTCCCGCGCTCGAACTATGCCGTCGTAGGGCTCTATTTCTATCCGAACAAAGTGGTGAAGATCGCCCGGAGCATCAAACCCTCGGCTCGCGGCGAACTGGAGATCACAACCGTCAACCAACGGTTCCTGCAAGACGGAGAACTCAAGGTCCAACTATTGGGTCGCGGGTTCGCATGGCTCGACACCGGAACGCATGATTCGCTGAGTGAAGCCTCGACTTTCATCGAAGTGATCGAGAAACGGCAAGGTCTAAAAGTAGCCTGTCTGGAGGAGATTGCCTTCCGGAAGGGATGGATCAGTCGCGAAAAGTTGCACGAACTGGCCCAACCGATGATCAAAAACCAGTACGGCCAATATATCAACAAATTGTAGAGATGAAGATCATTCCAACAAAAATCTCGGAGGTCGTCATCCTCGAGCCGACCGTCTTCGGCGACCATCGGGGATATTTTTTCGAAAGTTTCTCACAGCGGGAGTTCGACCGGCTGGTGCGCCCGATCGTTTTCGTACAGGACAACGAATCAAAATCCTCGTACGGTGTATTGCGCGGCCTGCACTACCAGTTGCCGCCCCATGCACAGAGCAAACTGGTGCGGGTAGCAACAGGACGTGTGATTGATGTAGCGGTGGATATCCGACAAGGGTCGCCCACGTTCGGTCAGCACGTGGCGGTGGAGTTGAGCGCCGAAAACCATCGGCAGCTCTTCATCCCGCGGGGGTTCGCACACGGCTTCGTCGTACTGAGCCCCGAGGTGGTATTCCAGTACAAATGCGACAACTATTATGCCCCGCAGAGCGAAGGCGCCATCGCCTTCGATGATCCGGCACTGGACATCGATTGGGGAATCGCCCCCTCGGAGGCTATTCTGTCGGAAAAAGACCGGCGGCATCCGCTGTTGAAAGATGCCCCTCTGTTCAACTACAACGAGAATCTTTACGATAATGAAAATACTGGTAACCGGAGGTAACGGGCAGTTGGGTTCGTCCCTGCGCAAAATCAGCGGAGAGTATCCGCAACACGCTTTTCTCTTTACGGACATGCCCGAGGCGGACATCACCGACAAAGGCTGCATGTCTAGATTGGTCAGCGACAACGGCATCGAGTTGATCATCAACTGTGCCGCCTATACGGCTGTCGACAAGGCGGAAAGCCAGCCGGAACTGGCCGCAAAGATCAACATAGACGGAGCCCGCATCCTGGCCGAAGTGGCTCGCGAGCACGAAGCCTTTCTGATCCATATATCGACCGACTATGTTTTCGGAGGCGAAGGGTGCCATCCGCTCAAGGAGGAGGATGCGACAGCTCCCATCGGGGTGTACGGGCGCACGAAACGGGCCGGAGAGGAGGCTGTGGTGGCAGCCGGCTGCCGTGGAGCCATCATCCGCACGGCATGGCTATATTCTGAGTTTGGGGGAAATTTTGTGAAGACGATGCTGAGGCTCGGAAGCCAACGCGATAACCTCAACGTCGTGTATGACCAGATCGGGACCCCAACCTACGCCACGGATTTAGCACGCGCCATTCTGGTGCTGGCCGAGAAACTGCAGCAGGAAAGGCCGGGGATGGAGATTTACCACTTCAGCAACGAAGGGGCCGTGTCGTGGTATGATTTCGCACAGGCGATCTTTGAACTATCGGGCCTGGCGGTCCGCGTAGGGGCGATCGAAACGGAACAATACCCTACACCTGCCCGCAGGCCGGCATACAGCGTGCTGAGCAAAGAGAAAATCAAGGCAGCGGGCGTCGAGGTCCCCTATTGGCGTAACTCGCTGATAGAGTGTCTGCATATTCTGTTACAAGGAACCCTGAATTAACACACCGATGGCAACAAAAAGCATACTCATCACGGGAGGAGCCGGTTTTATCGGCAGCCACGTCGTCCGGCTGTTCGTGAAAAAATATCCCGAATACCGGATCATCAACCTCGACAAACTCACCTATGCCGGGAATCTGGAAAACCTCCGGGACATTGAACAGGCAGCAAACTATGTGTTCGTCCGGGGAGATATCTGCGATTACGAAATGCTCAAAAAACTCTTCGCGGAATATGCAATCGAGGGGGTGATCCACCTTGCGGCCGAAAGCCATGTGGATCGCAGCATCAAGGATCCGTTCACCTTCGCCCGTACGAATGTCTTGGGCACGTTGAGCCTGTTGCAAGCCGCCAAGGAGGCCTGGGACGGGCAATGGGACGGACGGCTTTTCTACCATATCTCGACCGATGAAGTGTACGGCGCCTTGGAGCTGGGCGGCGGATTCTTCACCGAAGAGACCCGCTATGCACCACACAGTCCCTACTCTGCCTCGAAGGCCTCGTCGGATCACTTTGTACGGGCGTTCCACGACACATACGGCATGCCGACACTGGTGACCAACTGCTCGAACAACTACGGACCCTATCAGTTCCCGGAAAAGTTGATCCCGCTGTTCATCAACAACATCCGCCATCGGAAACCTCTTCCCGTCTATGGCAAGGGCGAAAACATCCGCGACTGGCTCTACGTGGAGGACCATGCCCGGGCCATCGACCTGATTTTCCACCGGGGAAAGGTCGGGGAGACCTACAACATCGGCGGATTCAACGAGTGGCGCAACATTGATCTGATCCGCGTGATCATCCGCACGGTAGACCGCCTGCTGGGCAATCCGGAAGGATATTCGCTCGATCTGATCACCTTCGTCACCGACCGCGCCGGCCATGACCTCCGCTACGCGATCGACTCCTCGAAACTTAAAAACGAACTGGGTTGGGAACCTTCGCTCCAGTTCGAGGAGGGGATCGAACACACCGTACGGTGGTATCTCGATAACCAGCTGTGGCTCGACAATGTCACCTCCGGCGCCTACGAGGAGTATTATCAGAAAATGTACGGAAACAAATAAAAATGACCATTATATGCAGATCACGATCGTAGGAACGGGTTACGTGGGACTGGTAACCGGGACCTGTTTTTCAGAAATGGGCATAGACGTCACGTGTGTAGACATCGA
>CALYBN010000139.1 GCA_944414825.1 uncultured Rikenellaceae bacterium
CTTCCTCCCCGGCCAGAGTTCAGGCCTGATGCTTCTTGGGACCTTTGTTGTAGAGGAAACGTTTGATTTTCTGCGTAGGGGTCTTTTCGAAAGCCCGAGGCTGCTCCTCCACGCCGGAGATGCGGGAAAATTTGCCCACCTTCGAATTGACATATTTCAAAATATCGGCTTTGATCTCATCCATCTTCGTGCCAAGATTCTCCTTCAAGTCGTGATAACGCCGTTCGATCTCCTCGCGATTGAAGTGCACCAGTGCAATCAACCGCCCTTTCTCCTGCTTGACAATTGAGTCGGTCACCAGAAAGTGGCCATTGATGACGCTCTCGATCTCTTCCGGGTAGATATTCTCCCCGCTGGGTCCGACAATCATATTGTTCAGCCGCCCCTTGATGTAGAGATACCCGTCGGCATCGAATACGCCGAGATCCTTGGTCCGGAACCAACCGTCCGCGGTAAAAACATCACGGGTCGCCTCCGGATTCTTGTAGTATCCCTTCATGGTGCTGGGACTCAGAACCACGATCTCGCCCTCACCCGATTGCGGATTGACGCCTTCCAGTCGTGCCTGCACACCCTTCATCACCGGTCCCGTAGAGCCGATCCGTGTCTTGCCTGGAACGGCCCCGGCGATCAGCGGGGCGGTTTCGGTCAGCCCGTAACCAATGGCATACGGAAAACGGGCTTCGGCCAGGAACCGTTCGGTCTGCGGATCCAGTTTGGCCCCGCCGATCCCGAAGAATCGCAACCGACCGCCGAATATCTCCATCAGCCGCTTTCCGGCCACACGATGCACCAATCGGCGGAACGGGACCCATGCATAGAGTTTCGCCAGCAGTTTATTCTTGGTAAAACGGGCTGCCACCTGACTCCGGTAGATCTTTTCAATCACCAGCGGAACGCTCAGCATCACCGTCGGCCGTACGGCCTTCAGGGCCGGCATCAGCGTGGAGGCCGTAGGCAACTTGTCCAAATAGACCACCGAAGCCCCTACAGCAAAAGGGTAAAGCATCCCCACCGAACACTCGTAGGTATGCGACAAGGGCAGGATCGAAAGAAAAATATCCTGACAGTCGATCGGGAAGAGATCGTACTCCATGGCGACTTGCGAAGTGAGGTTCCGGTGGGTGAGCATCACGCCCTTGGGGGTAGAAGTTGTCCCCGAGGTATAAATAATAGCCGCTACATCATCCGGATGCGGCGCGGAGAAACTCCCCTGCTCGGTGCAATGTTGCGAGATGACACCGAGATTCTTGGTGCGGATGACGATATTGAGCCCCGAGATGGTCTCTTTCGACAACTTGCCGAAAAGTTTGTCCGATACGAGCAATGCTTTGGCATCGGCATGGCGGATAATCATATCGAGCTCGCCGCCCGAGAAATCCGGCAGGATCGGCACCACCACCATTCCCGAAGTAACCACCGCAAAATAGCAGACACTCCAGTTGGGCATGTTGTTGCTCAAAAGGGCCACTTTATCACCGCTGCTCAGTCCCGCCCCGCGCAGCAGAGCAGCCACATCGGCCACCCGCTCGGAGAACTGCGTATAGGTAAGGGATTCACCCCCGTACATGGACGAGACCGGCCGAGAAGCATAAGTCTCGATACTGTGAAGATAGAGTTCGCGAAGCGTTTGAAATCCCATGGCAATATCGGAAATGAATTCTATTTGAACGCAAAAGTAATTTTTTATTCTTATTTTAACCCTACTTTTGTAACAGAAATATGGCAGTAAGTTCAGAATTCATACGACATGTGACCCAAGAGGCCGGGTTTCCGCTCTGCGGAATCGCCCGTTGCCGGCGGCTCACCGAACGGGAGGAGCCGTTCAATCGCTGGCTCGCCGCCGGATATGACGGTCCGCTGGACTACATGCGCCGCCATGCCGAGCGGCGTCTCGACCCGACGGCACTCGTCCCGGGAGCACAGACGGTGATCGTCTGTATCGTACCATACAAAAATACTGCCTGGGACCAAACCACGCGCAGTGTCTCCCCAAAAATTGCCTCCTACGCCTATGCTCCGGACTATCATGATACGATCCGCAGCATGCTGCATGTCGTGCTGGCACGGATCAGAGAGCAATATCCCGGAACGGCGGGGCGTTGCTTCGTCGATACGGCTCCGCTGCTGGAGAAGGCCTGGGCTATGGAAGCCGGTCTAGGGTGGACGGGGCGTAACTCGCTGCTGGTGACCCCGCAGTTCGGATCGTTCGTTCTGCTGGGCGAGGTGGTGATCGATGCCGCGGCGGAGTGTTACGACACCCCTTTCGCCGGAGAGCGGTGCGGCAACTGCACCGCCTGCCTCGACAGCTGTCCGGTACACGCAATCCGAGCTCCACGAGTGATCGACGCCACGCGCTGCATCGCCTGCCGCACCATCGAAAAACAGAAGCAAGGGTTGCCTGCTGATGGTACGGGGCTTCACGGCTGGCTGTTCGGATGCGACGAGTGCCAAAGCTGCTGCCCCCACAATGCCCGAACCCCAATGCATACGCTGCCGGCCTTCGATCCGGTGATCGACCCGGCACTAACCACTCGGGAGTTCTGGGAGGAGTTGGACGAGACGGAGTTCAACCGCATTTTCAGCCATACGCCCCTTGCCCGAGCCGGATTCGCCGCCATCAAAGCCAAACTCTCCGAATAAATTCCGGAGGAGGAAGGTCGGCCACACATCGGGAATTTTTCCAATGACAAACTCCCGCCACTCGTCTTTTCAAAGCAAATCCTCAACGACAGGCACAGCCACAGTCCCCAATCAAAGTATCATACACATCACGGAAAATCCCATACTCGGAACACGGTATCGTTTTCCGTTTTTCTCGCTATCTTTGTCCGCGCAATAACAGTAAGACAAATGATCAAAGCAATATTCTTCGACATAGACGGCACGCTGCTCAGTTTCCAGACCCATGCCGTACCCGATTCCACCACAAAGGCCCTGGCTGCCTTGCACCGCCGGGGTGTGCGGACATTCATCGCGACGGGCCGGCCGCTGGGCGGAATCCGGAACCTGGATGGCCTGCAGTTCGACGGCTACATCACCCTCAACGGCGGCTACTGCCTGACCGGAGGAGAGGACGGCCGGCAGCAGGTGATCTACAAGAATCCGATCGACCCGCAGGATATTGAGTCGTTGATCCGATATGAAAGAGCGCATCCGTTTCCGGTGATGTTCGTCACGGCCCGCGAAATGTTCATCAACTACCTCAACGATACGGCCCGGCAAATATTCACACTACTCGACTTCCCGGTCCCACCGGTCCGCCCAATCGAAGAGGCTGCCGAGCAGGAGATCTTCCAGGTAGTCTCCTTTTTCCGGGCTGAGGAGGAGGGGCAGATCATGCGCGAGGTATTCCCGCATTGCGACGCTACACGCTGGAACCCGCTCTTTGCCGATGTCGTCGCATGCGGAAACAGTAAACGGGTAGGGATCGACCGCATCATCGGGCACTACGGCATCCCGCTGAGCGAAACGATGGCCTTCGGCGACGGCGGCAACGACATCCAGATGCTGCAACACGTCGGGATAGGAGTCGCCATGGGCAATGCCTCGGACGAGGTGAAGCGTTCGGCTCGGTACGTGACGGACACGGTGGACGATGACGGCATTCTGAAAGCCCTCCATCATTTCGGCATTCTGTAAAATCCGGGAGAGGACCGATACGAACGAAGGGTCCGGTTTGAGCCAGACCCTTCGCTATAATAACTATTCTGCCTCAAATGTTCCCTTAGACCAGTTCAATGCCAGCTGCCGAACACTCCTCACGCATGGCCTGGGGCCAGATGCTGCTCTGGATCTCTCCGATATGGGCCTTGCGGAGCAGGTACATGCAGAGCCGCGACTGCCCGATACCGCCTCCGATCGTGCAGGGCAATTCGCCAGCCAACAATCGGCGATGGAAATAGAGTTCCCGCTTTGCCTCCTCGCCGCGCAGAGCAAGTTGACGCTCCAGGGCCACCGGATCGACCCGGATTCCCATACTGGAGACCTCGAATGCACTCTCCAGCACCGGATTCCACAGCAGGATATCGCCATTCAGACCGTAATACCCGTCATCGTTCAGCGTACTCCAGTCATCGTAGTCCGCGGCACGCCCGTCGTGTGCCTGCCCGTCTCCCAGCGGATAGCCGATTCCGATCACGAACACCGC
>CALYBN010000140.1 GCA_944414825.1 uncultured Rikenellaceae bacterium
TCGTCGGCCCGCGAATGCCGCCGGCGAATCGAATCAACATTGGCCGGGGAGAGCGAGAAAAACGAGGTTTCCGAACCCGACACCAAGGCCGAAACCATCAACAGCAACACCATGACTACGAACAGCACGATGATCTGCGATTCGAACGGATGAAAGATAAATATATGGGCAGCAGTATCCAATCGCTACGACTTAGTGTTCAACTCATCGAACAAGGAGTTCGATCCCGTTTTCGGCTTCTGGGGCTCTTCGCGAAGCTTGACACGCCCTGAACTGCGCGTTACGTCATCCGTAAACTTCACCTTGCGACGTATATAAGCCGGTTCGTTCAGAATCCGATCGATGTCGGCATAACGTGTATCCTCCTCCATCACGATCATCTGAGAGGCTCCACGTGGCTCTTCGGCTACCGGTTGTGACGCCTCGCCCCGAATCCGCCCGATCGGACGCGCAAACGGATCAGCCGGCGGAGTCCAGCGGCCATGAGCCCCTGTACCCGTAGTTTTGGGTTGTGCCGGAGCCGGATCACTGTTCTTCTCCGGAAGGCGGAAACCCGTAGCGATCACCGTCAACTCGATATCATCGCCCAGCAGCTCATTCTTACCCGCACCCCAGATGATGTTGGCACGCTTACCTGCTTTGGTCTGAATATAGTCGAGAATCTGCGTAGATTCTCCCAATTTAATCTCCGAATTACCATATGCGATATGGAACAGGATGCTCGTAGCCCCATCGATCGAATAATGTTTCAGCAAGGGCGACGACAACGCCTCCTCTGCCACACGCAAGGCCCGATCCTCTCCGCTGGCTTTGCCTGAACCCATCAATGCCACACCGCTATCTTTCATGATAGTCGTAACATCGGCAAAGTCCACATTGACAATTCCCGGACGCGTAATAATCTCGGCAATCCCTCGTGCTGCTGTGGCCAGAATGTCATTCGCACGCCCGAAAGCATCCGTAAGCGGCAATTCTCCGTATATCTTCTGTATATCCTCGTTATCGATAATCAGCAACGAATCGACGCTTTTTTTCAATTCCTCCAGTCCCCCCAAGGCATTTTTCATCCGTATAGGACCTTCCGAAACATAGGGAACCGTCACGATTGCCACCGTCAGAATCCCCATATCACGCGCAGCCTTTGAGATCACAGGTGCAGCTCCCGTGCCGGTACCACCGCCCATACCTGCCGTCACGAAGACCATTTTAGTCCCTTCGCGCTTAAAAATATTGGTTATCTCATCCAGACTATCGATCGCTGCGGCACGGCCTTTCTCGGGAATATTCCCGGCTCCCATCCCGCTACCCAACTGAACCTTGATCGGGACCAAGTTCTTGTCTAACGCCTGCTTGTCGGTGTTGCACACCATGAACGACACATCCTTGATACCCAGATCGTACATGTGATTCACGGCATTACCGCCCGCACCGCCGACCCCGGCCACCATGATCATGGATGGAGCTACCTTCTCTATATCAAACTCTATCAGTTCATCTACCATACCGTCAAACCTTACCCTCTCCGGCATTAAATGTTTTCATTGTCGTCCAACGTATCAAATGCTTCCTCAAAACGTTCCCGAGCTTTCGACATCTTATCTTTCAAGCGAGCTAATAAACCGCGTCCTTCCTTCTTCTCCTTTTTATCCTTCCCGGCTACGGGCGGCTCCTCCGGTTTATCATCATCACGCATCAGATCCACCTCTGGTTTAGTCTCTTCCGATTCCTTTACGATATGAGAGGTAGAGGAAATCGTCTCCTCTTTCACCGGCGTTCTGCGCGCCGTAACACTCTTTTTCGGAGCCTCCTGCACGCAAGCCGGGAACTCCTCCTGCAGCCCTTCGCACAGTATTCCCACGACCGTTGCCAACCGCGGATCGTTCACCTTCTCCTTCGACTCCTCGCTCACCAGCACATCCGGCACAGCCAGACGGACATCCAGCCCGGTACGTTCCTGCACCAGAGTCTTGATCTCCTTTACCAACGAACCTCCGCCCGTCAGGATAATGCCGGCACTCAACTTTCCTTCATACCCCGCCGTTTTGATCTCCTCAATGATATAATCCACAATATCGAACAGACGAGCCTCTATGATCGAAGCCAGATTCCGGAACGAAATCTCCTTATGATCGTGCGGCGTACGTCCCGGCACCTTCACCAACTTCTCTCCGTCGGTCAGCGATGGCACGGCACAACCGTAAGTAACCTTAAGCTCTTCCACATAACGGTCCATAATACCATAGGCCCGAATATCCTTATTGACCGCCTCCATGCCGAGCGGAATCACTCCAACATAGCGCACAATCCCGTCCTGATAGATACACAGATCGGTCGTCCCGGCACCCAGATCGACCACCGCTACGCCCAAATCCTTCTCATCGGGGAACGTCACGGCTGCCGCTGAGACCAGCGGGTCGATATACAGTTTCTTCTGTGCAATATCGACCTTCTGCAAAGCTTTCTCCAGACGGGAAATCGTCGTATTATCGCCTATAATCAGGTTGAAAGTCGAACCGAGCGTCTTGCCGAACATACCCACCGGATCGGCCACCTCTTCCTCGTCGTCTACCAGGTAGTGTTGCGGGATGATGTGCATCAGACAATAGCGATCCGGAGCCTGCACATTGCGCATGCTCTCGTTCAGCTTCCGGACATCTTCCTCGCCGATCTCGCCGTCCTGACCTCCCACATACACATAGTAGGGATGCTTGGCACAACGAATATGGCTGCCCGAGATGCCGGTATAGACCTCGCGCACCTCGATTCCAAGCCGTTCTTCCAACCCCCGGACCGCCTCCTTGACCGACTGCGCGGCCTGTTCCACATTTTTCACCTCGCCGCGTGTCACGCCCCGGGACTCTTTCAACACGACGTCCTCGATCTCGATCCGTCCGTCGGCAGTTTTGCTTCCGACCGCTGCGGCCACGTGACTACTGCCCAGATCTATCGCTACTATACGGTTTTTCTTTTCCACGTTCGTTCAACTGTAATTATTTGGTGCAGACTACTTGGTTACGATACTTCAGGTTGACTGTCCGATAGGTCTCCCACCCCTCGTAATCCAACACGCGGCGGTAGAACAACATCAGCCGGTCGAGTTTCTGCTCCACTTCATCCAACGTCCCAAGCAGGACAACATGCCGACCAACCCTCGGAACTATCTCGACCTCAGGCTCTTGCCAATGCACTTGCCCTGCACCTCTCGCAGGTGTGGAAACGTCGATCTGGACGATCTGTGCGTTCCAGAAACTATCACCCCTAATTAATCTCACAAAATTAATGAGTTTCGTGAAAAATATGTAATTTTCATCTACTTTTTTTTGAGCCTCCGGCAGACACTCCGACACACTCCCAATGTACTCCCGCGAGAAGGGAGGTGTAAAGTTTCCCGTAATGGTCGGCACATAAAGTACATAATGGCGCTGCAGGGGCAGAATCCACCCATCCTCCGTAATATAAAAATTATACCCGTTCACCGTATTGACCCGTGCAATGGGAAGCCGTTGTGAGAGATCGATACAAACCTTCCCGCCCAATCCGGTGTACACTCGCACATCACGCACGAACCCGCGTCGGGCAATCATCCGTCGGATTGCCTCCGTATCGACCCGTTCCACCTCGGTATCACGCAGACGGAATCCCTCCTGTTCCAGCCACAACTTTACCATCTCGGGGGTGATGATTTGCAACCGGTCGGCATCGCGCACCGTGACCACCACCTCCTTCACCAGACGTTTTTCCTGTTCCCGCGAGCAGAGGTGTACGGCAAAAATAAGGTAGCCCAGAAGTGCCACCCAAGCCAATAGACTCAATATTTTATGCCACATCAGCCTCATCTCTGCAAAAGGTTACTAATTCTAAAACTGTATCAAATATTACTTTTCCAAAAGTCGTTGATTCAAAGCATCGGCAATGGGCTGACAATAGCGGTCGATGTCTCCTGCTCCAAACGTCACCAGTACATCCAGGTCCTTGCAGGCGAGAAGTTCATCGACCAGTTTCTCTTTCGGAATCAACTCACAAGGCACCGTAATACGATCGACTATCAACTCCGAAGTCACCCCTTCGATAGGCAACTCCCGTGCCGGATAGATCGGCAGCAGGATCACCCGATCGGCATGCGACAGTGCCTGTGCAAATTCCGGATAGAAATCGCGTGTACGCGTATAGAGGTGAGGCTGGAAAACTGCCGTCAACTGTCGCCCGGGGAACATTCGTTTGACCGACGTGATGGCTGCAGCCAGCTCGCGCGGATGGTGCGCATAATCATCCATATAGACCAACTCCGGCCGGTTAATATAGAAATCGAAACGGCGCCGAACCCCGCTAAAAGAGGCCAGTGCCCCCCGCAACCGTTCCTCGTCAAACCCTGCAACCCACACAAGGGCCACGGCGGCCACGGCATTCTCAATATTAACCCAACCCGGGACCCCCAGCGTACAGTCGGCAATCACGCGATCCGGACAAACAATATCGAAGCGATAGTGACCGCCCCCGATCAGCGTCACATTCCGTGCATAGAAGTCGCACGGCGTATCGTAGGCATAGCGGTAGACGCGGATCGCCGGATTGTCAATCGTCACATCGACCCCCTGTTTGATAACCAACGCACCGCCCGGTCGGATCTGGCGCACAAACTGTGCGAAGGCCTCCTTCACCGCCTCGTGCGTACCGTAAATATCCAGATGATCGGCATCGGCCGAGGTGATGACTGCTGCATCCGGATGGAGCCGCAGAAATGAGCGGTCAAACTCATCGGCCTCAACCGCCAGCCGCTTACCGCGCCCCAGCACCAGATTGCTGTCGAAGTTCTTCGAAATTCCCCCCAGGAATGCGCTGCCGCAGCCACTTGTTCCTTGTCCGCAGCCGTCAGTCTCCTCGCAACCCGTACCGCAACCTGCTTCATGGTTCAGCCAGGCCGTAAGGGTTGTGGTGGTCGTCTTGCCGTGCGTACCGGCCACCGCCATCACATACTTGCCCTCGGAGATATGTCCCAACATCTCGGAGCGCTTCTCGATCTGGAATCCATGCTCGCGAAACCACGCCCACTCAGCATGTTCGGCCGGAATGGCAGGCGTATAGACCACCAGCGTCGTGGCCGGATCGCGGAAAGCTGCGGAGATCAGCGACGGATCATCCTCATAATGCACCTGCGCCCCTTCAACTTCGAGAGCCGCCGTGAGGGGTGACGGCGTACGGTCGTAACCGGCCACCTGCTTCCCCTCGTGCAGAAAATAGCGGGCAATGGCACTCATGCCGATGCCCCCGATTCCCAGAAAATAGATATGTTCGTAACTCATTTCCGTCCTTTTTTAGCCGTTTCCAACACCTCCAGAATCCGATCCACAATGCGGTCGGCCGAATCGGAAATGGCCAGCCGTCGGATATTCGCCGACAACTCTGCACAACGCTCCCGGTCGGCAGCCAGTGCCACCGCCTCCGGAATTACCCGTTCGACCGCCTCGGCATCGGGCACCATGAGCGCTGCCCCCTTTTCGACGAGCGCCATCGCATTCTTGGTCTGATGATCCTCCGCCACGTTGGGCGACGGCACGAAGATCGTGGATTTTCCCACCAGGCACAGCTCCGACACCGTTCCCGCCCCGGAACGCGACACCACCACATCGGCTGCTGCATAGGCGTAGTCCATCCGTTCGATGAACGCCCCGCGCCAGATGCCGGCACTGCTGCGTGTAGCCATATACTCTTCCATCTCGCGCTGATAGATGCGTCCCGTCTGCCAGATGACCTGCACCTCACCACGGGAAGTAATCGTATCGACCCAACGTTTCATCACATTATTGAGCGTCCGCGTCCCCAGGCTACCACCCACCACGAGCAGCACCGGCCGGCCGGCTTCCAATCCGAAATAACGCAGCGCCTCGGCCCGGAACTCCTCCGGATGCGGCACCGTCTGCGAAAAATTGCCCCGCAGCGGATTGCCCGTCATCACGATTCGGTCGGCCGGGAAAAAACGTTCCATATGGTCATACGCCACACAAATGCAACGAGCCCGACGCCCCAGAATCTTATTGGTGACCCCGGCATAGGAGTTCTGCTCCTGGATGACCGTCGGCAGCCCCATCCGCTGAGCACTCCACAACACCGGAGCGCTGGCATAACCGCCAAAACCCACCACAATATCGGCTCCGAACTCGCGGATCGTCCTCCGCGCTTTCGACAAGCTGCGTAGGACCTTCACGGGCAAGGCCAGGTTTCGCAGCGTCAATTTCCGCTGAAGCCCCGCCACAGGAAGCCCCACAATCCGATAACCCAATGCCGGGACCTTTTCCATCTCCATCTTGCCTTCGGCGCCTACGAACAGCAGCTCCACCCGGTCACCCAGCCGCCGCTGCAAAGCCTCGGCCACAGCCACGGCAGGATAGATATGGCCGCCCGTACCGCCGCCGCTCAAGATAATCTTGTATTTTTTATCCATTGTTTTCACCATAAAAGTCCTTTATAATTTTTCTCTTCTTCGCCTCGTTCACGCCCCGCCGGACCGCTGCACCCATCAGGCAGAGTCCTTCATGTCGAGCGTCTTCTCCTCCATCTGACGGCTCACGCCGAGCATCATGCCCAGGGCCAGCGAAGTAAAGAGCATCGACGACCCGCCCAGGCTGATGAGTGGCAGCGTCTGTCCCGTCACCGGGAAAAGGTTTACCGACACCAACATATTAAAAATCCCCTGCAGGACGATCATAATTCCCAGCCCCAGCACCAGCAGCCCCGGGAACGATTTTTCGCACTTGCGGAAAATCATCACCGCCCGGAAAAACAGCCACAGATAGAGTGACAGCACCACAAACGCCCCCAGCAATCCATACTCCTCCACGATAAAGGCATATGCGAAGTCCGAATAAGAGTGCGGCAGGTTGGCCCGCTGCGTGCTGTGCCCCGGCCCCTTGCCAAACAAGCCGCCCGAGGCGATGGCGATTTTGGCCTGCGTCACCTGCAAATCATCATCCTTCTCCCGACCGCTCGGAGTATCGGTCTGTTCAATTCCGACAAAATTTTTCAGGCGGTTAACCCACGTCTCGGCACGTCCCACCCCGGCGGCATTCATCACCACCAGGGCCAGCACCAGCACCACAATCACAATCCGCACCAGCCGCCACAGCTCCCGCACCCGAACGCGACCGACATAGAGCATCACCAGGCAGGTAAAAAACGTAATGGCCGCCGTCGAGAAGTTCGAAAAGAAGATCGCCCCGCAGGCCAGCACGACCGGCAGCAGAAGCGGCAGAGTCGTATCGAACCACACGTTCCGATTCTGCATTCGCTGCTTCTCGGTCAGCCTGCGCCCGCCGAAAAGCGGGACAACCGGCAGCAGGGGTGTCGAACCGATCACCTTCTGACGTTTCGAGAGTTCACGAGCCAGTACCAGGATAAGGGTCACCTTCAGCAGATCAGAGGGCTGAAACGTATAGCTCGTACCGGGGATCTTCAACCAGCGCGAGGCGTCGTTCAGGCTCACCCCGACCACAAATGTCAAGGCCATCAAGCCCAGCGCCACCACAAACGACAACCGGGCATACTTGGCATAGACCTGATAGCGGATCCGGTGCACGACATAGATCACGCCGAAACTCAACACCATGAATCGCAACTGGTTAATCACATAGTGCGACGTATCGCCCCCGGCCTTCTTGTAGGCCATCGACGCCGTGGAAGAGTAGACGACCAGCAACGACACAACCGCCAAAGCAGCAATGACGATCCAGAGGGCTTTGTCTCCCCCAAAAATCCGCTCCGAAAGTTTTTTCGGTTCCGATATTTGTTCCATCCGCTCGTCTGCCATGTTTTTTATTCTTTGTTTTTATCCGAGGGTCAAATCTTTTCCGGTTATAAATTTCCCTCGTCTCCTTCCGCTCAATCTTCCTCTATGATTATGATGTCACCGGGACCATACGGAGTTACATCGACCTCGATCAGCTTTATAGAATCCTGGGTAAAGTCGTTACGGTCAATCAGGTAAATCGGCTTGAATTTGATTGACAAGGCCCATTTCCAGATATCCTCCTCTGAGTCTGTCGCCACCATCTGGTCTATATCCACAGGCTGGATGCTGTCCAGAAACGACCGCGGTTTAACGAGGATCTCCATCGAATCGTCGGAGTCTACAGGTCGCAGCTTTGCCAATTCCGTCAGGTTGT
>CALYBN010000141.1 GCA_944414825.1 uncultured Rikenellaceae bacterium
TGAGTACGTCATTGTATCACGATATTATTTTCGGGCCGGTGCATAGTCGCCGCCTGGGATTGTCGCTGGGGGTGAATCTCCTGCCATTGGAGTGTAAATTATGTAGTTTCGACTGCATCTATTGCGAATGCGGATGGGCTACGCCAGGACAAAAACCGCGTTTCAACCGTCGCGAGGATGTCCACCGCCTATTGGGAGAGAAACTGCGGGAAATGGTAGCCGCGGGGACCCCGCCCGATGTGATCACCTTCGCCGGGAATGGCGAGCCGACGCTGCATCCCGATTTCGGGGAGATTATCGACGATACGTTGGCGTTGCGCGATGAGATCTGTCCTGCGGCCAAGGTGTCGGTTCTGAGCAATGCGACGATGATCGGGCGCGAGAGTGTCCGGGAAGCATTGCTGCGGGTGGATAACAATATTCTGAAGCTCGATTCGGCCTTCGACGAGACGGTACGCCTGATCGACCATCCGCAGGGAGCCTATTCCGTGGCCGATACGGTGCGGAATATGAAATGGTTCGAAGGCCGAATGATCCTGCAGACAATGTTCCTGCACGGTCAGTACAATGGGCAGCTTGTGGACAACACCACCGAACGGGAAGTATCGGCCTGGCTGGCTCTGGTGCAGGAGATCGCGCCGCGGCAGGTGATGATCTATACGATCGACCGCGATACGCCGGCACCCGATCTGGCGAAGGTCCCGATGGAGGAGTTGCAGATGATTGCTGCCCGGGTGGAGGCGCTCGGAATTGCCTGCTCGGTGGCGGGATAACGGGAAGAGATTACTCATTTAATCGACGATAGCAAATGGTTACTACGGAGCAGATTAAAGAGCTTATGAGGCGACAGGATTCGCTGAGGAGGCATCTTTGACATCGAGAATAAGAAAATAGAGCTCGAAGAGGAGGAGCAGAAAACCCAGGCACCCGATTTCTGGGATGATCCCGCCAAGGCGGAGGCACAACTGAAGGTGGTGGCATCGATCAAGAGTTGGATCGACGCCTATGAGGAGGTGCGTTCGCTGGTGGAGGATCTGGAACTGATGCCGGACTTTGTGAAAGAAGGCGTGGCGTCGGAAAAGGAGTTGGAAGACCACTATGCGCAGACGCTGGAGAAGGTGGAGGAGCTCGAAATGCGCAATATGCTGCGTGGCAGCGAGGATAAACTGGGAGCCATCATGGATATCAACTCCGGAGCAGGCGGTACGGAGAGCCTCGACTGGGCTTCAATGTTGTTGCGGATGTACACCCGTTGGGGCGAACGCAATGGATACAAGGTGCGGATCCTCGACCTGCAGGATGGTGACGAGGTGGGCGTGAAGTCCGCCACGATCGAGTTTGAAGGTGAATATGCCTACGGATTCCTCAAGAGTGAGAACGGGGTGCACCGGCTGGTGCGGCTCTCCCCTTTCAATGCCAACAATAAGCGTCAGACCACTTTTGCCTCGGTGTTTGTCTCACCGGCGGTGGACGACACGATCGAAATTGTGATCAATCCGGCCGATATCGAGTGGGATACCTATCGGAGCAGTGGCGCCGGCGGTCAGAATGTCAACAAGGTGGAGACGGGTGTGCGACTGCGTTATCATCATGTCGATCCGGAGACGGGCGAGGTGACCGATTTCCTGATCGAAAATACCGAAACCCGTTCGCAGAGCATGAATCGTGAGAATGCCATGCGGCTGCTCCGGTCGAAACTTTACCAGAAGGAGCTGGAGAAGCGGCAGGCTCTGCAGAATGAACTGGAGGGCAAGAAGAAAAAGATCGAATGGGGTTCCCAGATCCGAAGCTATACGCTTCATCCCTATAAATTGGTGAAGGATCACCGTACGGGTTACGAGACCTCCGATACGGCGGCTGTACTGGATGGTGAACTGAACGACTTCATCAAGGCCTATCTGATGGAGTTCGGGGCCGAAAGTGTTTGATCGGCAGGCCGTGTATGAGGATAGAGAAGGGGACGATTCGTCTGCTTGATGAATCCCCTATCCCGTTGAGCGGGCTAAGGTGTCGAATGTGGGGCATAGGGAGGAGTCCTAGGGCTTTCCCTGATTCCCGCTTCCCTGAGGAGCGGTATGGGAGTCCTGCAGATAGCGACGGTTGATCTCGAGGGCTGCTTCGATCAGCTTGTCGGCCTGGCGGCAGGAGATGAGGTATTTTTGTTCGTAGATGTCTTCGATCTCCACGAAATGGTCCCATTCACCGGCATAGACCTTCACCAACTCCCATTTGCGCAGATTTAGATAGTACCCGTAATAGCCGAAGAATCCGTAACTTCCGAGTAGGGGAATTAAACCGCGCAGTTCACTACGCTCCACTTTATGCAGAGCATTGAGGTCACTGGCATGGATGCGGGTCATCTCTAGGATGCAGTGAATCTCCAGGGCATCATCGCGCACCTCGATGTAACGTGGAATCGACAGTACATAAAGGGCTGAGACTGCTACAACGAACGAAATGAACCACGCAGGCATGTAATTTCCGTGTCCGAAATAGAACAGTGCAGCCACAATCAATCCTATCAGCACGAAGATTAGGATGGTAATCCGTTTGCTGCGCTTGTCGAAATGGTATTTGAATCGTTTTTCCATCAACATTGTCGGATCAGTGCCTCTGCGATCATCAGATCAGATGGGGTCGTTAATTTCAGATTATTCCGCTCGCCCGAGCACAGAATTACCGGATAGCCGGCATGTTCCACAACCGAAGCATCATCCGTGAAGGCCGGGTCGAAAGGTCGTTCATAGGCCGAAGCCAGCATTCCGTAACGGAATACCTGTGGTGTCTGTACGGCACGCAGCCGGGTGCGGTCGAACGGCTGTGATTGGTTGTCGGTCAGCAGTCGGAATGAATCAACGGGTTCGATTACCGGGACGGCTGTCCCTTGTTGGTTTGCTGTGGCGATCGTGCGGAGGATCAACTCTTCAGACACTAGCGGTCGTACGCCGTCGTGAATCGCTACCAGATCGTCCTGGGCAAGAGCTCCTGCGGCCTCTCGGTCGGTTGTCGCCGTTTGCGGGATTCCCTCACGGAGCAAGTTGAGTGCATTTCGGACCGAGTGGAAACGGCTTAGCCCGCCGACACAGGTATAGCAGTTGCTGAGATGGTACTTCTGGGTCAGCACTTGCCAGCGTTCCATTTCGGTTTCGGGCAGTACCACAATGATCATGGCCTCGGGCAGTGCCGCACGGAAACGTTCGACCGTACGCACCAGGACGGGGCGGCCGGCCAATGGCAGAAATTGTTTGGGAATACTGCTTCCCATGCGTGTTCCGCTGCCTCCTGCGACGATTATGACTGCGATTCTAGGCTCCATTTTCCTTGTATGGTTCTGCTCGGTGAACGGGACCTCGTTTGTGAGGTTCCTTTCAAAAGTAACGGTTTTTTGGCTCTTTTCGCCTGTCCGCAAGAGGATTTATTTGTCTCTTCTCTTTCCCCGGGAGCTCTCTGTTGGGGGAGGACTCCTTTCCGCTTCCTATTTCTTTACGCTGTCGGCTTTGGTTTGAACGGAAGCCTCAAAGTGGAAATCCTTGGGAATCACCAGCGAATCGAGTTGCGTGATCTTCAGGGAATCGTCAAGTTCGCCTTGCAGTTCGGCCAGAATGCGGCTCTTGACAAATTCGAAAATCGGGCGATTCTCTGCTGTGATGGGTTCTACCGGTTCGGCTACCACCTTCAGCGGGTCGATCGGTTTGCCGTCCATCCAGAGGCGGAAGTCCAGATGGGGGCCCGTGGCCGTACCGGTCATGCCGACATAGCCGATCAGGTCGCCCTGATTGACCCGTTTCCCCTGTACAATCCCCTTGGCATAGGAGCGCAGGTGCAGATAACCCGACATTAGGCGTGAGTTGTGCTTGATCTTTAGGGTATTGCCGCCTCCGCCGCCCCATCCTTTGAAGATGACCACCCCGTCAGCTACGGCATGTACCGGAGTGCCCGAGGGGGCGGCATAGTCGACGCCATGGTGAGGACGCCGGATCTTCAAAATCGGGTGAAGCCGTGAGTTGGAGTAGCGCGATGAGATGCGCGAATATTTCAGCGGGGCTTTCAACATGTTTTTCCGCAGGCTGTTACCCTGTTCATCCCAGTAGGTGATCTTGCCGCCCTGCTTGAACGGGATGGCGTAGTAGTCCTTGCCGGCATGGTTGAAGATCGCGCCCCAGATACGTCCTACGCCTACGCTCACCGTATCGACATACCGTTCGTCATACACTACCGTGAAGTGATCGCCCTTTTGCAGGCCGAAGAAGTCGATACTCCAGGCGTAGATGTCGGAGAGTTCCATGGCCATGGCGGGGGGCATGCCGGCGTCGATCATGCAGTTCCAGAGTGAGGAGGTAATCGTTCCTGATTTTTTTTTGCGTTGGATGGTAATATCTTTCTGCTCCTTGCGGATCGAGATGCTGTCCAACAGCGAGAAGATCACGTAGTCTGTCGTATTCTCCTCGTAGACGAAGTAGTCCAGGCGGGAGGTGCTGTCGTTCCGCAGAAAGAGGGTGTAGTTGTGATCTGCCCGCAGGTTGTGCAGGTCGAATATCCCTTCTGAAGCCTTCACGATTTGGTCGATCCGCGCGGCCGAGATGCCGTATCCTGCCAACAAGGTTGAAAGGGTTTGTCCTTCGCCGATCGTACCCTCCTCGGTCAGGTAGTCCGT
>CALYBN010000142.1 GCA_944414825.1 uncultured Rikenellaceae bacterium
CACAGATCGCCGGCAACGGTAAGCGCCGTCACGATCTCGGGCGAAGCCACAAAGGCGTAGGTATTCGGGTTGCCGTCGGCCCGTTTGGCGAAGTTGCGGTTGAACGATGTCACGATGGAGTTGGCCCGTGTATTATCGTCCGTATGGCGTTTCCACTGACCGATGCAGGGACCGCAGGCATTGGTCATCACCACGGCACCAAGTTGTTCGAACGCCTCGATGATCCCGTCCCTTCGAGCCGTACAAAGCACCTGCTCCGAACCGGGATTGACGATAAACTCCGCTTTCGGCTCCAGCCCTTTCTCCACCGCCTGCCGGGCCACCGAAGCCGCCCGCGACAGATCTTCATACGAAGAGTTGGTACACGACCCCACCAGTCCGACCTCCATCCGTTGCGGCCAGCCGTTGGCCCGTACCGCAGCGGCAAATTCCGAGATCGGATGCGCCGCATCGGGCGTAAACGGCCCGTTCAGATAGGGTTCAACGGCATTCAAGTCGATCTCGATCACGCGATCGTAGTAACGCTCCGGCTCGGCCATCACCTCCGGATCGGCCGCCAGGCAGTCGCCCAGCGCATCCGCCGCATCAGCCACCGCCGCACGCCCGGTCGCCCGCAGATAATCAGCCATCCGGGCATCGTACGGGAAGAGCGAACAAGTCGCCCCCACCTCAGCTCCCATATTACAAATGGTCGCCTTGCCCGTCGCAGAGAGTGTCGCAGCACCCGGGCCGAAATATTCAATCACGGCATTAGTTCCTCCCTTCACGGTCAGGATACCTGCCAATTTCAAAATCACATCCTTCGGGGCAGCCCAACCGCTGAGCGCTCCGGTCAACTTAACGCCGATCACCCGGGGCATCTTCAGCTCCCACGGCATGCCGGCCATCACATCCACGGCATCGGCGCCTCCGACCCCAACGGCGATCATTCCCAATCCGCCGGCATTAGGCGTATGAGAATCAGTTCCCACCATCATACCGCCCGGGAAGGCATAATTCTCCAGTACCACCTGGTGGATAATCCCCGCACCGGGACGCCAGAATCCCATTCCATATTTATTGGCCACCGAACGCAGGAAATCGTACACCTCACGATTTCCCTCCAGGGCTACCGGCAGATCAGCCGCAGCCCCGTTGTCGGCCTGGATCAGGTGATCGCAATGCACCGTAGTGGGCACGGCGGTCCGCGCCCGGCCGGCATTCATAAACTGCAACAGAGCCATCTGAGCCGTTGCATCCTGCATCGCCACGCGATCCGGCGCAAAGTTCACATAATCCTCTCCTCGTCGGAAATGTCGGTTCTCAGAACGGTCATACAAATGGGCATACAACACCTTTTCACACAGTGTCATGGGCCGTCCCAACACTTCTCGTGCCTCCTCCACCCGTCGCGGGAAAGAGAGGTACACGCTCCGAATCATTTCCAAATCAAACATAGTATTTCCTCTTTACAACAAATATATTTGTGCAAAGATAAACTTTTTGTTAAAAATCTAGGCATACTCAGGCGTTTTTTTACGGCACCCAACCCATAATCCTCTCCACAAAACAACAACAAGACACAGACTATAAACTACATACAACACACTATCTCCGTTTTCCCAATCTATTGGACATCCTTAGCTTACACAAAAAAAGCGGAAAGGAAAACACTATTCCTTTCCGCCATACCAAAACTTACCTTCTTTTTCCCGATCAATTTCGGAACAGCAGACCGCTCTCGTTGGCATCGATCACGATCGGCTTATCACGATTGACCTTTGCCGCCAGAATCTGTTTCGACAGATCGTTCACCACATAACGCTGGATGGTCCGTTTGACTGGACGCGCACCAAACATCGGATCGTAGCCCTCCTCGGCCAACCACCGCTTGGCCTGCTCGGTCACTTCGAGCGTAATGCCGTTGTCTGACAACAGCCGACCAATAATTCGCAACTGGATGTCGACGATCCGCAGGACATCCTCTTTGGTCAGCGGCGTGAACATCACGATTTCGTCGATTCGGTTCAGGAACTCCGGCTTGAGCGTCTGCTTCATCAGTTCAATCACCTCCAGACGGGTCTTTTCAAGCAATTCGGGCGAGATGACCGCACCCTTGTAAGCCTCTGCAAAATTATCCATAATCAGATGCGAGCCGAGGTTCGATGTCATGATGATGATCGTGTTGCGGAAATCCACCGTACGCCCCTTATTGTCAGTCAAACGTCCGTCGTCGAGCACTTGCAACAAGATGTTGAATACATCCGGATGTGCTTTCTCGATCTCATCGAGCAACACCACCGAGTAGGGTTTGCGCCGCACGGCTTCGGTCAACTGACCACCCTCGTCATAACCGACGTATCCCGGAGGCGCTCCGATCAACCGCGACACGGAGTGACGCTCCTGGTATTCGCTCATATCGATTCGCGTCATCATGTTCTCGTCGTTGAACAGGAACTCGGCCAACGCCTTGGCCAGCTCCGTCTTACCGACACCCGTCGTACCCAGGAAAATGAACGATCCGATCGGCCGCCGCGCATCCTGCAACCCGGCCCGACTCCGACGTACGGCATCAGAGATGGCCTCAATGGCGGCATCCTGCCCCACCACACGTTTGTGCAGTTCGTCCTCCCTGTGAAGCAGCTTCTCGCGCTCGCTGGCCAGCATCCGTTTCACGGGGATCCCGGTCCAACGTGATACCACCTCGGCGATATCCTCGGCATCGACCTCCTCCTTGATCATCGACCCATTGTCGTGATTCTTCTGCAGTTCCTCCTGCGCCTGGGCAATTGCAGCCTCAGCCTCCTGAATCTTTCCGTAACGGAGCTCGGCCACCAGACCGTAATCGCCATTCCGCTCGGCCTCGGCCGCCTGGATCTTATATTGGTCGATCGCCTCCTTGTTCTTCTGGATCCGCTCCAGAATGTCGCGTTCGCTCTGCCATTTTGCCCGCAGGG
>CALYBN010000143.1 GCA_944414825.1 uncultured Rikenellaceae bacterium
ATTTTACATAGAGTTCGCTGCCGACGATCACGTCTGTTTCGGCAAATCCTTCCAGAACCTCCCGGAGGTAGTCCGCCCATTGCTCGGAAGACTTCAGGTCGGAAACCGACGAGGGGTTTAGCCGGGCAGGGTCGTAGCAAATGCCTTGAATGTCGATGTTTTCGCGGTTCTTGTAGCTCTCTTTCAGCCAGTCGACCCGTTGCCCCAAAGGGATGGGTTCTCCCGGGTGGGCGGCTGCGCAGACCAGGACGGATTCCGCTTGCCGGGCCGCGAAGTCGATCAGGGCCAAGTGACCTTTGTGCAGCGGTTGGAACTTTCCTATGATCAGGGCTTTATGAAAGGAATGCGCCATTGCTCGTGCGTTTTTAGGAGTGTGTTTTCGTGTTCATAACCCACTTGTTTCCAGGAATATGGGAGCCAGAATCCCTTCGAGGACGGCAGAGTCCTCTCTCGGAGGTTTTGTTGTGGGCGAAAAGGTTTTTGCGCATATCCAGCAGCAGGGATATCGCTTCGAGGCCGCATAGGGTAAAATTTGGCTTCTCGTGAGCGCTTGTCGGCAAGAAGGCTTCGGGCGGCTTTACTTCTCCGGGTGCCGGGATGCCGGGTAGGGCAGGCTGTCCAGTAGGTTGATGAGCGAATCCTTCACTTGCGAAAAACGGGGCATGTTCTCGGCGCTGATCGGTTTCTTGGGTTGCGATTTGATGGTCAGCGGGTTGATGGGTTTCCCGTATTCGTACACGCGGAAGTCCAGGTGCGGTCCGGTGGACAGTCCGGTGGAGCCGACGTAGCCGATCACTTCCTTTTGTTTGACGCTCGATCCTACCTTGATCCCCTTGGCAAAGCGCGAGAGGTGCATGTAGGTCGTGGTATAGACGCTGTTGTGTCTTATCTTCAGATAGTTGCCTCCACCGTTGGCTTGGTACCCTTTGGCGATGACCTTGCCGCTGCCGATGGCATAGACCGGCGTACCGGTCGGAGCGGCATAGTCCACTCCGTGGTGGGCGCGGTAACGTTTCAATACGGGATGGTAGCGGCTGTTGGTAAAGCGGGAGGAGATGCGGTAATAGTCCAGCGGGGCTTTCAGGAAGGCACCTTCGAGGCTGTTCCCTTTTTCATTGTAGTAGAGTTCTTCCCCGTCCTGGATAAAGGGGATGGCGTAATAGGTGCTGTCCGCATGGCGGAAGGAAGCCGCCAGGATGTGGAAATTTTGCAAGGGTTTCCCGTCGACGTGCTCCTGTTCGTAGATCACACGGAAACGGTCCTGTTTCTGCAATCCGAAAAAGTCGATGGACCAGCCGTAGATGTTCGACAAGGTTACGGCCAGCAGCGGATCCGCTCCGCTGTTTTGCATGGCCACCCAAAGGGAGGATTCGACCTCGCCGCAACACTCCTTGCGCACCCATTCCACGGGATTTTCCCCGCGCGTTACCGCATAGTCGCCCCGCAGATCGAAGACGATGTACGATTTGGGGTCTTGCTCATAGACGAAAAATACGGGGGTAGCCGCGCTGTCCGGCGTGACGAAAAGTGCATAGGCTTGGCCGGCCCGGATCTTGCGTACATCGAAAATCCCTTTGGCTTTCTGGGTCAGGTCGTGTACATTGCGGGGGGTAAGTCCGTGCTGCTCGAGAATCACCGACAGGGTCTGGTTGCGTTGGACGATGCCGTAGTCTACCTGATAGTCATCCACCGGGATGCCGTATTGGTAAACGATCTGCTGTACCTGTGTCGAATCGGCAATCTCCACTTCGTCCAGCGAACTTCCGGCTGGAGGGATGAAAACAACGGCCAGGATAAGTGCCAGTGTGAGCAGAACGAGGGAGAAGGTGATTTTTTTTCGACAGGTCATCGTTTTACAAGGGGGCTTTTTCGGTGAAAGAGGAGATTCCGGGTGAGGGGCAGGAAAATACCTTTCCTAGGCAGGAGAGCAGAGAAAAGGATCGCTTGTCGATCTGCAACAGACCGTACGACGGGGTGGCTTCAGTCGAGGCGGGCGTAGATCTTCCCGTCTTTTTCAAAAACCACATCGACGTGTTCGTGCATCGAGGTGGAGAGCGAAAGCCCCTTGAAGTCCACTTTGACCGGATACAGCTTGTGGTTGCGGTCCACCAGCACGGCGGTATTGAGTTTCTTCAGGGGAACGGACAACAAATGGCGTACCGCATGGATGAGCACCGTGCCGCTGTTGAGTACATCGTCCACCAGTACGACAGGTCTTCCGGTCATGGCAGCCAGGTCAGTGTCCATCTCGAAAGGAGCATAGAGGTCTTTCTTGTTTACTTTCAGGCAGACCAACTCCACGTGGGAAGAGGTGATTTTTTTCAATTCGTCAGCGATCAGGGTCGCGATTCGATAACCGCTGTTGGCAATCCCGACGACGAATACGGTTTCCTCGTCCAGGTTGGATTCGTAGATCTGGTATGCGATCCGGCGGACTCTCAAGCGAATGTCCTGGTCGGATAGGATGATGTCTTTTTTCATACAGAATAAAACAGTCCGATATGGAGGATGGACAAAGATACGGAAAGGCGAGCGCAGAGGCAAATGAAAACGTGAGTTTTCAGTTTGACTGTGCCGAGCCGCATTATTGCCAGATCTCCCAGGATTTTTCGGCCTGCAACTCCAGCATGGTCGCCCCGCAGCATACCGTAGCCCCGTGCTCCCGGCCTTTTTTCATGAACAAGGTATCGGGAGGGTTGTACACCAGGTCGAAAAGCAGGTTGCGTTCGTCCAAGCCGTCGTAGGGGATGTCCGGACAGGTATCCACGTGCGGGAAGGTGCCCAGCGGGGTTGCATTGACGATCAGCGGGCAGTTCCTTACGTGCACCTCGGTCAGTTCTCGGTAGGTAAGGTAGCG
>CALYBN010000144.1 GCA_944414825.1 uncultured Rikenellaceae bacterium
ACTGGCGCCGTTTCTCCGCTACCGGCACCTTCAGGTCCACCAGCATATCGCTCACCTTCTTGTGCCCCGTCATGCCCAGCGGCACAAAGGCATCGCCGTCACGCCAACGGCGCACCTCCAGTGGAAAGTGCAGACGGTCGGCATCAATCAGAGCCACATTATCGGGTTGGTGGAGGGTGTCAATATTGTCGATGTCGAAACGCTCCACGTACAGGACCGAATTGCCGCAATAGACCCGATCCATCCCCGCATCGAGCGTAACCGCACAATCGTCCTCCTCGCCGATTTTCGACAAGATGATCTTTCCCCGGTCGGTATAGCCCACATATTCGCGGGAATAGAACCGTTTTCCGGAGGTTCCCTGGCGCAGAGAGTTGCACAGAGCCTCCACCACATCGCTCTTGAAACCGTATGCATTGAGAATCTCGTATATGACGAAACTCTCCGGAAAAGCCTTATCGATCTTCTCCGGGTCGATCACGATCAGCCCCTCGCGCTGGGACTCCACCTCCTCGCGGATGCGTTCGATGCCGTGGTCGATGAAGAGTTGTGCTTCGGTCAGGTGTTGGATATTGCGTCCCATCACCCCGGTGAAATGCGGGTTGATTTCGCGGATGCGCGGCACAAGGCCCAGTCGGATCTTATTGCGCAGGTATTTGGTCGAACGGTTCGACGAGTCCTCCCGGAATCCGATGCCGTTGGCATGGGCATAGTCCAGGATCTCGCGCCGCGAAGCAAACAGCAGCGGGCGGATAATACGGCCGTTTACGACACTGATCCCCGTCAATCCGCGCAGACCGGTTCCCCGCAACAAGTTGATAAAGAAGGTTTCGATGGAGTCATCGGCATGATGTGCCGTAGCCACCACCGTATAGCCATACTCGACACACAGTTGGGCGAACCAATTATACCGCAGCCGCCGGGCCGCCATCTCCATGCTGTCGCCGGTGCGCTCCATCTCGGCCACCGTGTCAAACCGGATGTTATAACTCGGCACGCCATACGCCTTGGCAGCCTCGGCCACCGACACCTCATCCTCCTCAGACTCCCGGCCGCGGAGTTGGAAATTACAGTGGGCCACCCCGACATCATAGCCGCTGCGGACGAACAGCGAAAGCATGACCATCGAGTCCACCCCACCGCTGACCGTCAACAGCACCTTGTCCTGCGGCGTCAGCAGCGCATTTTCGCGAACATACTCCTGAAAACGTGACAGTAACATATGATCCATCTACAATACATTGACTTCCATGTCGATCTCGACGCCGAAACGCGCCTGTACATCCTGCCGGATGCGGGCCGCCAGGTCAAGAACCTCTTGCCCCGTGGCACCCCCATAGTTGACCAGCACCAGCGCCTGGCGTTCGTGCACGCCCACGCAACCTTCGCGGCGTCCCCGCCAGCCACATTGGTCGATCAGCCAGCCGGCAGCCAGTTTGGTCGTTCCCGGCACAGTTCCCGGATAGGAAGGCATATCGGGGAATTGCTTCTTCAGGGCCTGCGCCACCGAATCGGGCACGACCGGGTTCTTGAAGAAACTGCCGGCATTGCCCAACTCCTTCGGATCGGGCAGTTTGCTGCGGCGAATTGCCACCACTGCCTCCCGGATGACCGTCAGTGAAGGACCTCCCATACTCTCGACCTTGGCCTGCAGATCACCATAGCCGAGACGCGGTGCCGGCGTACGGCTCAACACGAAATGGACCGCCGTAATCACGACCCGTCCCCGCAAGGTTCCCTTGAAGACACTGTCGCGATACCCGAAGCCACAATGCGCCGCAGCTAGCGTCAGCGTCTTAAGCGTCTCGACCGAGAAGGTTTCGACCGATTCGATCACATCCTTCACCTCTGCACCATAGGCTCCGATATTCTGCACCGGAGCAGCGCCCACGTATCCGGGAATATAGGAGAGATTCTCCACACCCCATAATCCACGCTCCACACACCATGCCACAAAGTCGTCCCATTCGACTCCCGCCTGGGCTCGGACGCGGACCTGAGTGCCATCGTCGGACAATACGGAGATCTCCCGACCGACAGGATGGAGTAGCACACCCCGATAATCACCCGTAAAAAGGATGTTATTCCCGCCGCTCAACACACTCCACGGCATCTCTGACAACAGACCGGAGGATACCACCTGGCGCAAGTCTTCAGCATCTACAAAATCGACCAAACGATCACAAGAGGCTTCGATGCCGAAACTGTTTCGGTCTTTCAGGCTGATATTTCTGTATTCCATGATTTTTCATTTGCCACAAAGGTACAAGTTTTTCGGCAGAAAAGAGAATATTTCTCCGGCGGAGTCTCCGCAGAAAGCTGCCGTATTTTCCGATTCAGCGCAGAAAGTGCTCCATTTGGCGTCTCAAGCAATAAAACCCGGCAAAGATGGGTTCAATAGGAAAAGAATGTTTTTTAAATTTGTTAATAACTCTTCAAAAGAAAATAGAAGAAAGCCTTCTTGTTATCGGAGAAAAGTTTGTACCTTTAACTGCTTTTTACCAATTCTGTACAAGAATTAAAGGAAACAATGTTTACAACTAAAGATTTAGAACAGATCAAAGCCCACGGCTTGAGCGTGGAGAAAGTGAATGAACAGATTGAAAACTTCCGGAACGGATTCGGATTCCTGCCCATCGACCGGGCTGCGGTCGGCGGTGACGGCATCCTCCAGTTGGACGAAAAAGGGGCCGAGTATTACGCTTCGGAATATACCTCGGCTGTAGCCGGCTTGCAGGTGGTCAAATTCGTCCCGGCATCGGGTGCTGCCACCCGCATGTTCAAGGAACTGTTCGAATATGTCAACACAGGCAAAACAACCGCCAACATCCAGAAGTTGCTGGCCGGGATCGACAGATTCGCTTTCTATAGCGTGATTCGTGACAAGGTGGCGGGCGCAGAGCCTCGCGCCGTTGTTCAGGCCGTACTCGACTACGGAGCCCATTTGCCCAAGGGCCAGATTCTGTTTCACAATTACGAGGAGGGGCCTCGCACGGCGTTTGAAGAGCATCTGGTCGAAGGAGCTCTCTATGCCGCCTCGGGGGAAAAGGCTGTGCTGCATTTCACGGTCTCACCGGAACATCGTGCCGGTTTCGAAGCCCTGCTAGCTAAGGCTTTGCCCAAATATGAGAAAAAATTCGGAATCCATTACGAGGTATCATTCTCCTGCCAGAAGAGCAGTACCGACACCATCGCCGTCACGCCCGACAACGAACCGTTCCGCGAGGAGGACGGTTCACTGCTTTTCCGGCCGGCCGGCCACGGAGCCCTGCTCGAAAATCTCAACCAGATCGACGCCGACGTGATCTTCATCAAGAATATCGACAACGTAACCACCGACCGGCTCAAAGCTGAAACGGTACGATACAAAAAAGTACTTGCCGGCGTGCTGATCACCTTGCAAAAGAAGATTTTCAACTACCTCAACATACTCGACCGAGGATGCGATTCCTCGACACTGAAACACATCGTAGAATTTGTCACCGGAGAACTCTCGTGTGAATTGCCGGCCGATTTCGACACGGACAGCGAAGCAGAGAAAGCCGAACGGCTGCGCGCTGTGCTGAACCGTCCGGTACGGGTATGCGGCATGGTACGCAACGACGGAGAGCCGGGTGGCGGGCCGTTCTGGGTAAACAACAGCGACGGCACGAAGTCGTTGCAGATCGCCGAGTCGTCGCAAATCGCCCCCGACAAGCTCCATCTGATGAAAGAGGCGACTCATTTCAATCCGGTGGATATCGTGTGCGGCGTGCGCAACTACAAGGGAAACAAATTCGATCTCGCACAATATATCGATCCTTCGACCGGCTTCATCTCCAACAAGTCGAAAAACGGCCGCGAACTGAAAGCTCAGGAGTTGCCCGGGTTATGGAACGGTTCGATGGCACGGTGGAACACCGTCTTCGTGGAGGTATTGCCGGCCACCTTCTCGCCCGTGAAGGTTGTGACCGACCTGTTGCGGAACCAACATCAGTAAAATCATAAATAAAATACCTGAAAAACCATGGAAAACAAACTTCAACAATTGACCCAGAAGTTGTATGACGAAGGGTTGTCGAAAGGGCGTCAGGAGGCTGAAGCTCTCGTAGCCAACGCCCAGGCCAAGGCCAAACAGATCGTGGCCGATGCTCAGGCCGAAGCCAAACGCATCAACAAAGAAGCCCGCGATAATGCAGAGGAGTTGCGTAAAAATACGCTTACCGAGCTGTCGTTGGCCGGCAAGCAGGTGGTTACCACCCTCAAGGAGAGTGTCCAGGAGATGATCGTGACCAAGGCCGTAAACGGTGCAGTGGCACAGGCCAACCTTGATCCGGAATTTGTGAAAGAGGTGCTGATCGCCGTAGCGAAAAACTGGAAAGGCGACTCTTCGGACCAGATATCGCTCAAAGCGCTGTTGCCGGCTGACAAACAGGCTGCGCTGGGCGAAGCATTCGAGAAAAGCGTACGCGCCGCGCTGGGCGACGGAATCGAAATCGAATACAAGGAGGGTGTGAAAAGCGGATTCCGTATCGGCCCGAAAGAGGGAGGTTATTATATCAGCTTCACCGACGCCGATTTCGATGCCCTGCTGGGGGAATATCTGCGTCCGAAGGTGAGTGCCATTCTGTACGGAGAACAAAAATAGCCGCAAGCGATGGCCAGGAATTATTACTGCCTCGTCGCCGGATTACGCGAGATCGCGCTGGACGCCGACCGGAAAGGTTTCGACGCCCGGTCCATCATTGAATCCGTGCGCGAGGAGCTGTCTAAGGGAGACCAGCAGAGTTTGGAGCTCTTCTATGGTTTCTACGACGTGGAGAATCTGGTCAACCTCCGAGCCGGCCGGGCACAATTCTCCACGCTGGGGAATTTCTCCCGCGAACAGTTGGAACAGGAGTTGAAAAGCCCTGTCGCCCTACCCCACTGGATGGCGGCCGTAGTGGCGGCCTATGCCAACCCGGAGGAGGCGGAAGAGGAGAACATCGACACGAACAAGGCGTTCGAGCGGTCACTCTTCGAAGCATATTACCGGGTGTGCGAGCAATCAAAATGCCGGTTCATCCGGGAGTGGTATGAATTTGACCGCAACCTGCGCAACGTCTGCGCGGCATACATGGCCCGCAAGGGTGGAATTGCCATAGCCGACGTCGTTGTGGGAAGCGGATACGTGGTCGACACGCTGGGACGCAGTTCGGCTGCCGACTTCGGTCTGAAAGGCGAGTTGGATTATCTGGATGCCGTGACCACGGCCGTGGCCAACGACAGCAATCTGGTCGACAAGGAGCGCCGGATCGACCAGATCCGTTGGGAGATGGCCGAGGAGTTGACGGCCTATGACTATTTCGATATGAACGGCATTTTGGGCTATCTGGTCCGGGTGAACATCGTCCACCGGTGGGTGGCGCTCGACCCGGCATACGGCCGCGAGGTGTTCGACAAACTGATGGCCTCGCTCAGCGGCAAAGAGCTGATCGGAAAGGCCGAACAGGAAAGCGAAAATAACAAAAACAGATCATAAATGAATACAACAGGCAAAGTATCAGGAATTATCTCCAACATCGTCATCGTGAAGGCGGACGGACCTGTCAGCCAGAACGAGATTTGCTATGTAAGTCTGGGAGATATCAAGATGATGGCCGAGGTCATCAAGGTGATCGGCAACGACGCCTACGTCCAGGTGTTCGACTCGACCCGGGGACTGAAAATCGGCGACAAGGTGGAGTTCCAGGGACACATGCTCGAGGTGACACTGGCCCCGGGTATCCTGACCCACAGTTACGACGGTCTGCAGAACGACCTGGCCAAACTGGACGGGTTGTTCATCAGCCGCGGCTCGAGAACCGAACCGATTGATTACGAGGCCAAGTGGGACTTCACACCGCTGGCCAAACCGGGCGACAAGGTAGTGGCCGGCGACTGGTTGGGTGAGGTGCAGGAGCATTGGGTGAGCCACAAGATCATGGTCCCGTTCGCCATGGAAGGCAGCTATACGGTCAAGAGCGTCGCCGACAAGGGTGAATATACGGTCAACGATACAATGGCCGTTCTGGTCGACAGCGAAGGCAAGGAGCACCCGGTGACCATGGTGCAGAAGTGGCCGGTGAAGAAGCCGATCAAGGCCTATGTCGAGAAACCGCGGCCGTCAAAAATCATGGAGACGGGCGTACGGGCCATCGATACGTTCAACCCGCTGGCCGAAGGCGGTACGGGCTTCATCCCGGGACCGTTCGGGGCCGGCAAAACGGTGTTGCAGCATGCCATCTCGAAGCAGGCCGATGCCGATGTGATTATCTTCGTGGCCTGCGGCGAACGTGCCAACGAGGTAGTGGAGGTGTTCACCGAATTCCCCGAACTAGAGGACCCACGTACGGGACACAAACTGATGGAACGGACGACGATCATCTGCAATACGTCGAACATGCCTGTAGCCGCCCGTGAGGCGTCGGTCTATACGGGTATGACCATCGGCGAATATTACCGCGCCATGGGACTGAAAGTGCTGATTCTGGCCGACTCGACCTCACGCTGGGCGCAGGCGCTGCGTGAGATGAGTAACCGACTGGAGGAGCTGCCCGGTCAGGACGCCTTCCCGATGGATTTGTCGGCCATTATCTCAAACTTCTATGCCCGCGCCGGGTTGGTATACCTCAACAACGGACAGACGGGTTCGGTCACCTTCCTGGGGACCGTATCACCGGCCGGAGGTAACCTGAAGGAACCTGTCACGGAGTCGACCAAAAAGGCCGCCCGCTGCTTCTACGCTCTGGCCCAGGGCCGTGCCGACAGCAAACGCTATCCGGCCATCGACCCGCAAGACAGCTATTCGAAATACCTGGAGTACCCGGAAATCAAGGAGTACCTGGACAAACGCATCGAACCCAACTGGACAGAACTGGTCAACCGGGGCAAAACGCTCGTGCGCCGCGGTAAGGAGGCCAACGAACAGATCAACATTCTGGGTGACGACGGCGTGCCGGTGGAGTATCACGACCGGTTCTGGAAGAGCGAGCTGATCGACTTCGTGATTCTGCAGCAGGATGCCTTCGATGCCATCGACGCCAACTGTCCGATCGAACGTCAGCAGTATATGTTCAAACTGGTGCTGAGCATCTGCGACAAGGAGTTCAACTACGACGGCTTCGAGGATTGCGCCTCGTTCTTCAAGGGGTTGATCAACCTGTTCAAGCAGATGAACTACGCCGAATGGCAGAGCGACAAATTCAAGTCTTACCGCGCTCAGATCGACCAGGCCGTGGCCGAGAAAGAGGTTAAATCGGAGAAAGGAGAATAGGTATGGAAACAAAAGCATTTCAAAAGATATATACCAAGATCGACAACATCACCAAAGCAACCGTCAGCCTGCGGGCTACGGGCGTCGGCAACGACGAACTGGCTACGGTGGGCGGCAAACTGGCTCAGGTGGTGAAGATCAACGGCGAGAATGTGACCCTGCAGGTCTTCTCCGGTACGGAAGGCATCGCCACCGATTCGGAGGTGATCTTCCACGGCGAACCGCCCAAGCTGAACGTCAGCGACAACCTGGCCGGGCGTTTCTTCAACGCCTACGGCGAGCCGATCGAAGGCGGCAAGCAGTTGGACGGCGAACCGCGCGAGATCGGCGGCCCGACGGTGAACCCATTCAAGCGGAAACAGCCTTCGGAACTGATCGCTACGGGTATCGCGGGTATCGACCTGAACAACACGATCGTGTCGGGACAGAAGATCCCGTTCTTCGCCGACCCGGATCAGCCCTACAACCAGGTGATGGCCATGGTGGCCCTGCGCGCCAAGGCAGACAAGATCATCCTGGGCGGTATGGGTATGACCAACGACGATTTTCTGTTTTTCAAGAACGTTTTCGAAAATGCCGGGGCGCTGGACCGTATCGTGAGCTTCGTCAACACCACGGAGAATCCTCCCGTGGAGCGTCTGCTGGTGCCGGACATGGCGCTGACGGCTGCCGAATATTTCGCCGTGGACAAGGGCGAAAAGGTCCTGGTGCTGCTGACCGACATGACGCTGTATGCCGACGCGTTGGCCATCGTATCCAACCGTATGGACCAGATCCCGTCGAAGGACTCCATGCCGGGGTCACTCTATTCGGACCTGGCCAAAATCTACGAAAAGGCCGTACAGCTGCCTAACGGCGGTTCGATCACGATCATCGCCGTAACGACCCTCTCCGGCGGCGACATCACGCACGCCGTGCCGGATAATACGGGTTATATCACCGAGGGACAGTTGTTCCTGCGCAACGACAGCGACACGGGCAAGGTCATCGTCGACCCGTTCCGTTCGCTGAGCCGTCTGAAACAGCTGGTAATCGGCAAGAAGACCCGCGAGGACCATCCGCAGGTGATGAACGCTGCCGTACGTCTGTATGCCGACGCCGCCAATGCCAAAACCAAGCTGGAGAACGGTTTCGACCTGTCGGACTACGACGAACGAACGCTGAAGTTCGCCAAGGACTACTCGGAGAAGTTGCTCTCGATCGACGTCAATATCGACATCGACCAGATGCTCGACACGGCCTGGACGCTCTTTGCCAAGTATTTCAGCAAGAGCGAGGTGGCCATCAAGGAAGAGCTCATGGCCAAATATTGGAAAGGAGCGGAATAACCCCCGACCAGCTAAAGTAGGAGTATATGGCTATTAAATTTCAATATAACAAAACTTCGCTCGGCGAGTTGGACAAACAGCTCAAGATGCGGACCAAGGCCCTCCCGACCATCAAAAGCAAGGAGTCGGCCCTCCGCGTCGAAGTGAAAAAGGCGAAGGACACGGCGGCAGACTATGAGCAGCAGCTGGAGGCACTGGTGCACCAGTATGACTACATGGTGGCGCTGTGGGGCGAATTTGATAGTGACCTGCTGCGAATCAAAGATGTGGAGATCAATATATCGAAAATCGCAGGGGTCAGAATCCCTGTCCTGCGCGAGATTGTTTTCGAAGAGAAACGGTACGACCTGTTCAGCAGTCCGATCTGGATCGCCGACGGCGTCGCCCTGTTGAAAAAACTCGCCCGGCTGCGGCTGGAGTACGAGTTCTTCCAGCACAAAACCGAGCTGCTCGATCATGCGCGCAAGAAAACCACTCAAAAGGTGAACCTCTATGAAAAGGTACAGATACCCGGATATGAGGACGCCATACGCAAGATCAAACGATTCCTGGAGGATGAGGAGAACCTCTCCAAGAGTTCCCAGAAGATCGTCAAAACACGTCACAGTCAAAGCGGAGAGGAGGTGGCTGCATCATGATCGTACCGATGATCAAATACAATCTGGTGCTGTTCCGCGACCAGAAGGAGGATTTTCTGCAGAAGCTGCAGGAATTGGGGCTTGTAGATATCACCGTCACCGGGTGGGAGCCTAATGAAGAGGAACGGGCTTTGGTGAGTGCAATCGACAGTCATAAAACGGCACTCGAACGTCTGAAAGCCCTGGCACAAGAGGAGGGATTCACACCCGGAACACCATACGGAAGCGGTGAGGAGGCTTATCAGGCCTATCTCGAGGCTGCAAACCGGGTGGATGATCTCACGGCACAGTTCGCCCGCGTCCGGAAAGAGGCCGAGGAATTGAAAGCGTGGGGCGAATTTGACCCTCGGAGCATTGCCGAATTAAAGCAGGCAGGAATCGAGTTGCGATACTTCTTCACCTACACGAAAGATTTCAACGATCAGCGTGCCCAATGGGAAGAGGCCTACACGGTGGAACCGATCAACGAAACGGGCGGCATCACCTATTTCGTGGTAGTTGCAGCCCCGGGCGAAGATATCCAGATCAACGCCCAGGAGACGAAGATCGTCACCAAGACCTACCATGAAAAGGAACAGGAGGCCACCCAACTGGAGAGTGAAAAGGCGCAATGGATGAAGACTCTGGCACGCTGCGCAGCTTCCGCAGACCTGATTGCCGAACACGGCAACCGGCTTAAAGAGCAGTTGCAGTTCAGCAAAGCCGCCGGAACTGCCCACGAGGAGGCTGACGGCACACTGCTTGTGCTGGAAGGCTGGGCTACGCGCGAGACTTCGGCCAAAGTGGACGAAATGCTGGAGACCTACCCCAACCTGCTCTATCTGAAAAGTGACCCCACGCCGGAAGACAACACGCCGGTACAGTTGAAGAACAATCGGTTCGCCCGTATTTTCGAGATGGTTGGCGACATGTACGCCCGTCCGAAATACGGGACACTGGATCTCACGCCGTTCTTCGCACCGTTCTATATGCTCTTCTTCGGCATCTGCCTGAACGATGCAGGCTACGGACTGATCCTGCTCATCCTGGGGCTGCTGATGTTCAAAACATCGAAAGGCCCGATGATGCGCCGCGCCTCGTGGTTCGCTACGCTATGCGCCGTGGCAACGATCGCCTTCGGACTGTTCTGTGGCTCGTTCTTCGGGCTGAACCTCAAGGAGTACTTCCCGGGGATTCCATTCTTCGATTTCCAGGGGAACTTCTTCGGCTGGGCCTTGGCCATCGGTATCGTCCAGATCCTGCTGGGTATGCTGCTCAAGGTGATCACAACCACCTCGGTATTCGGATTCCGCTATGCGCTGGGATCGCTGGGATGGTTCCTTGTGGTACTGTCGGCAAGTGTGGCGGCCGGTCTGCCGATGCTGAACGAAGGGTGGGAGATTCCGTTCTTCACGACCAGTTCTCCGGCCTTCTATGCCCTGCTCATCATAGGTGCTGTGCTGATGTTCTTCTTCAACTCCCCGGGTAAGAATCCGCTGGTCAACTTCGGAACGGGATTGTGGGACGCATACAACAACCTGACGGGTATTCTTTCGGACGTACTGTCGTACATCCGACTGTTCGCAATCGGATTGTCGGGAGGCATTCTAGCCACAGTGTTCAACTCGCTGGCAGCAGGTTTGAGTCCGGATATTCCGGTGGTAAAATGGATCGTATTGGCGCTCATTCTACTGATCGGCCACGGAATCAATCTATTCATGTCGGCCATCTCGTCGTTCGTCCATCCAATGCGACTCACATTTGTGGAATTTTATAAGAACGCCGGGTTCGAGATTGCAAACCGAACGTTCAACCCTCTGCGCAAGATTAAGGATCATGAAAATAACTAGAAAATAATCAAAAAAACCAAAACACAGTTTCAATTATGGCAACAGCAATTATTTTAGGCTACATCGGTGTAGCATTGATGGTAGGACTCCCGGGTATGGCAAGTTGTATCGGCACCTCCATCGCCGGTCAGGCCGCCGTGGGAGCAATGAAAAAGAACAACAGCGCTTTCGGCAGCTATATGGTCCTTGCAGCTATTCCCGGTTCGCAGGGTCTGTACGGTTTCGTGGGCTTCTTCCTGATCAAGGATTTCCTCACCAGCAGCATGTCGCTGCTGCAGGGCGCAGCTATTCTGGGCGCAGGATTGCTGATGGGCGTAGTCTGCCTCGCCTCGTCGTACTATCAGGCCAAGGTGTGCGCTAACGGGATCACCGCCATCGGAAACGGTCACGACGTGATGGGTAAGACACTGATTCTGGCCGCCTTCCCGGAACTCTATGCCATTCTGACCGTGGCTGCCGTCTTCCTGATCAGCGCCATGATATAAAAAACGGCTTCATGCGGAATCAACGCACTGTCGGAGCATAGTCTTCACGGCCCAGGAGGCCGTTCCGACAAACCACAACGGCAGGAGCGTCGATACCGATCGAATACCCGGAGCAAAGGTTCCCTCTCGTCAGAGGCCTTGCTCCGGGTAATTTTTAATGTAATCGTTACAGGGGGGGGGAGTTGCCGGCAAAAGCGTTGAATGCCCCTAGTAAGGCAGTGGAGCGTTCAGTCCATCACCCTCTGCCCTGCCAGCCAACGACAAGCAGTGCGTCTTCTCTTCGCCAGGCAAAGCACTGTCCCCGGGCACAAAAAACGAAAGAAGCCCGATCCTTTATCAAAGGATCGGGCTTCTCAGATGGCATCCGTACAGGCCAGGTCTTCGCGTTAGAAATCTTCGATCGGCCAATCGTCCGTCCGGAAGGGAGCCAAAGGCTGTCCCAGCGTTGTCATCACATTGGCATCTGCCGGATAATTCTTAAAGGCATAGCGTACGGCTACTGGCTGCGGAACCTGGTCCGAAGAGACCTCGATTCGGTTCTTCTCCTTCACGAAACGGGCCTTGGCCGGATAGAATTTCCGGTCTGCACCGGCAATCTCGAAGCTGCCCGGAACGCAGGGCGAACCGTCTACCAAGTAACGTGAGAAGGTGTCAGGTGCACTCCCCTCGCCTCCATTGGCAACATGATTGAAGGTAAGGATCGCTTTATTCCCCTTGATCTCCATCGAACGATAAGTGGGTGCCGGAGCCGGCAGGCCTTTCACACCATAGTCGTTCTGCAGAGCCAGGTAGGCCAGGCGCGTACCGACTTTCTCTTTCTGAGATGGGTGGATACAAGTGGCATTGCCAATATCGGTCGTTGCGGCGATGCCGGAATGCGGGATCTCCTGCATAGCTCCATACTGAGATTCCACAACGACAGCCATCGAACGCAGATCAGCTCCGTTATAATTATAGGGTGCCAACTGTACATAGTAGAACGGCATATCGGGGTTGCCCCACACCTCACGCCACAGCTTCACCATCGAAACCATCAGATTCTTATAATCGGCGGCATTCGACCGATTGGCCTCGCCCTGATACCAGATGAAACCCTTGGCGGTGAAGTTCCGGATGGGAAGGATCATTCCGTTATAGAGCAACTGCGGAGCCTGATTATCAGCTTCGCGAGACTTGGCCAACTTGTGGTCAATGCCCGGCGTAGCGTCGATCGCCTCGGTCGTCATCCATGTTTCGATCGCCGAGCCGCCCCAATTCGAGGAGATCAGACCCACCGGAATATCCAGCGTCTGAGCCAGCGCTTTGCCGAAGAAATAGCCTACGGCCGAAAAATTGCGGACACTCTGCGGATCGGAGAGCAACCAGCTTCCCTTGCAATCACTCTGCGGCGTATCGGTCGAGGCTCTCTGCACGGTGAACAAACGGATTCCGGGCAGCTCTCCCGCCCTAAGAATGTGGTCTGCACTGTTGAATACCGGTTGCTGGGCAAATCCCCCTACCGGCATCTCCATGTTGGACTGTCCGCCGCAGATCCACACCTCACCCAGCAATACGTTATTGAGGACTGTCTCCGTGCCGTCGCTGATCGTAATGGAATAGGGTCCTCCGGCCTCGGTCGTGGCTACCTGGAGTTTCCAGGCACCATCGCGGCCGGCCGTAGTCTGATATTCAGCACCGTTCCACGAAGTGGTGACCGAGACCTTCTGGTCGGGAGTCGCCTTACCCCACAGGTTCACCTGCGCATTCCGCTGCAACACCATGTTGTCGCCCAGGATGGCGGGCAGTTCGATCTTGGCCGATACTGCAAGCGGCAGCAACAGCAAGATCAGAAAAATCGATTTTCGCATCTGTATCATTTTCATTCATTTTAAGTCGGGCGCACAAAATCTGCCGCCACGTCGGTTTACGAAGATCAAAATTACAAAAAATTATTTCCTCATACAAGGCCGTACACTCTTCTATTTTGTCGTATCTTTGCGGAAACGAACCAGTACGATCATGGCAAAAAGCACAGGAGGATTCAAAGAGAGCGTAGCAAACTTTCACCGCATCTCCCAAGAGGTGGCGGCACGGCGGTTTGCCCCGATCTATCTGTTGATGGGGGAAGAGGGCTATTTCATCGACCGGCTGTGCGACCAACTTGCAAGCGGAATCCTCAACGAGGCCGAAAAAGCCTTCAACCAGATCGTCGTCTACGGCAAAGACAGCGAGTGCGGTGACATCATCAACTTCTGCAAGCAGATGCCCATGATGGGAAACTACCAGGTGATCATCGTCAAGGAGGCGCAACAGTTGCGGCAGATCGACAAGTTGTCCCTATATGCCCAGGCGCCGTCGGCCTCCACGATCCTGGTGCTGTGTTACAAGGAAAAGAGTCTCGACAAACGGACCCAGCTCTATAAACTGATCGCACAGAAAGGCGTGGTGTTCGAATCGCTCCGGCCGCGGGACTACGAGATCGGACCGTGGTTGAGCGACTTCATCCGCAGCAAGGGCTGTACGATCGACGCCAAGGCACTGGGCATGATCACCGATCACCTGGGATCGGACATTGCCAAGATCTCCAACGAGCTCAACAAACTGCTCACCTTCCTGCCTGCGGGAACAAAAGTCATTACGGCCGACCACGTTGAACAGAACATCGGCATCAGCAAGGATTTCAACAACTTCGAGCTGACGAAAGCCATCAGCGCCAAAGACACGGGCAAGGCCCTGCTCATTGCCGACCACTTCGCCCGCAACCCGAAGGACAATCCGCTGGTAGTGACGTTGAGCATGCTGTTTACGCATTTCCAACGCATCTTCATGCTCAACTACCAACGGTGGCTGGCCAAGAACCGGGGTGTGTCGATGCCTCCCGATCCGGAATTGGCACGTATGCTGAAATTACCCTCCCCGTTCTTCCTCAACGAATATAAACAGGCCGCCACGCTCTATCCCAACCGCAAGGTATTCCAGATCCTCGGACTGCTGCGCGAATACGACCTCCGGAGCAAGGGAATGAACAATGGCAGCACGGAGGACGGAGAGTTGCTGCGAGAGTTGTTGCTGAAAATATTTCTGATTTAAAACCATCCTCGAAGATGACTTATATTCTGATCTTCCTCACGGCGGCCGTGTCGATCGCCTGCTTCAACAACCGAACGTTGTTCGAGCGGCTGGCTCTGACACCCTACGTGATGATCCGCAAACGGCAATGGGAACGGATCGTCACACATGGGTTCGTACATGCCGACTACACCCATCTGATCGTAAACATGTTCGTTCTGTGGTCGTTCGGCACCTACGTACAACGGATCTTCGCCATGCGTCACCAGGCCGGGATCGGCATGAACGGCGACATGAGTTTCCTGCTGCTATATTTCGGAGGCATGGTCGCAGCAGCCTTGTACGATGTGATCGAACGGCGCGACAACCCCTATTATAGCTCGATCGGCGCTTCGGGAGCCGTCTCGGCCGTAGTTTTCGCCTCGATCTTCTACAATCCGCTGGGCAAGATTCTGCTGATGGGGGTGATTCCCATCCCCGGCATCCTGTTCGGGGCGCTCTACCTGGCTTATGAAAGTTATGCAGCACGACGCGGAGGCGGCAATATCAACCATCATGCCCACATCTTCGGGTCGATTTTCGGATTTCTGTTCCCGATGCTCACGGGAGGGTTGTCTCAGTTCCACCTTTTCCTGCACGGATTGGGCTTTTAGCACAAAAGAGTCATGAAAGGCGATCTGATATGCGTAAACGGAGAAGTAACCCGGGAAGAGAGCCTGGGGGTGGATGCGCTGCTGGGCTGTAATTTCGTCTACCAGAAAATCCACACGCTGGAGCACCGTCCTCTGCACGCCGATCTTCACCTGAGGCTGATCGAAACCTCCTACCGCACGCTCTACGGAAGTAAAAGCGGCCTCGCGCGCCCAATACTCGAAGAGGAGATCGCCCGGTTACTCGACACGAACCGCTATCCGACCGGCAGCAACCTGGTCATTCTCTATCTTTTTCCGAATGCGGAGGGAATGCCGCAGCGTCTGTTGAGTTGCCAGAAACAGTTGCTCTACAAGGGTTACACCCTGTGGCACAAAAACCTGAAGGCGACGATCGTACCCTATGAATATCCCTATCCGGCACATCAAACGGCCGTTTCGCTGACTGCCAACAACTATGCACAGCGTTATGCCCTGCGACAAGGCTTCGACGCGGCTCTTACGGAAAACTACGCCGGCATCCTGACCGGCATGGGGGAATATCCGCTTTTTGAAGTACACGGTCGGGAGATTCTCACCACCCCGCTCGAAAATGGTGTCGCAGACAGTGTCGAACGGCGGCTGGGTATATGGGCCTGCCGCCATGCCGGTTGGGCGCTGGCTGAACAACCGATCGAAAGCCGTCAGATCGGGACTTTCGACGAGTTGTTCGCTGTCGTACCGCAGGGAGTAGTCAGCATCCGCACATGCGCCGGCCGTCTTTTCCCAAACACCGCCGCAAGAAGTATCGCGGAGCAGATGGCTTCGCTACACCTCGAGAAGGAGGATTTATTAGGCTAACACATCCCTATTTCACAAACTCCCGCGTAAGGGTCGTACGATTCCCTACCCCATCTGTGACAGTAAGTACCAGTGTATGCTTACCACCTGTAAAGGAGAAGCGGGCCGGGTCAAACACATGGGTAATCCGATTCTTGAGAATATCCTGTTCGAACAGAATCCACTTTCCGTCGATCGTGGCCTCGAAAGCCGCTATTCCGGAAAAGTTATCCCGAATGGTAAACGATACCGAAGCCACTCCTCGCAGATCGGCCCCCTGGCGGAAGGAGGGCGTGATGGTCGGAGGGGTCTGGTCGGCCACGACGCTATAACGTCCGAATGAACGCAGCGATCCCGTCACACGACCCGCCTCGTAGCGTCCTCCGGCCCAGGAGCAACGTTTCCCGTCAGAGGACACAGCTGCCAGGCAGAGTTTCGAGGTGAGCGCCTGCGGGACATCGGGCACGGCAATCGAAAGCGTCATCGCCGCATGGAGCGGCACATCCGCATCATGGACGGCATAGACCGGAGCATAACGCGTCTGCTCCGATGCCGGCAGCTCCTCCACCTGCTGGCGATAGAAAATCGACTCGTAGAGTGCTCCGGCCGGGATCGACACCGAACACCCTTCGGCCTGATAGGAAAACGGCTTTCGATAGTCCAGCCGACGGCCGGTCGTATCGGCTCTGAAGCGCAATCCATCTGGCTGCGCCGCATGTTGCCGCTGGCGGACCCGGAAAGTCAGCAACGAGACATTCCGATTATCATCCTCGACCCGGATCTGCACATTGTGCACTCCCTCGGGCGAGGGCAGGATCAGCCCGCGGTGACGCACCTCGCCATACAGCGGCAGGCGGTTGTTGGCCTGCAAGGCCAGGCGGATCAGTTCATTGCGCGAACCACGCTGCAGTTCATACTGCGTCAGGGAGTTGACATAACGTGTCTGGGTAAACAGGAAACCGTCCATCCGGAAATCCATCACCACCTGTCCGTCCATCGTCTCGGTCACGCGGTAGACTCCCATTGTATTGTTGGTCCCGTTTTTCCGGTCGGTCGTCTCCAGCACAAAGTAGCCCTCCGGTCCAATCTGCAAGGCCGCCGTATCCTGCAGCACGTATTTTCCCACAGCAGTGCGCCGCACGCCGATCCGTTTCGGGGCCGAGTGGACCGGGATTCCCCGTACCGTATCGGTTTCGACGTAGTGCAGCGCCACGATCATGGGCGGAATATCGTCTCGGATGGCAAAGACCTCGCGCGTGAGCGGGTTGAGTGTACGCTGCGAGGGTGTATCACGAATCTCGAAGTGGACGTGCGGGCCGAACGACATGCCGGAGTTCCCGGAGCGGGCAATCTCCTGCCCTTTCTTCACAGGGAAGGTCTTAGGACCCAGGTAAAGATCGATCTGATGCCGCCGTTGGCGATAGCGCTCGTTGTTGACATACTTTTCGATCTCGGGCGTAAAGCGCTGGAGGTGTCCGTAGACCGATGTCGTACCGTTGGGATGAGCAATATAGAGCACCCGGCCGAATCCGCCCGGCACCACCCCGATCCGGGAGATATAACCATCGGCCACGGCCCGGACCACTTTGCCTTCCACACCGCCGGTTTTGATGTCGATACCCGAGTGGAAGTGATTGCTACGCATCTCGGCAAAATTGGCCGACAGGTAAAGGTCCAGATCGAGCGGCGATCCATAGTATCCCGCATAGGAGACATTGCGGGCAGCCTCCTGCAGAGCCATTCTGACCGACGAAGCAATCTCCGCCGGCGAGGTCAGGCTCAGCAACAGGCAACACAAACTGGTTATCATTATCTTCATTCTAATGTATTATCATCTTCTTGATCCATCAATTTCTCAACCGCCTCGGCCACCGCATCATACTCATAACCCAGGCTGAGGCCGTAGCGCATCAGCTTACCCTTGAGCGGGTAACCCACCTCACGCAGCGAGCGCCGTTTCCGCCGAAGCATCTCGGCCAACCGTTCGGCCGAAGACGAGCGGTCACATTGGGCCAGCGCCTCGTCGATAATCTCGCGGGCAATGCCCTTGGCCGCGAGCGCTGCCCGAATCTTGTAGGCACCCCATCCGCTCAGACGGCTCTTCTCGCGAACGTAGGCCCCAGCATAGCGGTTATCGTCGATGAAACGTTGTGCCACGAGCGTAGAGAGCACCTTCGACCGCTCGGACGGAGGTACGCCCCAGCGGGCCATCAGGCGCAGGGCATCGCCGCTCGACTTCTCGCTCTTGGCACACAGGTTCATCAACGTGCGGAGCGCCTGCTCGGAAGTTTTGGTTTTCCGCTCCCGAGGCGTCCGGATTTCTGCATCGGTCAGGGCCCTATTATCTATATTTACTCTTTTCGGCATCGTACCATGCGATTTTTTCCGTTCATATCCTGTCGTATCTGCACCTCCACAAAGCCACGTTCAGACAACCATACCGCCAGTGGCTCTGCCAGTCGTTCGTAGCACTCAAACCAGAGCGTTCCCCCCGGCCGCAACAGTCGCCGGGCATGCCCCGCAATGGCGCGGTAGAATAGCAACGGATCGTCGTCCGGCACAAAAAGCGCTCCGGCCGGCTCGTAATCCCGCACGTTCACCTGCATGCTCTCCCGATCGCTCGCCGGCACATACGGCGGATTGGAAACTATCAGATCGAATCCTCGCTCCGGAAATTCATAATCAAGGCCCCACGTATCGATCGGTGTCAAGACATCGGCTTGCAGGAAGTGGACCTCCACCTGATTCTGCGCCGCATTCCCGGCTGCAATCGCCAGCGCTGTCTCCGATACGTCGAGTGCCGTCACACGGGCCGCAGCCAAGCGGTGAGCCAAAGCCACAGCTATACAGCCACTTCCCGTCCCGACATCCAGTACACGCACTCCGGCAGCGGTCTGTTCCGACACGATCCACTCCACCAGTTCTTCGGTCTCGGGACGCGGGATCAGCACCCCCTCACGCACGTTCATCGGAAGGCCGCAGAACAGGGTTTTCCCCAATACATACTGTACCGGCCGGCCGGCCGTCAGTTGACGTAGGGCATCCTCCAGGGCTGGTGTCCATGCCGTCTCGGCCTGCGGCTCGAGTGCAAAATCTACCCGGCTGAGTCCACACAACTGTTCCACCACCAGGCGGGCAATCGCAGAGGCCTCGCGGCGGTCATACAGCGGCTCCAAAGCTGATGAAATCTTATGCAACAGGGTTCGGCGTTCCATACTGTATGCAAAAGTACGGATTTTATCCGGGGTGCACAAAAAATCAGGGCGGGAAAACCCGCCCTGGCAAGTCGGCTCGCATCCTCCGAACCATCTCATCCTCCTGGCCATGCACAGGGATGATGCTCGATAGAGAAAAGTCTCGATCCTTCTCTGGGATCCATCCGGACCGATTAGCACGGGCAGAACGGAAGGAGAATCTTAAACCCATGGTGCCAGAATGATCCGGACACCGCTTGCGAAACGATTTAAAAAATACAACTGATAAAATAACCCCTTTATTTCATACGTTGTTCGATCGGCAAACCGTCATAAAAATGTTAAATAGCAATATTTTATTCCTAACAATATACAATTCCGAATAATGACAAATAAAATGCCAAAATTCTCCCTCCTTCTTACAAAAAACAGATAATACGGCTCTCTGCCACAGAATACGTGACAGATCTCATCAGGCATATCTGCCGATCATCCTCGACCGACACGAAAGCCTCGCCAGCCCAAAATTATTCCCCCTGATCGATACGATGGGCAACTACGGTAAGACCTCCCCACTGATTCACCTGATGCTCTGAACGTTCCAGCACACGGCCGCCGGCACTCACCTGCAAAACCAGATTAAATGCCGGAGAATCCTTGATAAACTCCGAATCCGGGAAGGTATTGGGGACTACATAAAGATAAACATCGGCATAAGCACACGGGCCACTCTCTAGTTTCACCGGACGCAACGGGTCGTAATCTGCCGGGGCCGAACGGGTCACGCCTACTTCGGCAATATCGTAGACACGGTCTACCAGATTTCTGTAACAGACCCGTTCCCCATTGTGATCATAACCGATCACAACAACATATAGATTATAACGCCACCACTGTGAATAATCACAGAAAAGCTCTACCGTATATCCGGATTGTTCGGAAAAGAGCCGGGCGTCTCGGCTCATCTTTTTCTCTGGCAAAATCCCGATGTTTAAATTTATCACTGCAAAGTTATCATAAAAACCGTTCCGCCCAATTATTTCTTCTGCACTTTTACACGGATCGTTCCGACCTGCACAAAAAAATCAAACAATCCCCCGTAACGGAACAATCTGCTTATGATAAAACCCTTTCAACACATAAGAAGATCTCCCATAACAGGATCTTCCACACTCCGGATCAACGCATAAAAGCAGAAAAACTTTGCAAATCCGTTATATTTATATAACTTTGTAGCCTCTTTGCAGAGATATAAACATGGATGCACTGAAAAAATACAGCATACCGTTCAAAAGTTTAAGTGTTGGGAAACACCATTTTGAATTTACAGCCGACGACCGGTTTTTCGCCGCGTTCGAAGGTTCGGAAATCAAAGGCGGCAAGGTGAAGATCACCGTAGCTGCAGATAAAGCGGCAGCGTTGCTGACCCTTGATTTCACTATGCAGGGCTATGCGACGGTGGTCTGTGACCGTTGTCTGGATGATTGTGACCTCCCGGTAAGTTTCTCAGGGAGGCTTATTATCCGTGTTTCCGAAAGTTCGGAAGAGTCTGACGGTGAAGTAATGTGGATCAGCCCGGCCGAAAATGAGGTGGATCTCGCTCGATATATCTATGAAAGTATCGTATTGAGCCTGCCTTACCAGCGGGTGCATCCCGACGGGGCGGACGGCAAACCGACCTGCGATCCGGACATGCTCTCGCGGTTCCGGATTGTCAGCGAAGAGGAGTTCGACCGGATCATCCAACAACCTGCAGAACAGAAAATGGAAGAAAACCCGCAATGGGCCAAACTTCGTGAAATAAAAGAGCAATTACAAAAGTAAAACTTAATAATTTTTTTTAGACCATGGCACATCCTAAGCACAAAATCTCCTCGACCAGAAGAGATAAAAGAAGAACCCACTACAAAGCCACTGCACCTACGGTAGCTGTATGCTCGAACTGCGGTGCAGCTGTTCTGTATCACCATGTATGTCCCGAGTGCGGTTTTTACCGGGGGAAACTGGCTATCGAGAAAAAAGCCGAATAGCACCATCGGACTAACCAAGCAGGTCACACCATGCTAAGAATAGGGATAGATGCGATGGGCGGCGATTATGCTCCGCTAGCAGTCGTCAAAGGTGCTATTGAGGCATCGAAAGAGATTGCAGCCGAGAGCCGGATTGTCTTGTTCGGCGACAAAGCGCAGATCGAAGCCATTCTGCGAGCAGAGAATTGTCCGCCTGATACGTTCGAAATCGTTCATACGACGGAGGTTATCGAGATGAATGACCATCCCGCCCAGGCTTTTGCAAAAAAGACCGATTCCAGTGTGGTCGTAGGCTTCAGGCATTTGGCCGAAGGCAAGATCGATGGGTTCGCCAGCGCCGGCAGCACCGGAGCCATGATGGTCGGATGCATGTATACGGTCAAGCAGATCGAAGGGATCATTCGCCCGACGATCTCGGCCAGCATATCGACCGTACAGGGAGGACGAGTGGTCCTGCTTGACGTGGGTCTGAACGTGGATTGCAAACCCGACGTACTCTATCAGTACGGCATCATCGGGAGCGTCTACGCCCAGAACGTTCTCAAGATCGAGAACCCACGCGTGGCCCTGCTCAATATCGGCGAAGAACGGGAAAAAGGGAATCTTGCGACCAAAGCGGCTCACGAGTTGATGTCGGAAGGAGGACAATTCAACTTTGTCGGCAATATCGAATCGAGGCATATTTTTACGGGCGAATACGCCGACGTAGTAGTATGCGATGGATTCGTAGGGAACACCATTCTGAAAATGGCCGAAGGTTTCTACGAGATTGCCAAAACGCAGGGAGTCAGCAACACCTTTATCGATCAATTGAACTACGAAAGCGTGGGAGGAACCCCGGTATTGGGCATCAACGGGAACGTATTGATTGGCCACGGATGTTCCAGTC
>CALYBN010000145.1 GCA_944414825.1 uncultured Rikenellaceae bacterium
GAGGTGATCAAACGGATCAATACGCTGCAGGAGAATACGATGTTGGTGCGGGAAAATATTTTCGACCGGCAGCGTGTGTTGTCGGGCATCCTGCGCAGTGAACGTTTCCCGAACGATATCTATCCCAAGTTGACCTTGATGATCAAGGACGTCAACTCGCTGATTAACCATGCCGATTTCAGTTTCGAACGTCTGGACTATTTGCAGGATACGGCCCTGGGTCTGATCAACATCGAGCAGAACAACGTGACCAAGATTTTTACGATCGCAGCCCTGTTTTTCATGCCGCCCACGACCATTGCCAGTATCTACGGTATGAATTTCGAATTTATCCCAGGTTCCCACCAAAAGTTGGGATTCTTCCTGGCGCTGATACTCATGATCGTGGTGTCGTTGCTGACCTATGCCTATTTCAAGTGGAAAAAATGGTTGTAGAAATATGGCGGCGGTTATTCCCGCTGTTTGGAGTCGATCCAGATGGTAACCGGGCCGTCGTTGAGTAGCTCGACCTGCATATTGGCGCCGAAGACACCTGTCGCTACGGGGTGTCCCAGCGTTGCGGAGAGTTCAGCTGTGAACCGTTCGTAGAGTGGTACGGCTGTTGCTTCACCCGCAGCCCGGATGTAGGAGGGGCGGTTTCCTTTCTTGGTCGAGGCCATCAGTGTAAACTGACTCACCACCAGCACCTGGCCTCCGGCCTGCGTGACGTCGAGATTCATCACCCCTTGGGCATCGTCGAAGATGCGCAGCTGTGCCACCTTTTTCACCAGCCAAGCGATGTCGTCGGGGCCGTCGGCCTCTTCAATCCCTACAAAGACGAGCAATCCGCCTCCGATCGAGGAGTGCAACGCTCCTCCGATCGAGACGGAAGCTTTTCGGACCCGTTGGATAAGTACCCGCATGGCGTTAATCCCGACGGGCGAAACTCAAGTAATAAAGCAGCGTGGCGATGGCACTCAGGGCGGCTACCAGGTAGGTGCGGGCGGCCCACGAGAGGGCTATCTTGGCCTGTCCGAGCTGCTCGCCCTGCAGGGTGCGGCTGGTGCGCAGCCACTCCAGTGCGCGGGCCGAGGCGTTATACTCCACGGGCAGTGTGATCAGCGAAAAGAGTGCCGAGAGGGCGATCATCAGGATTCCGAGCCAGAACAGGAACGGGAACGAATTGATCAGCAGGATACCGGCGATGATGACCCACGTTGACCACATTGACGAGAAACTGATCAGCGGCACCAGACGTGAACGCAGTTCCAGCGGGGCATAGGCCCGCGCATGCTGCACGGCATGCCCGCACTCGTGAGCCGCTACAGCCGCAGCTGCTACAGAGTTGCTGTTGTAGACACTTTCGCTCAGGTTGACGGTTTTGTTGCGCGGATCATAGTGGTCGGTCAGGTGCCCGGGGGTCGAGGTGACCTGTACGTCGTAGATGCCGTTGTCGCGCAGCATCTTTTCGGCTACCTCACGGCCTGTGAGTCCGCCCGGGAACATGACGTGTGAGTATTTCTTGAACACGGATTGCAGGCGCACCTGGACGATGATGCCCACGATGCCGATCACGATGATCAGCACCCATTCGATATTGATTCCAAGGATAGGAAACATGGTTTTCTCTCTGTTTTAAAAGTTTGTTTCTGTAAGAAACGATCCCCCGGGTCGTCTTATTGTGTCGGGCGATCGTGGCTGCAAAGATACGTTTTTTTTCGGTTATTTGTTCTTTTTGGTGTTTTTCCCCGGTTTGCGGTAGGTGTAGTAGGCGTTGGCCTGCTGGGTAGGCATGATAACGATCTCGTTGATGTTGACATGGGCGGGTTGACTCACGGCCCAGAGGATCGCTTCCGCGATGTCGTCGCCCGTGAGCGGTGTGACCCCATGATAGACATTGTCGGCCCGTTCGCGGTCGCCATGGAACCGAACCAGCGAAAATTCCGTCTCGACCATCCCAGGACGAATCTCGGTTACCTTGATGCCGTGGCTCAGCAGGTCGACCCGCATTGCCTGGCTCAGAGCGTGTACGGCGTGTTTCGAGGCGCAGTAGACGGCTCCGTTTTCGTAAGGCTCTGTGCCGGCGATCGATCCGAGGTTGACGATGTGGCCGCTGCCCCGGTTGACCATCTTTTCAGCCACCAGGCGTGTGACGTAGAGCAGTCCCTTGATATTGGTGTCGATCATGGCTTCCCAGTCGTTGGTGTCGCCCTGGTCGATATGTTCCAGTCCGGCAGCCAGCCCGGCGTTGTTGACCAGGATGTCGATATGGCGGAATCCTTCGGGCAAAGAGTCCAGAGCGGCTTCGCACTGATGACGGTCGCGGACATCGAATCCCAGCGGGAGCACTTCGATCGGGAACTCGGCCTCCAGTTCTTTTTTCAACTCGCGTAGTCGCTCATAGCGGCGGCCGGTGATGATGATGTGGTAATCCTCTTCGGCGAAGGCTCGGGCCGTTGCCTCTCCGATGCCGGAGGTGGCGCCTGTGATCAGAACAGTCTTTTTCATAATGATATCGCTATTTGCCGTAAAAGTAGCAAATTTTCTGATAAGAAGGCCTGTTTTTGGCTTGCATGGTTATGGTAGAGGATTTTTTCGCCCGGAAATGTCATTTCTCCGGAAGATGCCGGCGGCCTGGGTGAGTACAGGCAAAAGGGGCGATGCCACAATGGCATCGCCCCTTCCCTTTGTGCTAATGAAGATTTCCTCTATTTGCGATTGTCTCTCTTTTGTTTGCGTTGCAGGAAGTCGTCATTCCAGTTGGGGTCGACATTCTCCTTGTTGAGCGTAGGTTTCGAGGGCAGCGTGGGCGTATGCCACATCGTAGTCAGGAATTGATCGCCCAGCTCCTCCAAGTGTGCCTTGAGAATGGCGTGGTAGCGGTCGATGACCTCGTCGTATCCCATCGAGCGGGTAATCGGATGCATCTGATAGGGATCCTTCTTGCGGTCAAAGAGAACGTATCCTTCGGGTGCAAAGGCTTGCTTGAATTTGCATTCGCCGGCCAGAATGTAGACAAAATCCTCCGAAAAGACGGCCCGCCACGGGCGGCATGCCTCACCTACGCCTCCGAAATTGAACTCGGCGAAGGCATATTTCGGGGTGTTGAACTTCTCGCCCAGCAGCAGCGGTGCGTAATTGGTGCCGTCGGTCGAGGCGGGGATTTGCAGTTGGGCCAGTCCCAGAAGCGTGGGGAGCAGGTCGATGGAGTTGATGACACAATGTTGCCGGGCCGGAGCGATCTTGCCCTTCCAGGCGATGATCATCGGTACGCCGACCGACTCCTCGAACGGTACGCCTTTGGTCATCAGCCCATGGGAGCCCATCATCTCGCCATGATCCGCCGTAAAAACGATGATCGTATTCTCCAGTTTGCCACTTTGGCGCAGGTATTCCACCAGACGACCTACTTGTTCGTCGATCGAGGTGATGGCGCCGAAATAGCCCGGAACGGCATGTGCATAGCAGTTGGTTCGGGGATCGTTGCCGGTGGGCAGGATGTTGGGCCGGATCAGGTGTTCTGCATAATCGTCCTGATAGAGCTTTTCGTACTGCGCAGGAGCGGCATAACCGTATCCCAGGCGGTAGGGCTTTCCGGGTTGGTAGCGGTCTTCGAATCCGGGTCCGCCACCGGTGTGGGGCGGGGCATAGGAAACCACCAGGCAGAAGGGTTTGTCGCCCACGCTCTTCAGATATTCGATCGCGGTTTCGGTTTCGTACTCAGGACCCCATTTTTCGACCGAAAAGCGTTTGTCGGAGATGTGGGGTGCGTAGTAGTTGCCTCTGAAGTGGTTGTGGGCGATTGACTGGAACCAGAAGTCGAAGCCGTGTCTGCGGGTGGGATCGGTCACCATGTCCTCGACGCCGTTGATGTGCCACTTGCCGACATATCCTGTCTGGTAACCGGCCTGTTTGAATAGGCGCCCCAGCGACGACTCGTCCTGCGGATCGGCCGGAACGTTGTTGGCCCAGGCGCCATTGTTGATGGTATATTTGCCGGTGAGCATGCAGGCGCGGTTGGGCCCCGAGACGGGGTTGTTCGAGAAGGCGTTGTCGAACGCAACGGCCATCTGTGCCAGCGCATCCAGATTGGGTGTCTGCACCGGGTCCTCGCCCATGAAACCCACCGCCTGTTTCCGCCATTGGTCGGCCATGATGAACAGAATGTTCGGCTGTGTATCCTGTCCGGCGGCATTCAGGGCTGGAGCAAACAGCCCTGCGCCGCACAAAAGAAATTTTAATTCGGTATTCATCGTGATCTAAAACTGCTAGTTGTATCCGTAATTTTGAACCAGATAATTGCCCTGGATGGAGATCTCCCGGCTCGGAATCGGACGGAAGATGTGGAAAGACTGAACTTGTTTAGCAGGATTCGTAATATTCTTCGAAGTGGTCCCCGTATTGCTGGCATATTCGGCGGCAGCAGGCACTACTGAGGTTAAAAGTCCCATACGGACCAGGTCGAACCACCGGTGTCCTTCGCCCAGCAGCTCCAGCATCCGTTCGTTGAGGATGGCGCGGCGGAAGAATTCAATATCCGTGGTGGGTGTATAGCCTTTCATCTCGCGGTTGCCGTGTTTAGCCTTCTGGGAATAGGTCAGAGTCTGCAGGATGGTGGTTTTGTCATAAAGCGGAACATCGGCCCGTGCGCGTACCACGTTGAGGAATTCGAGAGCTTCGTCCGTGATGCCTCTCCCGGCAAAATTATCCAGTTCTGCCTGAGCCTCGGAATGTACAAGGCAGATGTCCGAAACGCGCAGAATCGGATTGTTGACCGGGGTCCGGTCCTGGTTGTAGGGTGCTGGAGCATCGATGCGGAACTTGCCGATCTCGGTCTGTTTGTAGGCTTGTGCTGTTTTGATGGGGGAGGCGACTCCTCCTGCGGCAAGGGAGTAGGTCGAGATGGTCCACATGAAACGTCCGTCGAGTGACGAGTATTCCGGACTGGCTGCGGCTCCGCTGGTAGTCATGGTGAAGTTGTCCAGAACGGGAGAGCCCATGTGGTAAATAACGTGTTGCCCGCCACCGTTGGCCGAGTTGCCTTTCGGGCCGAACAGCGAACCAAACCAGCCGCCCTGCTCGACAGAAAGACCCGTGGACATGACTCCTTCGAACAGAATCTCCGCTGAACTCTCGTTGGGATAAAAACAGTCGGTGAATTCCGGCATCAGATAATCCGGAGCGAAGTGGTCCAATACGACCCGTGCGTCGTCGCGTGCGGCCGTATAATAATGGATGATGGTCTCCTCTTTGGTTTTGCGTTCGAGGGTCCAGTCGTAGGAGTTGATGCCTCCGAGTTTCACCTCTTCCGGAATGGTGAGCAGATTCATCGACGAGGCGATGTGGAGGTTGACTTTGGCAGAGAGACCATAGGCAGACATTTTGTAGCTGGTGCCGTATCTTCCTGCGTTATTGTCGGGGAGGTTCTGTTTTGCATAGTCGAGCATTTCTTCGATGTATGCATATACTTCCTGGATCGTGGAGCGGTCGATTTTATTGAAATCTTCATCTGCATTCGAGGGTTCAGTACGCAAGGGGACCCCTCCGAAAATGCGGACCAGATTGAAATACCAGAGTGCGTTGAGGAACGAAGCTTCGGCCCGGATCTCCTTATAACGGGGAGTGGCTTCCAACTCTTCTTCGCTCATGGCCGCGATTCGGGTAATGATCATGTTGGCATTGTTGATCGATTTGTAGGCGTTTTGCCAGATCTCCTGAAGCCCGTTGTTGTTAGGGTTTAACTGTGTATAGGAGTCGAGTTGTGTGGCCCATTCCCAGGATGCGCCCTTGCTATAATTGATGTAACATTCATCAGTACCGGCTTCGCCGACCACCGGCATGCCGACAGCATAGGTCCCCTCTTTGGTGGTTCCGCGGCCGCAGATGTAATAGTAGCAGCCGATCAGGGCATTTTCATACTCGTCCAGAGTCTGATAATAGCCGTCTGTGGTGAGGTCCGTATACGAAGGGTTGTCCAGAAAAGCTGTTTCGCACGAAAACATGCCCAGTACGGAGATCGACAGGAAGATATATTTTATGAACTTTCTCATGATTTATTCTAGATTTTGCAGGTTAGAAATTAAAGGAAACACCAAACATGAATGTTCTCGCTGTGGGATACGAGTAACGATCCAAACCTGAAGTCAGTGTGTTACGCGAAGCGTATTCCGGGTCGTACCACGTATATTTGGTGAACGTGAAGAGGTTTTTCCCCGAAACGAAAACCTTGGCGCTCTTCATCCCGATCCGGTTGAGTACTTTGCGCGGCAGAGAATAAGTCAGAGTGATATCTTTGACTTTCAGATACGATGCATCTTCTGCCTGAAGATCGGTGGGATACTCCCGGCCCAGGCCGTCGCCGTAATAGTGCATGGTCCCCGATTGGTTGTCGATGGTCCACATATTCTCGTAGTAGTCGCGTTCGATGTTGAACGTGGAACGTGAATGGAGCAGACCGTGGTTAACATTGAAGAGTTTGTTGCCGTAGGAGAATTGCAGAAAAACGCTCAACTCCCAATTCTTATAGGTGAATCGGTTGGAGAATCCGCCGAAGAATTTCGGTTCGGCACTGCCCAGGTAGACCTTTTCATCGCTTTTATTGAGAATCTTCAGGTAGCCCGGTTCGAGGACGTCGCCGCCGCGGCCTTCTACGCCTTCACGAAGGGTGAAGGTACGGGTGCCGTCAGCCTTGATCTCATTGTAGATACGTTTTTGTTCGGCAGGATCGGTGATAAACTGGCCGTCAACATAGAAATCCTCGAAATCGCTCAACTGGTACAGTCCGTCTGTTTTGTATCCGAACATGGCGCCGATGGGATAGCCCTCGCGAACGTAGAAAACATCCGGATAATGACCTTGCATGATGGCGTCGGGGGTTACGGCAATGCGGTCGCCACTACCGATATCAATTACCCGGTTGCGGTTGAAGGAGATGTTCAGGTCGCTGCTCCACTGGAAATTCTTACCCTTAATGTTGAGTGTCGAAAGTGTAAACTCCACACCTTGGTTGTTGACCGATCCAATGTTGCGAACGACGCTTTCGAATCCACTGATCCCGGCCAACTGTTCGGTAATGAGCAGGTCTGTGGTGTGTTTGTAGTAATAGTCTGCTGTGATGACTACGCGGTTGCCGAACATATTCAGGTCGATACCTGCGTCGTATTGTGTGGTGGTTTCCCACTTGAGCGAGCCGTTGCCAATACCGGAGAGAATGGTCCCGATGTCGACATAGGGACTGCCGCCCACTTCACCATTGAAGTTGTAATAGACCTTCCCCAGAGTAGCTAATGCGGCGAGGTTGTTGATGGACTGGTTTCCGGTCTGACCATAGCTGGCGCGGATCTTGAGCATGTCGAGCCAGTGGGCGTTGCGCAGGAACTCCTCTTCGCTGATGCGCCATGCTACGGCGCCGGAGGGGAAGTAGGAGAATTTGTTCCCTTTGGGGAATTTGGACGAGCCGTCGGCACGGATACTGGCCGTAAGCAGGTAGCGGTCGTCGTAGTTATAATTGAGTCGTCCCAGATAGGACATCAATTGGCTTTTGTAGAGTCCCGAAGTAGAGTTGAACAACTCGGAAAACGGCAGGCTCTCCTCTTTCTGGGAATCGATCTTGATATTGGTCCCGGTGGTCGAGAAACCGTCGGTGATAGTTTTCTGGAAGGTGATACCTCCCATGGCGGTTAGCGTGTGTTTCTTGTTGAAGGTTTTGTTATAGGTTACGATGTTTTCGTTGAGCCAGTTGGTGACGCGGCTGGTCCCGTGGGTAACCTCGCCGTCGGTCAGACGTCCGGGGCCGGAATCGGCCGAGTAGAAGTTCTTGGATTTGGCTTCGGTGAAGTAACCGCCGAAAGTGGATTTGATCTCGAGCCCTTTCAACGGTGTTATGACCAGGTAGGTGCTCCCTTGCGTACGGCGGGCGTTGGTGCTTTGCAGGATGTTCTTAATATTGTTGACCGGATTGTTGCGCGGATTGCCCGGATCGTCGTCCGACAGGGTCTCGTCGCCGAAGTCGTCAGAGGCTAAGTTTGGACGGAAAATCAGCATTTGGGTGAACAAACCGCTGTTGGTTTGGGTGTGGGCCGAGATGATACCGGTGTTGTTCGTGATCGAACCGTTCAGGTTGACTCCCATTTTCAGCCAGGGTTTGATTTGGGTGTCGATTTTTGTGTTGTATGAGAAACGGTTCATGTTGGTTGATTTGACCATTCCGTCTTTGTCCAGATAACCGAGCGAGGCGTAGTAGGCTGTTTTGCCGGCTCTTCCGGAGAGTGAGACGTTATAATCCTGACTCCAGGCCGGTTTCATTATCTCGTCCTGCCAAACAGTATTGACGCCGCTGCGTTTGGGAGTCCCGTCGGCGTTCCAGTATTTGGCCAGATTTTCGCCGAGTTCGGTTTCCCCAGGAACGAAATCAGTCGGCAGGGGCCACATGAAACGCATGTAGTCTTCATACTCTTCCCCGTTGAGCACCTCGATGCGTTTTTGCGGTTTGTAGTCAACGCCGAATTTTGCAGAAAAACGAACAGCGGTTCCACCCGAAGATTCGCTCCCTGATTTGGTGGTGATGATGATGACGCCGTTGGCTCCACGTGAACCGTAGATGGCTGTTGCCGATGCATCTTTGAGCACTTCGATCGACTCGATGTCGTCTGGATTGATCGTGGCCATGGGGTCGAGTCCTTCGTCACCTTTACGACTGGCGCCCAGAATTTCGGAAGAGGAGTTGTCCATCATAATACCGTCGATGACATAGAGCGGCGAAGTTCCGGCACTCACCGAACTTGCTCCACGGACCTTGATATCGATACCGGCTCCGGGGGCTCCACCGTTTTGGATGGCCAATACGCCCGGCAGTCGTCCGGTCAGTGCACTGGTGAACGATGCAACGTTGCTCTCTTCGAAATCTTTCATCTTGAGGGAGGCGACAGAACCGGTCAGGTCTGCTTTCTTGACTACGCCGTAACCGATCACCACCACGTCGTCGATTTCATTGACGTCGGGTTCCATTTTGACATCGATCCGGGTCTTTTTCTCCACGGTGATGTGTTGGGTTTTATAGCCCAGATAGGAGAATCGTAGTACGGAGGAGTTTGATTTGACTTCAATAGCATAATTTCCGTTCAGGTCTGTCGTGGTTCCTTTGTTTGATCCTTTCTCGACGACGGTGACTCCCATGATCGGTTGGGCGTTCTCGTCCGTGACCCGCCCCGTGATTTTGATGCCTGCTATGGCAGAAACAGCTTGGGAGAGAAGAAGAAATGTCAAAGAAATGCTAAATAGTAGTCTTCTTTTCATTTGATAAAATTTTAAGGTTATAGTTTTTAAGAGCGTTTTGCACGAGTGTGACCGGGTTGATAAAATTTGTGAAAGAACGTGTGGTCGGTTTAGGTTGAAACAAAATTAGAGAATCGGGCGAGATTGTTTTTGCTCATACGAATCACACATTGACACGTTTGCAACATAAAATGAGTAAGGTGTGTGAGAGGGGAATTTGGTTACGTATGAGCAAATATTCGTTATGTTTCTAATAAAAACTCGAAAACCGGTCGCTTATCTTTGTTATGGTCTCGAAAAGATGGAGCCTGTCTCTGATTTTGCCCGAATAAACGATTTATACAAACTAAACCAAACATATCTTTATGAACTTTATGTTTCGAATTTCGATTCCGTTTCTGCTGTTTTTCTTTTCGCTAAATATGGCGTCGGCAGCAGTAGTCAATGTGGCCGACCATGGCGTTGATCCCATGCAAGCTACTCCAGTCGTGCGAGCGATTGTCGACAGCGTGGATGCCAATACCACGATCGTTTTTCCGAAGGGAGTTTATCATTTTCACACGGAGGGTGCCGCCCTGCAGTTCTGTGCCATTACCAACAATGACAACGGAATCAAATATACGCCCTTCCCGTTGATCGGTAAAAAAGGCATAGTTATCGAGGGGAACGGCTCGACTTTCGTTTTTCACGGGCGGATCATTCCTTTTATGTTGGAGAGGTCGCAGGATATCACGCTGCGCGGGTTCACGGTGAACTGGGAGTATCCGTTCCATCTGGAGGGCGAGGTGATCTCGGTGGATGAGTCGAGCAAGAGTTTCCGCATCAAGGTCCTCGACGGATTCCATTATTCGGTGCAGGACGGTGTGTTGAACATTGTGGGCGAGGGTTGGTCGGTGCCGGCCGGGCAGAATATTTTCTGGAACCGGCAGACGCGTGCACCTTATTATAATACGCAAACATTCAATCTTCCGCCGCTCTCAATCCGAGCCCGGGAGGTGAGCCCCGGCGTGGTGGAGATTACCTCGAAGAGCAGTAAAAAACTGCCTCCGGTGGGAGCAATCTACGTAGACAAGGGGCGTCATTTGGAAAATCGTCTGTCCCCGGCTATCCGGATCTATGCCTGCCGGGATATTAACCTGACGGATCTGACCATTCTCCATGCGGGAGCCATGGGTGTGATCGGCGAACGGTCGGAGAATATCTCGGTGATCGGGATGAAGATCACGGCAGCCCCGGGACGCCATGTCTCCACGACGGCCGATGCGACGCATTTTGCCAACTGCAAAGGTAAGATCGTGATCCGTGACTGCAGCTTTGCGCACATGTTGGATGATGCGACCAACGTCCACGGGGTCTACCTGAAGGTGATCCGTGTCGAAGGCCGCACCGTATATGCCGAACCGATCCATCCTCATCAGTATGGCTATAATTTTGCCGAGAAGGGTGATAAGGTCGGTTTCACGGACAACCGGACGCTGAGTCAGGTGGGCACCGCAACCGTTGTCGAAGCGGAGCGGATCCATGACCGTTACTATCGTTTCGAATTCGACCGGGAGGTGGCCGGAGTGCTCGAACCCGGTTTTGGAATAGACAACCTCAGCTGGAGTGCGTCGCTCGACTTTGTGAACAACCGCGTGTTGGAGAACCGTGCCCGGAGCATCCTGATCTCGACCCCGGGAAAGGTGCTGGTCGAGGACAACTATTTCAGTTCGATGATGATGGCCATCCGTATCTCGGGCGACGTGAATTTCTGGTACGAATCGGGCCCGGTGCAGGATGTGACCATCCGCAACAATGTCTTTGAAGACTGCAACTATGGCGGCGGCAAATTTGCGGCTCTGATCCAGATCGATCCCCAGATCGAAAGCCAGTATCTGGACCCCGAGAAACCCTATCACCGCAACATCACCATCGAGAACAACCGAATCAAGAGCTTCGACTCGCCGATTCTCTATGCCTGCTCGG
>CALYBN010000146.1 GCA_944414825.1 uncultured Rikenellaceae bacterium
CGAAGATATCGGCCACGGAGATATCTCCCTCGGGCAGTGAATTGATCCGCACACTGCCCAGGTTGTAGAACGTAATGTCGGCTTTCGTCCCTTGACGCATGATGTCGGAGAAGAAGTTGAGCAGCGCCGTACGGTTCATGGCCTCCCGGGTGCTGCCTGCTGCCCGTGTGAGAGCCGGGTTGGCGTTGTATTCGGCCACTTTGGCGGCATAACGGGGCGAGGGGGCTATGGTGTCGAGTTGCACGAGGCGGTTGTCGATGCTGATCACTTTTTTGCCTTTCAGCGTGAGGGTCGTGATGCCGGCATAGCGGAGGCTTTTGCCCGTCTGGGTCACCACTACGCCGTTGATCTCCTTGCCCGTGGGAACTACCGTGTGGGAGTGCCCGCCGATGATCAGGTCGAGCTCGGGCATTTGCACGGCCAACAGCGAGTCCTCCTCGTGGCCGATGTGGGTCACTGCCACCAGCAGGTCGCAACTGTCGCGCAGGTTCTTGTATCGCAGAGCCGTTTCATAGGGATCGTAAAAAACGGTGTTGCCGAAACTTTCGGGTTTGCCGTCCGGATGGCCGTTGACGGCCGTGGTGACCAGTCCGATGAAACCGATCTTCAGTCCGTTTACGGTGCGGAACGTGTAGGGTTTCACGGGCGGCATCGGTGTGTCGCTCATGTCGGCATTGGCCAAGATCTGCTCGAAATGTGCCTCCCGCATGCGTACGGCCAGCGTGTCCATGCCGTGGTCGAATTCGTGATTGCCGAATGTGGCCAGATCGTATCCCAGCCAGTTGGTCAGTTCGATCATTGGGGCGCACTGGTGTGGCGCCAGGTCGACGTAGGGATTTCCGGTCCAGCGGTCGCCGGCGTCTACGAGCAGGACATTGGCCGAGTCGGCGGCTCGATACCCATCCACCAGCGTAGCCAGATTCGGAATGCGGTCGATGGCGGCGTGCATGTCGTTGGTGGAGATGATGGTGACGGTCCGCAGGGGTTGCGAGCAAGCGGCCAGCAGCAACAGCGTGGCAGCTAACGCTCCGGAGAGTCCTATTGTTCGCGATTTCATGTCTGAATGTCTTTTGATTTTGACAAATGTACGAATTTTTCCTAATTTTACTTGGTCCGGTTTCCGGAAGGAAGAAAGAAAAGTATGATATGGCAAATGCAATAAAAATCATCTGCGAGAACAATGACAGCGAGTTGCTCGTGGAGATGGGGACCTCGCTGAAGGATGTGGTGCAGATTCTGTCGCTCAAAGGGGCTTATCCCTTTCTGGCGGCCTATGTCAATAACCGGCTCAAGGAGTTGGACTACCGGGTGTTCGAGCCGATCTCGGTACGGTTTATCGACATTACTCATTTCGAAGGGGTGCGCGTCTACCAGCGGACGCTCTTTTTTACGTTGAGCAAGGCGGTCTATGACTTGTATCCGGGCAAGACGTTCCGTATTAAACATGCCGTCTCGAAAGGGTTCTATTGCGAAATCGACGGCGAGCCCGATATTTCGCAGGCCGAGGTGGAGGCCATCAAGGAGCGGATGCACGAACTGATTGCCCAGGACCTGCCCATCTGCAAGGAGCGTGTGCTGGCCACCGAGGCCGAGGCTCTGTACGAGAAGATGGGGTTTACGGACAAACTGGCGCTGCTGCATTCCCGTCCACGCCTCTATGTGACCCTTTACCGCCTGGCCAATATCGTGGGCTACATGTTCGGGGCGATGGCCCTGTCGACCGGATACCTCTACGTGTTCGATATCCGTAGGTATTTCAATGGCATCTACGTGGCCGTACCGCGCCGTTCGCATCCGATGGAACTGGAGGAGGCGATCCATCAGGACAAGATGTTCGACATTTTCCGCGAATATAAAGAGTGGGTCGATGTGATGGGCGTGTCGAATATCGGATCGCTCAATACCAAGGTCCTGGAGGGCAATGCCAGCGAATTGATCAAGATCGCCGAGGCGTTTCATGAAAAGAAACTGGGCAGCATCGCCGATCAGATCCTGGAAGCGAACCGGTCGCGTGAGGCGCGGATTGTGCTGATCTCGGGCCCTTCGTCGAGCGGGAAGACCACCTTTGCCAAGCGTCTGGGCATCCAGTTGCGTATTCTGGGGCTGAATCCCGTACTCATTTCACTGGATGACTATTTCGTGGATCGGGAGAAGACTCCGCTGGATGAGAATGGGGAGTATGACTACGAGTCGCTCCATGCGCTGGATCTGGAGACTTTCAATGAGCATCTTACGACGTTGTTGTCGGGTGGTAGTGTCGATGTGCCGCGCTATGACTTTATTACCGGCAAGCGGCAGTATCACGACACGCCGCTGCATCTGGATGAACGCTCGGTGTTGGTGATTGAGGGCATTCATGGCCTCAATCCTGAACTGACGCAGCAGATCGATGATCGCTATAAGTTCAAGATCTACATTTCGGCCTTCACTTCGATCTCGATGGACGATCTGTCGCGCATCGCTACGACCGACAACCGCCTGCTGCGCCGCATCGTGCGCGATTACCGCACCCGAGGCAACGACGCTACGGCGACACTCCATCGGTGGGAAAGCGTGCGTCGGGGTGAGGATCGGCATATTTTCCCTTATCAGGAGAACGCCGACGTGATGTTCAACTCGTCGCTGTTCTACGAGATTTCGGTCCTGCGCCGGTTCGTGGAGCCGATGCTGCTCGAAGTGCCCGATACGGTGCCGGAATATGGCGAGGCTCGGCGCCTGCTCAAATTCCTCGATAATTTCATTCCCGTGGCGCCGGACGAGATTCCACCGACGTCGCTCCTGCGCGAATTCATCGGCGGCAGCAGTTTCCAGTATTAAGGTCATGCTGCGGGTGTCGGTGTGTGAGAGGGTGCAATGTGTAACCCTCCGAGGGGTGATCGTCGAAAAATTGTTAGCAAAAGGTTGATTAAAATCGCTAAACGTGAAGGAGCTCTCGGGAAATATTCGTAGCTTTGTAACCGTTTAATAAAGCTAACAACCTTTAATTATCTCTCTATGTCATACGATAAATTTGTCGACCGGCATGTGGGACCCGGTGAAAACGACTTGAAACCCATGCTCGATGTCATCGGCGTAGAAAGTGTGGACGAACTGATCGGACAGGTGATGCCCGCTTCGATCCGCCTGCGCAAACCGCTCGACCTGCCTGCCGAAGGCATGAGCGAATATGAATTCGCCGCACATATCCGTGCCTTAGCCGATAAGAACAAACAGTTCCGCTCGTTCATCGGAATGGGCTACTATCCGACGGCGTCGCCGGCCGTGATCCTGCGCAATGTGTTCGAGAATCCGGCGTGGTACACTTCCTATACGCCCTATCAGGCCGAGATTTCGCAGGGTCGTCTGGAGGCGCTGCTCAATTTCCAGACGATGACCATTTCGCTCACCGGCATGGAGATCGGCAACTGCTCGTTGCTGGACGAGGCAACGGCCGCTGCCGAGGCGATGCTGATGATGTTCGCACTGCGCAGCCGCGAGGCGGTGAAGGAGGGGCGTAACGTGCTGTTTGTCGATGAGAATATCTTCCCGCAGACGTTCGACGTGCTGCTCACGCGCAGCGAACCGTTCGGTATCGAGATCGTGCGCGACCGGTTCGATGCCTATGAGTTCAGCGGTCGGGAGTTCGGTGCTATCGTGCAATATCCTGCAGCCAACGGCGAGGTGCGCGATTACGATGATTTCGCGGCGGCAGCCCACAGCCGGGGTGTTCTGGTGACGGCCGTAGCCGACCTGATGGCCCTCGTCTTGTTGAAAGCGCCCGGAGAGTGGGGTGCCGATATTGCCGTGGGCTCTTCGCAGCGGTTCGGTATTCCGATGGGATTCGGCGGTCCGCACGCGGGTTATATGACCACGAAGGAGGCTTTCAAACGGAATATGCCGGGCCGTATTATCGGTGTCTCGGTAGACCGGCTGGGAAATAAGGCGCTCCGTATGGCGCTCCAGATGCGGGAACAACATATCAAGCGCGAGCGTGCTACGTCGAATATCTGTACGGCACAAGCGCTGCTGGCTTCGATGGCCGGGTTCTATGCCGTTTACCATGGTCCGGACGGACTGCAGAAAATTGCCAACCATATCCATGCTTGTGCTGCGACGGTAGCCAAAGCCCTCGAGGGGTTGGGCTATACGCTTTCGACCCGGGAGTTCTTCGATACGATCGAGGTGGAGGCCGAGGCTGCGGTGGTGCAGGATGCGGCTTTAGTGCGGGAGATTAATTTCTTCTACCCCGACGACCGCCATGTGCGCCTGAGTTTTGATGAGGTGACCACCGAAGCTGAAGTACAGACCGTGGTGGAGATTTTCGCTGAGGCTGCACTGAAAAAAGCACCTAAGAATATCAAGATTACGGAGGCTCCGGTGGCAGCTGCCCTGCAGCGTCGTTCGGCGATCTTGACCGAACCGGTGTTCGGGATGTATCGCAGCGAGACCGACCTGATGCGTTATATCAAACGGTTGGAACATCGCGACATCTCGCTGGCCGACAGCATGATTTCGCTCGGTTCCTGCACCATGAAACTCAATTCGGCAGCGTCGATGATGCCCCTGAGTCTGTCCGGGTTCGGCAATATGCACCCCTTCGTGCCGCGCGACCAGGCAGAGGGATACATGGAAATGATCCACGAACTGGAAAAAGACCTGGCAACGATCACCGGCTTTGCCGCTACGTCGCTCCAGCCTAACTCCGGTGCGGGTGGCGAATATACGGGTCTGATGGTGATCCGGGCCTACCACCAGAGCCGCGGACAGGGTTACCGAAACATTGCCCTGATTCCAGCTTCGGCCCATGGGACCAATCCCGCTTCGGCGGCGATGGCCGGTATGAAGGTCGTCGTGGTGGCTTGCGATGAACATGGCAATATCGACGTGGAGGACCTCAAGGCCAAGGCTCAGCAGTACAGCAGTGAACTGGCCTGCATCATGGTGACCTATCCCTCGACCCACGGCGTGTTCGAGAGCCGCATCCGCGAAATTGTGGATGTCGTGCACGATGCCGGCGGACAGGTCTACATGGACGGGGCCAATATGAATGCTCAGGTGGGGCTGACCAATCCGGGATATATCGGAGCGGATGTCTGCCATCTGAACCTGCACAAGACGTTCGGCATCCCGCATGGCGGTGGTGGTCCCGGTGTAGGCCCGATCTGCGTGGCCAAGCACCTGGCTCCGTTCCTGCCGACCCACTCGCTGGTGGCTACGGGTGGCAGCGACGGTATTACGGCCGTGTCGGCGGCTCCGTATGGCAGTGCGTCGATCTTCCCGATCACGTATGCGTATATCAAGATGCTCGGCGGCAATGGCTTACGTCGTGCAACGGAGATGGCGATCGTGAATGCCAACTATATGTCGAAGGCGCTCGAAAGCGAGTTCCGCACCTATTATACGGGAGAGACGGGACGTGTGGGGCATGAACTGATACTCGATCTGCAGAACTTCCGCCACGATTATGGCGTGGAGGTGGCCGATGTGGCCCGTCGTTTGATGGATTATGGATTCCATGCACCGACGCTGTCGTTCCCCGTGCACGATACGTTCATGATCGAGCCGACGGAGAGTGAGCCCAAGGCCGAGATGGATCGTTTCATCGAAGCGATGGTGAGCATCAAACGCGAGTGCGAGGCAATTGTGGCCAACGGCAACCGGGAGGACAATCTGGTGGTGAACGCACCGCATACGGCTGCGGAGATCGCCGGGGAGTGGAATCACCCTTATTCGCGTATGGAGGCAGCCTTCCCGCTGGCATGGGTCCGGGAGAGCAAGTTCTTCCCCTACGTGAGCAAGATCGACGGCGGGTATGGCGACCGCAACCTGCTCTGTACCTGTGCCCCGCTCTATGAGAAATAGATGGAGAAGAGAGGTAAACGTTTGAAATTAATATATTACAGAAAAGAAAAGATGAAAATCGGAGAAAAAACATTCGTATCGTTGGCCTATACGTTGAGGGTGAACGGTGAGGTTGTCGACACGGCAACGGCGGAACGTCCGCTTCAATTCGTGTATGGCGCAGGATACCTGTTGCCCAAGTTCGAGGAGAATATCAAAGGGCTGGAGGCTGGCGACAAGTTTGAGTTTACGCTTACGGCCGCCGAAGGTTATGGCGAGGTGATCGAAGAGGCTATCGCTGAACTGCCCAAGAGCGTCTTTATGATTAACGGAGTGATCGAGGAAGGACTGCTGACCGTCGGGAATCAGATCCCGATGAGCACGGCCGACGGCCAACGGTTGCTGGGCGTGGTGAAAGAGGTGCTGACAGACAGCGTGAAGATGGATTTCAACCATCCGATGGCCGGCAAAACGCTCGATTTCAGCGGCGAGATTCTGGCCGTTCGAGAGGCTACCGATGCCGATCTGATGTGTGGCCATGCTGCTGGCGGATGCGACTGCGGGTGCGATCACAGTTCCTGCGGTGACGGTTGCGGCGATGGCTGCTGCCATTAATCGCTCGGAAGGAGAGAGATAGATTCTTCGGCGTGGACCTCGGAGCGAGGTGCAGGCTGGAGTCAGAAAGCAAGGGAGGATTCCTGAATGTTCAGGAATCCTCCCTTACTTTACATTTGTTAAACGATGGATCGTGAAGGCTTGTCCTCGGAAACAGATCCGTCACGAGAATGAAGACTATTGGATCCAGTCGATCCCTTGGACGTTCTGGAACAACAGGTTGAGCGGACGGGCCAAACTTTCGGCATTGGGGGCGAAAAGGAATCCCACCTTCTCGAGCGGTACCGTAAGGAATACCGTCGAGGAGTAGCCCCCGATCAGGTCGATCTGATCGATCAGCGACCAGACGAAGATCTCAAACGGCATCTGTCCCGGCAGGAGGGTCAGCCCCGGGAACTCCTCCTCGTATCCGACTGATGAAAGATCCGAGGGATGGGGTTTGAAGAAGATATCGTAGCTGTCGCCATATTTTTCCACCACCTGTGAGACGTAATTCCGCTGTGCGTCGGCCTGCCCGTTGGTGCCGATGATGATCAGATTGGGCTTGGCCGATTGTTCGAACAGCGCGGCGAAGTGATCACGGTCGAACGATGCCATGCGGTAGAATTGCTGTTGTTGTGCCTTGGGAAGGGCGGCCAGCATCTGATAGGGTTGTATGCTTTCGATCTTCATGAGGTCGATCTGTTCGCGGATGAAACTGCTTTCGGTTTCCAGCAGCGAGCGGTCTTGCAACATCAACCGATAACCCGGACGGGTGGCCAGATAGTAGGGCCAGGTGTAGGATTCGAACTCGGGAAGAATGGCTCGCGTAATGGGATAGCGTCCGCCGTGATTCCAGTCGAGCGCCTCGACCTCGGCGGCATAGTTCTCCCAGTTTTGTTGTGCAGAGGCCTCGTTGCCGAAATAGTTATAGAAATTGTTGTAGGTCCCGGTGCCGTCGGAGAGCATGGTGACCTTTACGCGCGAGGAGTCGATCCCTTGGGCCACAAACCAGTCGTAACCCAGTCGGCAACGCAGATCATCCACATAGAGCCCGAATACGGCTGTGGGGTCCAGACGGTTGATCTCCAGGATGATACCCTTCATGATGTCGCGCATCCGCTCCACATCCTCGACGGTCGCGTTTTGCGTAAGGTCTTCCGCTGCAAAGACCGTGGCATAGGAGGGGAACTGTACCGGATCGAACGTCTTGCTCCGCTCGTAGAAGACATAGCTTCGGTGGTTGTGCGAAAGCAGGTGCAGACCGGCGTAGAGCGTAGGCATGGTTCCGAACGTCGTGTAGAAATAGTAGGTCGGAGTGTCGAATCCAGTGGTCAGTGCGCTTTGCGACACCTGGAACCGATAGAGGTCATTCTCGCTGGTGAATGTGAGCGTCGTTTTTCGGCTTTCGCCGTCGTTTTGCTTGAGCGAGATTTCGACCTGAGTGGTTCCGGCAGTTCCGCTGGTTGCCGAGAGCGTCAGCCAATTGTTGTCATCAGCGGTGACACTCCATGGCGAGGAGGAGTTCACGGTCAGTATGCCGCTGCGAGTCTGTCCGTCCAGCGAGAGAAACCGCTCGCCGTTGTTGACGGAGATCTCCCGGTCTGCGGGATTCTTCTCCTGGCAGTTCCAGAATCCAACCGCCAATATCAATAGAAAAGTGAATCGTAGAAATATTTTCATAGATGAATAGATGATGGTTTGAAAAAAAGATGCAAAATAGACCCGAAATGTTGTATGTATTGTGCAAAAAAAATACCAGCCACTTCTCGGAAGCATGTTCCGATCCTGTGGCGGGTATTTTCTTGAGGTCTGCCGACCCGGAAAGGTCGCTGTGATTACTTAGCCCATAATGATATGAGATTCAAGATCGTTTGCATGGCTTTGTGCATGGTGTCGAGCGAACAGTACTCATACTTGCCGTGGAAATTCATCCCTCCCGTGAACAGGTTGGGGCAGGGCAGACCCATGTATGAAAGCCTTGCGCCGTCCGTCCCGCCGCGGATCGGGCGGACGATGGGTGTGACGCCCGCTTCGAGCATCGCTTCCTTTGCCTTCTCGATCACCTCGGGATAGGGTTCCACCATCTCCCGCATGTTGTAATACTGGTCTTTCAGCGTGAGCGTGACCACGCCCTCGCCATACTTGCGGGTCATGAACTCAGCCACCGTGGTCATGTAGGCCTTCTTTGCCTCGAACTTCTCCCGCGAGTGATCGCGGATAATGTATTCCATTGAAGCAGCCTCCACCGTGCCGTTCAGCCCCACTAGATGATAGAAGCCTTCGTAACCTTCCGTGTGTTCCGGACTTTGCCATACGGGCAGTTGAGCATTGAAATCACAGGCCACCAACAGGGCGTTTACCATCTTGTCTTTGGCATAGCCGGGGTGGATGTTCCGACCCTGGATGGCGATCTTGGCGCTGGCGGCGTTGAAATTCTCATACTCCAGCTCTCCTTCGAATCCACCATCCATCGTGTAGGCAAACTGGGCGCCGAATTTCGCCACATCGAAGAAGTCTACGCCGCGGCCGATCTCCTCGTCAGGCGTGAAGCCGATCCGGATCTTGCCGTGTGCCACCTCGGGATGCGTCATCAGATATTCGGCGGCGGTCATGATCTCGGCCACACCCGCCTTGTCATCGGCCCCCAGCAGTGTGGTGCCGTCGGTGGTGATGAGCGTGTGCCCTTTGAAGAAGGTCAGTTCCGGGAAATCCGCCACGGTCATCATGAGTGAATCATTCAGCCGGATATCCCCGCCGTCATACTGTTCGATAATCTGCGGGCGGATGTTGGCGCCCGACATGTCGGGGCTGGTGTCGACGTGCGAGATGAATCCGATTGTCGGTCGCTGCTCATACCCGGGCGTAGCAGGGATCGTTCCCATTGCATAGCCGTTCGGGTCGATCTCCACCTCCGTAAGCCCCAGTTCGATCATCTCCTCGACCAGGTGGTTCAGCAGCGTGAGCTGCTTGGCGGTCGAGGGATAGGTTTCGCTTTCGGGATCGCTCTGGGTGTCGAAAGCGATGTATTTCAGAAAACGCTCTTTCAGTTCCATGTATCTTTATGTTTTTGTGTGTGACTATTCCTTATTGGTGCGCATCGAGTCCCAGATGAAATAGGCGATGATCAGAACATACATGCCGATTGAGAGCCATTGGGCTGCGGTCGTGGCGTTCCAGGTTCCGGCGAACCAGTCGGCACCGAAGTATTTGAGCAGGGCACTCACCACGCCCATCAGCGCTCCGCCGGCGATGAATCCCGAAGCGATGAGCGTTCCGCGTTCGCGACGTGCCTTGTTCGTGGCCTCATTTTTCGTGCGGGTCGAGACGTACCAGCTGATCAGACCGCCCACCAACAGCGGAGTATTCAGCTCCAGCGGGATGAACATACCCAGTGCGAAAGCCAGGGCCGGCACGCCGATCATCGTCAGGATCAGGGCCAGCGCCGCTCCTGCGAAGTAGAGCATCCACGGTGTGGCGCCACCCGACATCAACGGCTGAATTACGGCTGCCATGGCATTGGCCTGCGGAGCGACCAGCGCTCCTTCGCCCACGAATCCGTAGGTTTTGTTCAGGATGATCATCACGCCGGCCACGGTTGCAGCCGAAACGGCGGCGCCGAGGAACTTCCAACCTTCCTGTTTGGCCGGGGTCGTGCCGAGCCAGTATCCGATCTTCAGGTCGGTGATGAATCCGCCGGCCATCGAGAGAGCCGTGCAGACTACGCCGCCGATGATCATGGCTGCCGTCATGCCGCTCGTGCCGCTCAGGCCGGCACTTACCAGTACGAGCGAGGTGAGGATCAGCGTCATGAGTGTCATGCCCGAGACGGGGTTCGTCCCGACGATGGCGATGGCGTTGGCTGCCACGGTGGTGAACAGGAACGAGATGATGAAGACGATCAGCAGGGCGATGATCGAATGTACCCAGTTGTCCAGCACACCAAACTGGAAGAAGACAAGGGTTGTGATCAGTACGGCGATCAGGATCGTGAGGATCGTTTTCATCGTGATGTCGCGCTGCGTGCGTTCGGTCTGCTCCTCTCCGGTTTTCTTGCCTTTGAATTCCGATACGGCCAGACCCAGTGCCTGGCGGATGATTTTCGACGAGCGGATGATGCCGATCACCCCGGCCATGGCGATGCCGCCGATTCCGATCGGGCGGGCATAAGCCTGGAACAGCTCCTCGGGTGACATCTGGCCCAACAGCGCCGTCACGCCTTCACCCACCGGTATGGTCATTCCCTCGCCGAAGTAGCTCAGGAAGGGGATCAGCACAAACCACACGGTGAACGATCCGGCGCAGATGATGGCGGCATATTTCAGCCCCACGATATAACCCAGACCCAGCACGGCTGCGCCTGTATTCACCTTGAATACCAGTTTGGTCTTGTCGGCCAGCACGGTGCCCCATTCGGCGATGCGGGTCGAGATCTCTTCCGTCCACCAGCCGAACGTGCTGATGATGAAGTCATACACACCGCCGATCAGTCCGCTCACAGCCAGCAGTTTGGCCTGGTTGCCCTTCTTTTCGCCCGATACGAGCACTTCGGTCGTGGCCGTAGCCTCCGGGAAGGGGTATTTGCCGTGCATGTCCTTGACGAAGTATTTCCGGAAGGGGATCAGCAGCAGGATGCCCAGCAGGCCACCCAGCAGCGACGACAGGAAAATCTGGTAGAACTTGGCGTCGAGTCCCAGGATGTAGAGTGCCGGCAGCGTAAAGATGGCGCCTGCTACGATCACACCCGAATTGGCCCCGATCGACTGGATGATGACGTTCTGTCCGAGCATATTCTGCTTGCCCAGCAGGTTTCCCATGCCGACGGCGATGATGGCGATCGGGATAGCCGCTTCGAAGACCTGGCCGACCCGCAGTCCGAGATAGGCTGCGGCGGCCGAGAAGATGATTGCCATGATGATGCCGAATATGACAGAATAGGGGGTAACCTCTTTGGGTTTGGTGCCCGGCCCCATGAGCGGTTGATACTTTTCGCCGGGGGCCAGTTCCCGGTAGGCATTGTCGGGAAGCGAAGCAGGTTTCGTGTTTTGGGTTTCCATGTATTAATAAGGTTTTGCGTTTTTGCAACCAAAGGTAGCGATTTTTGCCGGAAAATCATACCTCTCGTTGAGATTGGTTGCCTGGAAACTTATAAAAAAAATACGGAGGCAGCACTCGATCGGGCGCTGCCTCCGTATGGATTAGAATGAAGTCTCTGGCCTTTCCGTGCTGAGGGTGCATCGCAGTCAGAGATACTGTCTGGGCCGCGCGCCCCCCCCCTGAAGGGAGTTCTTCCCCGGATGGGACCTAGGCGACGGGGATCTCTTTCGATTTCGTTGCCCCGACATTTTTACTGTCGATGCCCAGCCAGGCGTGCAGATCTTCGTCGGGCGTGGAGATGCTGCCCAGGCCGAAGGTTTTGCGTACCGTGTCGAGCACGTTCAGCGAGAAGAATGCCGGCAGCGTAGGTCCGATGTGGATGTTGCGGATGCCGAGGCTCAGCAGGGCCAGCAGGACGATGACCGACTTCTGTTCGTACCAGGCGATGTTGTAGACGATCGGCAGGCGGTTGATCTCTTCCATCCCCAGAACTTCTTTGAGGCGCAGGGCCAGGACGGCGATCGAGAACGAGTCGTTGCACTGCCCGGCATCGAGCACGCGGGGGATGCCATCTATCTCGCCCAGTGGCAGTTTGTTGTAGCGGTATTTTGCACAACCGGCCGTGAGGATCACCGTATCGGAGGGCAACTTCCGGGCGAACTCCGTGTAGTAGGATCGCGCCGGCATGCGGCCGTCGCACCCGGCCATGACGACGAAACGGCGGATCGACCCTTCGTGGATGGCACGTGCAATTTTGTCGATCATCGACGAGAGTTGGTTGTGGGCGAATCCCCCGACGATTTCGCCGTTTTCCAGTTCGGTCGGAGGAGCACAATGTTTGGCATGTTCGATAATGCGGCGGAAATCCTTCGGTTTCCCCGCCTCGGGTTGTGGAATGTGGAGGCAGCCGGGATAATGTACCGTGTTGGTTGTGTAAAGCCGGTCTTTGTAGTTGGTCCGCAGGGGTGGCGGCACGAGACAGTTGGAGGTCATCAGGATCGGGCCGTTGAACGATTCGAACTCCTGGGCCTGTTTCCACCAGGCATTGCCGTAGTTGCCCACCAGATGCCCGTAGCGTTTGAGTGCGGGATAATAATGCGCCGGGAGCATCTCTCCGTGCGTATAGATGTCGATGCCGGTGCCTTCGGTCTGCCGGAGCAGTTCTTCGAGATCACACAGGTCGTGACCCGATACGAGAATGCCGGGATTTTTCCTGACGCCGGTTTTTACGATGCTTGCTTCCGGATTTCCCAGTGTAGTGGTGTGGGCCTTGTCCAGTAGCGACATGACCCGCAGGCCACACTCTCCGGTGGTCAGCACCAGATTCGTCAGCTCCTCCTGGGAGATGTCGCGACGGCAGACCTCGGCCAGAGCCGTCTCGATCGCCTCGTAGACATCTTCATCCTCCATGCCGAGGTTCCAGGCATGAAGAGCATAGGCTGCGGCACCCTTTAGACCGTAGATCACGGTCTGCTTCAGTGAACGGATGTCTTCATTGGGTTCGCTCAGTATGCCGACCTTCTCCGCCTCTTCGAGGTAATGCCCGGAGGCGGCTTGGTGGTTGACCTCCGGATAGTCGTGCAGGGTGATCTCCCGTTTCTTGGCCTCTCCGAGCAGGGTGTTGCGGATCGAGAGGGCTTGGGCGATACATTGTTCAAGTGCCGGGTTATCGAAATTGACGTTGGTCAGGGTGGTCGACAGGGCTGCGACGAGAAAGCGGCTGGCCGAACGATCGGGCACACCCTGCTGGCGCAGTTGGCTGTTGATGACACTGATCCCTTTCAGAATGTCGATCAAGAGGTCTTGCAGTTTGGCTGTGTCGGGCTGCTTGCCGCACACGCCCCGAATGACACAACCTGAGGAGAAAGCAGTCTCCTGACATTGATAACAGAACATATTTTCCATAACGTTGATGTTTTGAAGGGTTGATGAATGATTTTCGAATTACAATTCTCACGCCATAAAATAGACTATTGCGCTCCTATAGGTCTGGTATGAGTCTCGACGATCGGAATGTCGGTGCTGATCGCTCTGGTTTGAGTAATTCGGCACTTTTCTATATGCAGGGAGAAAAATCTCGGAAGTTTTTAGTATCTTTAAAACCAAGACCATAGAAATATGATGCTCCGAATACGTCTCCATACTCTCTGCAAGGTTATTATATTATGGGTAGTCGGTATGCTGTCTTTTGTATCATGCCACCGGAATGAAGCCCAATCTCTCTCCGAGATGCTCGATCGTGCTATTGCCGATAAGACGCTTTACGATGCCCGGAAAGAGCATCGTATCGATGAGCTGCGGCGGATACGGACTATCCCGGGATTCACTCTCCGGCAAGAGTATGAGATCAATACTCGGTTGTATCGAGATTTTAAAAAGTACAAACTCGATTCGGCTGTTCGTTATGTTGAACGCAATGTCGAACTTGGACATCAGCTTCATAATTCTGACTATGTTGTTGAATCGAAATTACGTCTGGCGCGTCTTTATTCCTCGTTGGGTATGACCATCGAAGCGCGCGAGATGTTGGAATCGATAGAGTCCGATAGGCTGTCCGCATCTCAGCAACACACCTATTACCGGGCGTATTCGCAATTTTATCAGCACTATGCCGCCTTGACCGGTCGGTCCTATTACAGCGATCTGTCAAGGCAGTATACCGATTCGATGCTGATGGTTAAGCAGACCGAAACGCTGCGCTATCGGATTGCCTATATCTCTCGACATGCCCAAACCGCACCGCCCGATTCGGTGGAGACGGCGCTGTTGCACCTCATGAGCGAGATCGAGCCAGAGGATTCTCACTATGCTGAAATCGCATGTATATTGGGTAGTTTTTATCAGAACCGGGGCGACGAAGCGAATGCTCTGAAATATTACATGATCTCAGCCATGACCGATCTCCGGCTTTCGATCAAGGAGAATGCTTCGTTTCGTCTGCTGGCCAATATGTATTACGCGAACGGAGACTTTGCCCGAGCGTTCGAATACGCTCAGGCAGCCATCGAAGATGCGAAGTTCAGCAGGGTGCAGTTCCGTACGGCTCAAATGTCTGAACTCTATTCCATTATATCGGTTTTACATCAGGCCGAAGAGGTCAGCGCGAAGAACAAGATGCGGAACTATCTGATATTGATCAGTATCCTTTCGGTGATATTGGTTATGTTGTTTGCTTTCGTATTTCAACAGATGCGTAAGGTGTACCGTATTAAGGAAGAATTATCGCAGATCAATGGCGGGTTAGCCCGTCTTAATGAGGAACTGGCGGTGAAAAATCGGTTGCTTTCGGATGCCAATGCTGTTAAGGTGCAGTACATTGCCTATTTCTTCGACTTGTGTTCGGCTTACATTGATAAGATGGACGATTATCGGAAGCAGCTTAAGCGACTTGCGCAAGATCATAAATTTGATCTTCTCTATCGGCAACTCAAATCGACCTCGATGCTCGAAACCGAACAGCATGAGCTATATAAGAATTTCGATGCGATATTTCTGAATCTCTATCCGTCGTTTGTCGATGATTTCAATGCTTTGCTCCAGGAGGATGAGCGCATTGAACTTCATTCGGGAGAGTTGTTGAACAAGGAGTTGCGGATTTATGCCTTGCTGCGTTTGGGAATTACGGATAGCATGAAAATCGCTTCGTTTTTGCGTTGTTCCATATCGACGGTTTACAACTATCGTTCGAAGGTGCGGAACAAAGCGGCTGTTTCGCGAGAAATGTTTGAGAAGATGGTGATGAGAATTGGAACGATTCGGGAGTAGCCGGATAAGCGATTCCAAATCATCTATATTTTTAGATGCTTGTTTTTGCTTCTTACAGTTGTTTTTCAGTTGTTTAGTTCTGAAATTCATTTATATTTTCAACTGTAAAATATAGATTATTTGTCTTTTCGGATTATCTTTGTAAGAAAGGCATTTGGATCGATTTTTTTGATCATGATATGATGCACTTTGCACACTAACCCGTCGCAACTAAACCTCTTCGATACAAAATGAATCCTGTCAAGGTCGGACTGATTGGCTTCGGTAGAATGGGAGGCTTCTACCTCGAGAAAATGCAGAAAAGTGGGAGATGGAATGTCGCTTATATATGCGATACATCGGCCGAATCCCGCGAATATGCGCGCAAGATGGCGCCTGAAGCTAAAATTGTGTCGGATGAACAGGCGATTTTCGACGATCCGGAGGTTCAGGTGGTTGGACTTTTTGCTTTGGCGGATTCTCGCAAGGAGCAGATTAAAAAGGCATTTGCGGCAGGCAAGCATGTCATTGCAGAGAAACCTATTGCTGAAAGTATGGCCAGCGAATGGGAAATGGTGGAGTTGGCCGAAAAAGTGCCTCTATTCTCGACTGTGAATCTCTATTTGAGGAATTCATGGTATCACAAGACTATTAAGGACTTTATTCATCAAGGCGAAATTGGTGATTTGGCGATCATTCGGGTTTGCCACATGACACCCGGTTTGGCTCCTAGCGAAGGACATGAATATGAGGGCCCTGCCTTTCATGACTGTGGCATGCATTACGTGGATATTGCTCGGTGGTATGCGGAATCGGAATTCAAGAGTTGGCATGCCCAGGCCGTTCGGATGTGGAACTATAAGGACCCGTGGTGGCTGCAGTGTCATGGTACGTTCGAGAATGGAGTGGTTTTTGACATTACTCAAGGTCATGTGTACGGGCAACTGGCAGAGGTGCAGACGCACAATTCCTATGTGGATATTATCGGGACAAAAGGGGTTGCGCGCATGGTGCACGATTTTAAAACGGCTGTTGTCGAGTTGCATGGAGTCTCGCAGACCCATCGTATAGTCCGGCCATACGGCGAAAAGAATATCGATGTGTTGTGCCAACGTTTTGCGGAGTCGCTTGAGACGGGTGTACGCAACCGGGATCTGCCCTGTTTCCGCGATGCGGCTATTGCTTCGGAGTTTGCCTGGCGATTCCTGGAGGATGCCCGAGGCCATGAACTTCCGGCTATCGGCACGTTGAGTGAACTGGATGCGATTCTGGAACGTCGTCGGACTATGAAAAACGGTTATGGCTTGTTGCATAAACAGGGTTGATTCCAGGAGAGAGATAAGTCTTTAAGTTAGAAAAGAGTCAGACATATACGGGAAAATAATCAAGAAAAGGAAATCATTCGTCTGAATATGATGATAATTCGTGAAATTTTCTATCTTTGAAGAATCTGAAAAATACTATTATAAACACTAAAAAAACTAATCATGATGAACAATTTTTTATTCCTTGGGAACCTTGGTGCCGGTGAGATCATTGTCATTGCTCTGATAGTCCTGCTGTTGTTTGGAGGCAAGAAAATTCCTGAACTGATGAAAGGAATCGGAAAAGGTATTCGTAGTTTCAAGGAAGGAGTGAACAATATTGAGCGAGATATCGAGAATACCGATCAGGATACGAAACCCAATACTAAATAACCTCTTCCCTGATCTTTTCCCCGGGAAGCTACACCAAACCTAAAAATGAATGCCATGGCAAACAAAATGTCAAGAAGGAAGTTCCTGAAAACAGGAGCTGCTGCCGCCCTCGGTTTGGCGGTCGTACCCAGCACGGTTCTGGGCAAAAAGTTCGGACACACGGCTCCCAGCGACAAACTCAATATTTTGGGGGTAGGTATCGGAGGCCGTGGATCAGCAGTGCTTCGAGGTCTTGAAAGCCAGAACATTATCGGGCTGTGCGACGTGGACTGGAAGTATGCTGATCATGTTTTCAAGCGCTACCCTGCAGCCAAGAAGTACAACGACTATCGCAAGATGTACGATGAGATGCTGAAATCGGCTGATGCTGTTATGGTCGCTACGGCAGACCATACGCATGCGATCATTGCTGCAGAGGCGATGACTGCCGGGAAGCATGTTTATGTCGAGAAGCCGCTGACACACACCGTGTATGAATCGCGTCTGTTGACAAAACTTGCCGCAAAGTATGGGGTGGCTACCCAAATGGGAAATCAAGGTGCATCGGCAGAGGGAGTTCGCAAAGTGTGCGAATGGATCTGGAATGGTGAGATCGGCGAGGTCCGCAAGGTGGAGACCTTCACCGACCGACCGATCTGGCCGCAGGGCCTGGCACGTCCTGAGAACGATGAGCGCGTTCCCAAAACCTTGAACTGGGATGCTTTCATCGGACCGGCCCCCTGGCGTCCGTACAATTCGATCTATACGCCGTGGAACTTCCGCGGATGGTGGGATTTCGGAACCGGAGCTCTGGGCGATATGGCATGCCATATTCTCCATCCGGTATTCAAAGCGCTGAAACTGGGCTATCCGACCAAAGTGCAGGGTAGCTCGACCTTGTTGCTTACTGAATCGGCTCCGATGGCCCAGCGGGTGAAATTTATCTTCCCGGCCCGCGATAATTTGCCTAAGGTTGCCATGCCAGAGGTCGAAGTTCACTGGTTCGACGGCGGTCTGCTCCCGGAGCGACCCGCAGGGCTTCCGGCCGGCAAGAACCTGAATATAGATGGAGGATGTGCCATCTTCTATGGAACGAAAGATACGCTGATCTGCGGTTGCTATGGGAAGGATCCCTATCTGGTTTCCGGTCGGGTTCCTGAAGCTCCTAAGGTGCTGCGCGAGATCAAGGAGTCGCATCAGATGGACTGGGTGCGTGCCTGCAAGGAGGATCCCGAAGATCGGATTATGTCGGCATCGGACTTCAGTGAGGCGGGGCCCTTCAACGAAATGGTCGTAATGGGCGTATTGGCTGTGCGTTTGCAGAGTCTGAACCGCGAGTTGGAGTGGGACGGCAAGAATATGCGCTTCACGAATATCCCGGACGATGCGAAGATCCGGACGGTCATCAAGGATGGTTTCCATATCAAGGATGGTCACCCGACTTTCGACAAGACGTGGACCGATCCGGTAAATGCCCAGGAATTTGCCCAGGAACTGATCAAACACACCTATCGTGACGGATGGAAGTTGCCAGACATGCCCCGTTAAAACTTAAAGAGAGATGTATAACCTTAAAACTATATTCAAATGAAGAAGAGCGTATTATATTTGGTATCTATTGTATTGTCGACGGCATTGGTTGCCTGCGGAGGCCAGAACAGCAAGAAAGCTAAAGCCGCAGAAGAAGCTGCGACGGAGGCCGAAGTAAAGGCTGTGCCTGAATATACGGTAATCGAGAACGAGCAGGTAGACCTCTCTACTTTTCCAAAGGATCAGGATGGCTATTATGTGATTTTCGACGGCAAGACTTTCAATGGCTGGCGCGGTTATGGTAAGGACAAAGTGCCTTCTCGCTGGGTGATTGAAGATGGAGCTATCAAATTTAACGGTTCGGGTGGCGGCGAAGCTCAGACCAATGAGGGCGGCGACCTGATCTTTGCCTATAAGTTTAAGAACTTCGAACTTGAAATGGAGTGGAAAGTCTCGAAAGGCGGAAATTCAGGAATTTTCTATCTGGCACAGGAGGTCTCTACGATCAATGACAAGGGCAAACAGCGCATGGAACCGATCTATATTTCGTGCCCGGAGTATCAGGTTCTTGATAACGAGAATCATCCGGATGCCAAATTGGGTGTCGATGGTAATCGCAAATCGGCGTCGCTCTATGACATGATCCCGGCCGTTCCGCAGAATGCGAAACCTTTCGGCGAATGGAACAAGGCCAAGATCATGGTCTACAAAGGTACGGTCGTTCACGGACAGAACGATGCCAATGTGCTGGAGTATCACCTCTGGACACCTCAGTGGACCGAGATGCTGGAGAAGAGTAAGTTCAGCTCGGAGAAATGGCCGTTGGCATTCGAACTGCTCAACAATTGCGGCGGAGAGAATCACGAAGGTTATATCGGCATGCAGGATCATGGCGACGACGTATGGTTCCGCAATATCCGCGTCAAGATTCTTGATTAAACATCCGTTACAATAGATTTCGCTGTCATGAAAAGACAACTTTTGGCAGTTTGCATGATCCTGGCCGGAGGTGTGATGTTCTCGTGTGGGAATGCCTCCTCCGAAACGGAACCATTGCCTAGCAAGGAGATCGGGATCCAACTCTACTCGGTGCGAGAACTGATCGGTGTTTTCGGGCAAAATCAGCAGAATTACAACGAGGTTCTTAAACAGTTGGCAGAGATGGGCTACACATCGATCGAAACCGCCAGCTACGACGACGGGAAACTCTACGGTCAGTCTCCCGCTCAATTCCGGAAGGATGCGGAAGCAGCAGGCCTAGAGGTCCTTTCGTCGCACTGTACGACCAATCTGTCGGACGAGGAGTTGGCCAAAAGGGATTTTTCGCGAGCCCTTGCCTGGTGGGATACCTGTATCGCAGCCCATAAAGAGGCTGGGATGAAATACATTGTGGCTCCGTCGATGCGACGTATCGATAATCTGAAGGAGTTGCAGACCTATTGTGAGTATTTCAACGAGATCGGAGCCCGATGCAATGCTGCAGGGCTGAAATTCGGATATCACAACCATTCGAAAGAGTTCCGTAAGATCGAGGAGAACGTCATGTATGATTACATGATCGAGCACACTGATCCGGACAAGGTCTTCTTTGAGATGGATGTCTATTGGGCCGTGATGGGGCAGGCCAGTCCTGTCGACTACTTTAACAAATATCCGGGACGTTTCAAGTTGCTTCACATCAAAGATCGCCGCGAGATCGGTCAAAGCGGAATGGTAGGCTATGACGCGATCTTCAAGAACGCAGCCACGGCAGGCGTCGAGAATATCATCGTCGAGATTGAAGCTTCGAGTTATAACGACATACTGCGCAGTGTCGATGAATGTATCGTCTATTTGCGTCAGGCGCCGTTTGTGAAGGAGTCTTACGAACCGTAACCATAAAGAGTCGTATTATTATCGGAGGCATCCGGTTATCTCGCGGGTAGCCGGATGCTTTTTTGGAACTGCAATTTATTCGAAAAATGGAAGACAATCATCTCGAAGAGTCTCAGATGATGACCTTTTGGGGCCATTTGGAGGATCTCCGTTGGTCTTTGATACGGGTGATCGGCGTGTTGGTCGTATTCATGATTGCTAATTTCTGCTTCATGCCCTATCTGTTTGACCATTTCGTGTTGGCCCCGACCAATTCGGATTTTCCGCTGTATCGTTGGCTGTCGCGACTGGGTGAGATCAGTCCGCTGTTTCCGGACTTCAGTGATGACAGCTATTCGGTAGAGATCATCAACATTAATGTGGCGTCGCAATTTTTGACCCATATTACGACTTCGTTCTGGTTTGCCCTGGTGCTGATGTTCCCCTATCTGATCTTCGAGATATGGCACTTCGTACAGCCGGCGCTCTTCAAAAATGAACGCAAGAGTGTGGGACTGGCCTTCTGTTTCGGCACGGGGATGTTCTTCCTGGGGTGTTTTGTCGGGTATTTTCTGGTATTCCCATTCACGTTTCGATTCCTGACGGAATATCAGCTGAGTGGCATGATTGTCAATCAGATATCGCTGAACTCCTACATGAGTAGTTTCCTGATGATGATCCTCATCATGGGTATAGTCTTCGAGTTGCCGCTGCTGGCGTGGCTGTTGTCGAAATTGGGACTGCTGACCCGCTCGTTCCTTCGGAAATATCGTCGACATGCTGTCGTAGTACTGATGGTTCTTGCCGCCGTCATTACTCCGTCGGGAGACCCGTTTACGTTGCTGGTTGTATTCCTTCCGCTTTACCTGCTCTATGAATTGAGTATCCGCTTTGTCCGCGAAAGGCCCAAGGAGGATGCGGAGGAGTAGTCCTGAGAACCTCTTCATACGATCGGAAAAAAAGCAGAGGTCTGCCAAATATGGCGCAGACCTCTGCTTTTTCGTCGGTGAGGGATTATTGCCCAATTTTATGCTTCCCGGACCTGTTGCTCCTAACTCCCCCCCCCTCCTTCTTTTCGACTTGTCTGGTATTACGATCGGGAAAGGTTCCATCCTCTCCGTGCGGAACGTAATATTCCGAAGATCGTTCGTTGCCTATTTTTCACTCTTTCGGTCGAAGAAAGGATTCTTGCCTGTACAACTGAGCAGAATGGCGAATGCTGCACGACAGTCGCCCAACAGACCCAGATCGAGGGCTGCGCGGGCGGCGGAGTACATGATGCGGTTGTCGATGCGACGGTCGGCAGCCACGGCAGCAGCCGACCCTACGGCGATGCCCAGGTCGTTCGTATTGAATGCACATGGAGCATCGGGTGCTGCGGCTGTTTTGGCCTCGCAGGTCGGGAAACCGCAATATCCGCAGTTGAGTCTAAACACTCCTAATCGCGTGCCGATCACTACCACCGCATTGGCCGCTTCGACATTGTTTGCGTCGCGCAGGAAGAACTTCATGCCGCTCCGTTCGCTGTAACGCCGCATTTCTGCAGCCAGGCGCGGCAGGTCGTCACCGCTGAGGGTGATGATCTCCAGATTGTCCACACCCTTCCCTTTCGGGGCGGTCCGTGCCGCCGTCATCATGTCGCGGGCTACGGCCAATACGGCGGCCTGTCGGCTCTGCTTCTCGTTTTCGATCATATCTTTAGCTTTTTGCCGGGGAGGAAAACCCCTCTTCTCCGGCAGATTTATGCTTGTTTGCTTTTGATATACTCGTCGATGGCCTGAGCTGCTTTGCGACCGGCGCCCATGGCCAGAATCACCGTGGCGGCGCCTGTTACGGCATCCCCTCCGGCGAAGACACCCTCCCGCGTGGTCTGCCCTTCGTCGTTGGCCACGATACAGCCGCGGCGCGTGGTCTCCAGACCGGGCGTGGTGGTGGCGATCAGCGGATTGGGCGAGGTGCCCAGCGCCATGATCACCACGTCGCATTCCATATCAAATTCCGAGCCTTTCACCTCCACCGGTGAGCGACGCCCCGATTCGTCGGGTTCGCCCAATTCCATCTTGATGCAGCGGATGCCGCGCACCCAGCCTTTTTCGTCTCCGAGTACCTCTACCGGATTGGTGAGCATGCGGAACTCGATGCCCTCCTCCTTGGCATGATGGCCCTCTTCGGCCCGGGCGGGCAGCTCGGTCTCTGAGCGCCGGTAGACGATGACAGCTTCTGCACCCAGCCGCTTGGCCGTGCGTACGGCATCCATCGCCACGTTACCACCGCCCACGACGACAACCTTCGAGCCGACATAGATCGGCGTGTCATACTCGTCGTCATAGGCTTTCATCAGGTTGGCGCGCGTCAGAAACTCGTTGGCCGATACCACGCCGTTGAGGTTCTCGCCCGGGATGCCCATGAAGCGGGGCAGTCCGGCTCCCGAACCGACGAATACGGCTTCATAGCCTTCGTCATCCATCAGCGAGTCGATCGTGACCGTGCGGCCTACGACCGTGTCGGTTTCGATCTCCACACCCAGTCGCCGGACATTTTCCACCTCCTTGGCAACGATGGCTGCCTTGGGCAGACGGAATTCCGGGATGCCGTACTCCAATACGCCACCCGCTTTGTGCAGCGCCTCGAAGATCTTTACCTGATACCCCATCTTGGCCAGGTCCGAGGCGCAAGCCAGTCCCGACGGACCGCTGCCGATGATTGCCACCTTGTGGCCGTTGGAGGGGGCTTTCTCCACGCTTTGGTTGCCGTTGCGGATGCTCCAGTCACCCACGAATCGCTCCAGTTTGCCGATGGCCACCGGTTCTCCCTTGATTCCCAAGATGCAGGCTCCTTCGCACTGATTCTCCTGCGGGCAGACACGGCCGCAGATCGAGGGAAGCGAACTGTCTTCAGCGATGATCGCAGCGGCTCGGGCGAAATCGCCTTCGGCCACCTCGGCGATAAACAGCGGGATCTTCACCGAGACAGGACACTGCTCCACGCAACGCGGTTTGCGGCAGTGGAGACAACGCGAGGCTTCAAGCCTTGCCTCCTGTTCGTTGTAGCCGTAGCAGACCTCCTCGAAATTGGTCGCTCTCACCTTTGGGTCCTGTTCCCGTACGGGGACCCGTCCTATTTTGTTTGCCATAGTGTGCTTATTTGTCTAATCCGATTTTACATACGTGACCTGCGGCGCGTTCCTCTGCAATTTTTATAGCACGTTGCTCCAGCGTGCGGTACATGCCCTGACGGCGCATCGCCTCGTCGAAATCGACCTGATGGCCGTCGAACTCCGGACCGTCCACACACGTGAAGACCGTCTTCCCGCCCACCGTCACGCGACAGGCGCCGCACATGCCTGTTCCGTCGACCATCAGCGTGTTGAGGCTCACGATCGTGCGGATGCCGTAGGCTTTGGTTGTGGCGGCGACGAATTTCATCATGATCATCGGGCCGATTGCCACTACCAGATCATATTGTTTGCCTTGATGGTCGATCAGCTCCTTGATCAGGTCGGGTACCATCCCCTTGAACCCGGCGCTGCCGTCGTCCGTTGCTACATAGAGATTCCCCGCTACGGCCTTCATCTGCTCCTGCATGATGAGCATTTCTTTGTTTTTGGCCCCGACGATCACGTCTGCCTGGACGCCATGTTCGTGCAACCACTTCACTTGCGGATAAACTGGTGCTGTACCCACACCGCCGGCCACGAACAGAATCTTTCGGCTGCACAGCGTGGCCGGATCGTCGTGGATGAACTCCGAAGGACGTCCCAGCGGCCCTACGAAGTCGGGCAGCAGTTCACCCTCGTTCAGCGTACACAACTTGCGGGTCGATACGCCGATGGTCTGTATGACGATCGACACGGTGCCACGCTCGGCATCGTAATCTGAAATAGTCAGCGGAATCCGTTCGCCGTTTTCCGACGCGCGGACGATGACGAATTGCCCCGGCCGGGCGGAGCGTGCCACGCGCGGCGCCTCGATCTCCATCATCCAGATGTTGGGCGCCAGTTCTCTCTTTTGTAGGATTTTGTACATCTTATCAACAATGTTTCTTGATTCTTATCGGATGGATGCCGCCAGACGCAGATCGCGGGCCGGGCGGATTGGGTCGTTCGTGACGAGGGTCATTGTGCCGATGTAGGTGCCGTCGGCCGTGTCGGGTACTGTGAGGGTGACCGTGAAACGGATGCTCTGGCCCGGGGCAATGCTGGTCCCTGTACGGAGGTTGCTGGTGACGCCGTGAGTTTGGTCGATCCAGCGGATAATCAGCGGTGATTTGCCTTCGTTCGTCAGTTTGATCTCCCGTGTCAGGCGGTCACCGCGCCGGGCATCGCCGAAGTGGTGGAACGACGGTTCGAGCCGGATGCGGGGGGCTGTACCGTCCTCCATGGTACTGAAGTTGTCTACGGCCGTTACGGTGGTCGAAACGGAGAGCGAAGCTCGTTTGCCGTCGATCACTGGGTAGATACGGTCTGACATCCGGCCCCAGATCTTCGCCTGCCTGAAATCGTAGGTGACGGTGATCTCGCCGCGGCACCCGGCGCAGATGCTCTTCGGGGCCGAGACGGTGAGATAGGGATTCTCCGGCAGAATGTCGAATCCCAACGATACGGCTTTACTCGAGGTGTTGGCATACCCGATGGTCATCGACCGGAGTTTGCCCTGCTCCACGTAGCGGTAGTTGAGCGACAGGGTGTTGAACCGCATGCCGCTGCTCATGATGAAGGGGTAGTCCTCCTCCACGCTGCGCGGACGCGGGATCACCTCGCCGCGGATGGTGAGCGTATTTCGGTTGGCCCGTCCGTTGCTCATGATGTAAATCTCCTTGTTGAATGCGCCGGGCCGGTCTGTGGGGTCGAACGAAACCTTGATCTGGCCTGTTTTGCCGGGCAGGATCGGAGCGCGCGAGAACTCGGGCGTGGTGCAGCCGCAGGATACGGCCACCTCCTCGATTACGAACGGTTTGTTGCCCGTATTCTTGAATACGAATGTGTGGCTGACGATTCCATCCACCTCTTTGATAGTCCCGAAGTCCCAACGGTCGTCTTCGAACTGCATGGTAGAGACGGATTGTCCCGTGGCGTTGCCGAGCCACAGAAACAGTAGAAATATCTGAAGAATGATCGAACGTCGTTTCATGAAGTCGTGTGAATATTCAATGCAAATTTAACAGGTTCTGTGGAATGCTGTGTGGAAATATTGGAAATTGAACGTTTATATCTCGAAACCTTCGTTTTTGAACATCTCCTTGTCCTGTTCGATTTCCGAGCCCGAGGTTGTGAGCATGTCGCCCACGATCGAGGCACTTATGCCGCTGTGGAGCAGTCTGCGTTCCAGATGTTTGATCAGCGTACGGCCTCCGGCAAAGCGGATATGAGCCTCCGGGTTAAGGATGCGGAATAGTGCTACGGTGGATAAAATCTCGTTGTCTGACAAGAGTTTTGTCCCCTCCAGGGCTGTGCCGGGAATCGGGTTGAGAATATTGATCGGAATAGAGCGGATGTCCAGTTGCTGAAGCGTCACCGCCAGTTCGATTCGTTGTTCGGCCGTCTCTCCCATGCCGATGATACCGCCCGAGCACACCTCCATGCCCACCTCGCGAGCCCATCCGATGGTGCGGATCTTCTCCTCGATGGTGTGGGTCGTGCATAATTGTGGAAAGTAGGAGGGTGCGGTTTCCAGGTTGCAGTGATAGCGGCGGACTCCGGCATCGTACAGTATCTGCAGCTGTGCTTTGGTGAGCAGCCCCATTGAGGCGCAAAGCGAGATGTTGACCTCCTGCCGGAGGACTTCATAAATCGTCCGACATTGCTCGATCTCGCTGTCACTCATCGCACGTCCGCTGGTCACCAGAGAAAACCTCCGTACCCCCTTCTCGGCATTGTGCCGGGCCAGAGCGACGGCCTCCGGTGCGCCCACCAACGGGTAAACTTCGATATTGGTATGGTGGTATTTGGACTGGGAACACCATTTGCAATTCTCCGAGCATCGTCCCGAACGGGCATTCATGATGGAACAGGTATCCAGAAAGTTTCCCAGAAAATGGCGCCGCAAATTTCCGGCCATCTCGCACAACCGTTCGATGGGAACCGCCGCGGCCAGCCGTACCGCTTCCTCATAGCCAAGACGGTATCCCTCTTTGAGTGCCTCAGTCAGGTTTTCGGTTGTCTGCATCATGTCATTACGGATTTGTTCTTTCAGGGCAAAAGTACTACTTTTACCGGAGAATTTCGAGGAAATGGAGCGTAAAAAGGTATATTTCGTGAGCGGTATCGATACGGATGCCGGGAAGAGTTATGTCACGGGTGTCCTGGCGGCACGGTGGCGTAAGGAGAGGTGTCGGGTTATCACGCAAAAGTTGATCCAGACCGGATCATGCGGTATGTCGGAGGATATTGAATTGCACCGTCGCATTATGGGGATTGGCCTGCAGGCAGAAGACCTGGATTACACCACCTGTCCGCTGCGATTTTCTTATCCGGCTTCACCCGATCTGGCGGCCCGGATCGACGGACGCGAGATCGACCTCACGTTGGCGGACCGGAGTACGGCACGCCTGTTGGAGCACTACGATACCGTTTTGTTAGAGGGAGCCGGAGGTCTGCTGGTGCCGATCCGGGGACTGTACACTATGCTGGATTACGTGCAGGAGCGGGACCTGCCCTTGATTCTGGTGACCAATCCGAAACTGGGGAGTGTGAACCATACGTTGCTCAGCCTGGAGGTGTGCCGCCAGCGCCGAGTGACGGTCGATATGCTGGTTTATAACCATCATCCGGAGACGGCTCCGGAGATTACACAGGATACACGGGAGGTTTTCCGTTCTTATCTGGCAAAATATTCTCCTCGAACACTTTTTGAAGAGGTGCCGTTTTTGAGCCTTTGAAACGATAAGAAACAGGACTGGATGTAATATTTCGTTTGATCCATTTGCAGAAAAAAATATTTACGCTATATTTGCACACCGAAACGAACAAAGCCTGACGGCAACGGAGAGGCGGAGTTCTCGAATACATATATTCCTCAATAGCTCAGTTGGTTAGAGCACCTGACTGTTAATCAGGGGGTCGCAGGTTCAAGTCCTGCTTGAGGAGCCAAAGCGGACAGGTCGCGGAAAAATGCGGTTTGTCCGTTTTCTTTTTGTTTGCTACACTTTGTTTTACAAGGATTTACAACAAATAAGCTATTGACTGCGAGAGGTTCAATATGGTCCGATTTTTTATCATAGCGAATCCCCTGCGGAAAAATCAGATTTTGCAAAGGCCGTTTATTTCCGACATTTGACAAATCCCATAATTTCAACAGGTTATAACGCATCTTCAAGGCAAAATTCATGTAATGATCGAGGTTTAATATCTCTTTTCCCATTTCGGCCATTTCAGCCTCCATTTTCAATTTTTCGTCCGATAATTTTGCCAATGCTTTTTCATAAATAGCCTGTTTTTCTTGGATCGGTCGCCAGCGCATAATTCATCTCCACTTGTTCGATCTCCGTCTGCTTTTTTGCGATATGGCTCCGAAGGCAGGCGGCATCCTCCTTATTCTGCCGGTTCAGCACGGCAAAGGTCTTTCGTAACTGCAACTTCAGCAACTCTTCCAACTCACCGTCTAATGCAATATTCTCCAAGAAGATTTCCGAAAGCAGCAAGTACCTTCTTCACTGTATTGTTGCATTTGCATTCCTTGGGTCCGCAGACATAATAACCGACATGCCGGTTGTACTTCTTGCGCATTCTCGTACTCTCCGAGGCTGTCAGGTTTTTGCACACACGGGACATTTGAAAGTCCCTAACAAAGGAGCATATTCCTTGTCAGTCTTATGTTCGTAGCCATTATGATTCTGCGACAGAAGTTCGTTTACTCTCAGGAATATTTTTTCTGACACCAACTGCTCCTGCTGCCCCCGAATAACCTCTTCCTGAAGATAGGGATGCGAAAAGTAACCGCAATAAACGGATTGCGGAAAATATCCGTCCATCTTTGTTTTGACAGGTTTAGCCCCATGGCCTGCATCCTGACTTGTATCTTTTCGTTTGTCAAGTGCTGTTCCCTTTTTTATGTAAGGTCTTTGGGGTTAATCTTTTTCTCAATATTAGATAGTGATTGTATGAAACTCATTTTCTCCAACTCTTCGATAACAGTCGTAGATCCTGTTCGGGAGAATCGTGAAGTATGATATACGATTACGGCATCGAGTTGAGGTCTGTACTTTTTGACGAAAGTAAGCATCTTTTGAAACTCTCTTCGCTCTTCATCGCTCGATGCAGAGTCGTATGTTCCGCCAAACTTCGCCAAAACAGTATAATGATGAGCTTCCGTCATATTTCGCAGCCCGATAATTTGAAACTACCGGGACTTTGCAAAAACTCTCCTTAGCGACTTTGCTGGAGAATATGTCATTTAATTGCCCCAACATCTGATTGCCCTGATGTCATTATAGCATCGAGTCTGTCGTAGAATTTGGGATCCTCTCCCTCAGTGATATCTCGAATCTTACCGTTACGGTCAATTATGAATTTAGTAGGGAAACCAGTAACATTGTAGGATACTGTAGGCTTATCCGATGCTGGCAGGGAAGTATCTTCTCGAACGTTTATCCAATCCATGCCGTATTTTTCCACGCCTTCTAACCACATATCTTTACTGTCTTTACAGTCAATACTGAGAATAACAAGACGATCTCCGTATTTCTCGGATGCTTTCTTGAGGTCCGGAATACCTTTTTTGCACCAATAACACCAAGTCCCCCAAAAATCAAGAAGAACAGTTTTTCCTTTAAAATCACTTAGTGTTACCTCCTTGCCGTCAATGCCGGGTAGAGCAAAATTCGGAGCTACAGCTCCGATTGTCAAATTGTTTTTAGTCTTATCTTTCTGTAAGGCCTCTTTAGCCTTTTTCTGGACTTGCGCTAACAAAGGCTTGAACATTCCGTTAAGTGTATTTTGTGGAAGTTGCGCCAAGTATGATTCAACACTGTCTACCGGAGATAGCAGAATGATATATGGAGCTTCTTCGCAATTTAGCCTTTGCCTAAAGCACATGGAGATAAACTCTATATAGTCGTATTTAATGCCTTTCAGGACCGATCTAAGCGAATCCAATGCTACATTATTGCCTGCCAAATAAGCCTCATTCATTTGAATGGCCAGTTTCTGGCTTTTGTCATGGAAACCCTTGATCAGAACATTCACTTCATGGATATTCTTATTCAAATTGTTTTTCTTTATAAGAAATTCGACCTCTCCACCTTCCTCTTTTCGAAATTCCACCGATATCCTATCACATGGGGTTACATATAAATTAATCATTCCATCGTCCATCCATCTTCTACCTCCATTTATCAATTCTGAAGTAGCAAATGGGCGAACGGAAATGATACACGGTTCTTCGACCGGCAGAGTGTACTCCAAAATACCTTTCGAATCCGTCAGCAGGGTGTCCGATATTTGCCTCATAAAATCATCGGCATGACTAAATGGTCTGCAAACAATCAGTAATGTGTCGTTTTCAAGACTACCGAAGTCAACCCTCACTCCATGTTTGGAAGAACAGGCTACTGTAGAAAGCAATAATATCACAATAAGAAGTAGTCTTGAATGTCTCATAAATACTAATATTTACGGTAAGGATACTAAAAATAAAAATACTAAATAT
>CALYBN010000147.1 GCA_944414825.1 uncultured Rikenellaceae bacterium
TGCTGTTGGGCCAACGTACCGCGTTCCAGCGTGCGAGGCGTGGAACCGAGCAGGGCCAACAAAGCATTCTCCGTCTCGGAAATCTGACGTTGCAACGTGAGCAGCGAGGCATCGACCGACAGTTTGCTGGCTTCGGTCTGAGCCACGGCCATATCAGTGGTCTGCCCCGCTTTCTTCAGCGCCTTCATCACCCGCAGGTTCTCGGCCCAGTTTTCGGCCGTACGTTGACTGATATTGAGTTGTTCGTCGAGCATCAACAGCGTATAATAACTGTTGGAAATGGTGGCGATCAATTGCGTCTGTACGGCCTGCCGATAGGCTTCGCTCTGTTCGAGTACGGCCTTAGCTTCGCGTTTGGCATTGGTCAACTTGCCGAAGATGTCCACCTCCCAACTGGCCGAAGCAGCCAGGTTGTAGGTTTTCGTAGCGCTCTGGCCCTCGGTTTTGCTGATCTTCCCGTCGGGCGACAGCGATAGTGAAGGCAGGTACGAAAGCCGGGCCGTCGAAAGAAGGGCCTGGGCCTCCTCAACCCGCAGTCGGGCGATATTCAGATCGGTATTATTCTGAATTCCCATCTCGATGAGCTGCTGCAGGAGAGGATCCGTAAACAGTTGGCGCCAGGAAAGTGTGGCGATCGACGTGGTATCTCCCGATCCGACATAGAGGCTGTCGGCCATAGCGGTAATCGCCTCGGGGCGTTGGTAGGTCCTGTATATCGAACATCCGCTCAGTCCGAACGACACCAGGAACATGCATATTACTATCTTTTTCATGCAAATCGACTCATTATTGATTATCTTCTTCCAATTTAGGCAGTTCCCGCTCCGGCATCAGGCGCTCCTGCAAAGACTGGAACACGATGAACAGAACCGGTACGATGAACAGCAACGAAATGGTCCCGATCAACATACCGCCCACGGTACCCACACCGACGGAAATATTACCATTAGCCCCTACTCCCGAAGCGAACATCAACGGCAACATACCGAAGATCATCGTCAGCGAGGTCATCAGAATAGGACGCAAACGTACCTGAGCGGCCGAGATAGCAGCTTCTGCGATGCTCATGCCATGACGGCGGCGCTCCGAAGCATATTCGGTCAACAGAATGGCCGTCTTAGCCAACAGTCCGATCAACATAAGCAAGCCGATCTGCAGGTAGATGTTGTTCTCCAGACCGAACATCTTGGCAAACAGGAAGCTTCCGGCCAAACCGAACGGAACCGACAGAATCACAGCGATCGGAATGAACAAGCTCTCATAAAGAGCACACAGAATCAGATAGATAAATACAACGCAGATCACAAATATAATGATCGTGGAAGCTCCCGTCGAGGACTCCTCTCGGGACATACCGCCAAACTCATATCCGTAACCGGCCGGAAGAGTCTCCGCAGCTACCTCTTTCACGGCCTGGATAGCCTGACCCGAACTGTATCCGGCAGCCGGCGTACCGTTAACCGAAATGGCGGAGAACAGGTTGAATCGCGAAAGGGTCTCTGCTCCATATACTCGCGATAGAGTCAGGTATTGACTCACGGGAGACATCTCGCCGTCGCTGTTGCGCACGAACATGTTGTTCAGCGCCTCTGTGTCGAGTCGATACTCGGGCGATGCCTGTACCATGACACGGTAGAGTTTCGAGAAACGGTTCATGTTCGACGAATAGTTACCGCCGATATATCCCGACAACACATCCAGCACATCGGTCGGCGACACACCATTGCGTTTACAACGGGCGGCATCTATCTCCACCAGATATTGCGGAAATTTGGTATCGAAAGAGGTCGTAGCTCGGGAAATCTCCGGTCGAGCATTCAAGGCATCGATCATGTTACGCGTTACGGTCAGCAGGTCTTCGGTCGTACCTCCCTTCTGGTCCTGCACATAGATCTCGAAACCACTGCTTAAACCATATCCCGGGATCATCGGCGAAGCGAAAGCCATGATGTCAGCCGACGAAATATCTCCCGTCAGGCGATAGATCTGTGCGATGACGGCATCAATATCGTCACCTTTCTTGGTTCGTTCATCCCAATCCTTCAGACGGATGATGAACATACCGTTGGCTGCACCCTGACCGCTGATCATACCGTTACCGGTCACCTTGGAGTACAACCGGATCTGAGGAATCGTGCTGATTCGCCGCCCGATCTCATCCATCACGGCCTGGGTCTGCTGCAAGTTGCTACCGGGAGAGGTGCGGACATCCACGAAGATGGTTCCCATATCCTCCTGCGGCACCAGACCGGTCTTGGTCGTCTTCATCAGGAAGAACAGCCCCACTCCGGCCACTACCAGCAAGGCTCCCGAAAGCCATCTCCGTTTGAGCATGAACAGCACTCCTGTCTTATACTTCAACACCAAACGATGGAAACCGGCATCGAATGCAATATGGAAGCGAGACGAGAAACTGAGTTTTTCCCCGCTCTTGGCATCGGCATGCGGCGTCATGATCAGTGCACAAAGGGCTGGACTCAGCGTCATGGCATTGATCAGAGAGATACCCACGGCCACAGCCATCGTCAATCCGAACTGTGTATAGAACGTTCCGGTCGTCCCGCCAGTAAAGCTCACCGGAATAAATACCGCCATAAAGACAATTGTCGTGGTAACCAGTGCCGAAGTGATATTTCTCATGGCCGCTACGGTTGCCAGATAGGGAGACTTATATCCCTCATCGAACTTGGCCTGCACGGCCTCGACCACCACAATGGCATCGTCCACCACTGTACCGATCACCAGCACTAGTGCAAACAGGGTCAACATGTTCAGACTGAATCCCGCCGCATAGAGGAAAGCGAAGGTTCCCACCAGCGAAACGATGATCGCAGCGGCCGGAATCAACGTCGAACGGAAACTCTGCAAGAAGACATACACCACCAGAATCACCAACACAATGGCCTCGATCAGCGTCTTGACCACGTTCTTGATAGAAGCATCCAGGAAGTCCTTGGAACTCATCAGGTCTACGATCTCCATTCCCTTAGGCAGACTCTGTGAGATCTCCTCCACCAATTTATCAATCTCTTCGATGATCTCGTTGGCGTTCGAACCGGACGTCTGGGCGATCATACAGGTCGTTCCCGGATGGCCGTTCACCTCGCCGATATAAGTATAGGAGAGGGAGCCCAGCTCGATAGTGGCCACGTCTTTAAGCCGCAGCACCTCGCCGCTGGGCAGCGACCGGATCACCATATTAGCATAGTCGGTCTCCTGCTCGTAGCGTCCGCGATACTTCAGCACATACTGGAACGTATTTTTCGACTCAGCCCCCAGCGTACCCGTAGGAGCTTCGAGGTTCTGCTCGCTCAGCACCGCCGTAATATCCGATGGTACCAAGCCATACTTGGCCATCTTACCCGGATCGAGCCAGATGCGCAACGAGTAGTCTGCACCCAACACAGACACCTCTCCTACGCCCGCAATACGCGACAGTCGAGGTTCAATATTAATCTTCATGTAGTTGCACAGGAAGCTCTCATCAAAAGAGTCGTCCGGACTATACAAAGCCAGAGCCTTGATGTTACTGGTCTGACGTTTCCGCACCGTCACACCGCTCCGTGTAACCTCGGCCGGCAGAAGTCCCTGTGCCGAAGAGATTCGGTTCTGGACATTCACCGTCGCCATATCCGGGTCTGTTCCCTGTCGGAAGTAGATCGTCACGCGGGCCGATCCCGTATTGGTGGCCGACGAGGTCATATACATCATGTTCTCCACACCGTTGAGCGCCTCTTCCAACGGAACGACAACGCTCTTCTGTACCGTCTCGGCATTTGCGCCGGTGTAGCTGGCAAAAACACTCACCGTCGGCGGAGCAATCTCAGGAAACTGCTCAACGGCCAGTTGCGAAAGACCGATAAGACCCAATATCAGGATGACCACCGAGATCACCCCCGCCAGAATAGGTCGGTCTATAAAAAGTTTGATCTTCATAGCTCGTCTCTCTATTCTTGTTCCTGGATCGTATTACTATTGCTGTCGTCGATGGTAATCCCCTCACGCACCAGTCCGGCTCCTTCGGCAATGATCACATCACCGGGTTCCAAGCCCGACTCGACGATATATTCCGTACCATTGTTCAATCGGAATACCTCAACGGGAGCCGATTTGGTTTTCCCATCCACAACTTTGTAAACAAATACCCGGTTCTGTAACTCGTAGGTCGCTGCCTGCGGAATGACAATCACACTATCTCGCACCGTAGGAACCACCACCGATCCACTACCTCCGTTACGCAACAATCTGTCCGGATTGGCAAATGCAGCACGCAGACTCACAGCTCCCGTACTCTCATCGACCGTTCCGCTGATGGCATTGACATGTCCGGCATGCGAATAGCTCTTGCCATTGCTCATCGTCAGTGAGACTTCCGGCATCAGTTCCAAGGCCTTCTGCAAGGAACCGTACTGCGTGATCAGATCGATGATCTGGTTCTCATCCATCGAGAAGTAGGCATAGATCTCTTCGTCGTCCGACACAGTTACCAATGGTTCGGCAATGCTGCTGCTCACGAGCGCTCCCACCCGATAGGGAATCATGCTGGCAACGCCGTTGACGGGACTTTTCACCTCCGTATAGGAGAGATTGTTCCGGGCATTGACCTCATCGGCTTTTGCCTGAGCCAGGGCTGCCTGGGCCTCAGCCAAGGCATTCTGGGCCGTCTGCATGTCGAACTCCGAGACAACGTTCTCTTTGAAGAGTTCTTCTTTACTCTCGGCCGTCAGTTTCGAAGTTGCCAATTTGGCTTCAGCACTTTTGACATTGGCCATTGCCGTCTCCAGAGCTGCTTTATACGGAACTTGATCGATGACAAAGAGCGTCTGTCCCTTGCGTACGACATCTCCTTCGTTGATCCGAATTTCGGTAATGATTCCACTCACCTGAGGCCGAATCTCGACATACTGACGTCCTCGTAGGGTTGCCGTATATGCGGACTGAAGAGTCTGATTACTCAACTCAACGGTAAGCGTTTTGTAATGTGCGGCTGTACCTTGCTGTGGCTGCGTTCCACAGGAGTAAAATTGCAGCAGGCATGCACACATCATCAGAAATAACGAGCCTTTTTTCATTGCAACGAATCTTTAACTGATTAATGATCTTATTATTACGAATACTATATAAACGCAACAAAAATAGTTTGATTGTACATATAATTAAAAAAATGTTGACTAACGACCAAAAAGTATTGACGAACGACACCTCCATACCGTGGAGGTCTGACAGGAATGATATATCTTTGCAGAAGAAAACGACACAAAACGCCCGACCACAATCCTTGTAACTTTTGAACGCCCAGAAGAGGCTCCCCGCATGAATTCTCCTAAAATAGCACTCTACGTCGATCTATTTTTCTGTATCGTTATCCTACCGCTGATCATCATGCTGGTACCGGTGGAGAAATGGATCGTCGCACATACGGCTTTTGTGGTAACGCTGATTGCCTATCTCTATGCCCTCTACTTTACGTATCGCGTAACCAACATCCCGTTGCTGT
>CALYBN010000148.1 GCA_944414825.1 uncultured Rikenellaceae bacterium
GTCAGGATCGAGGCTACGTTGACGGCGGCGGTGATGGCCGTCAGATGCCCTTTGGCATGTATTTCGCGGGCTAGGGCCAGAACGGTGGTTCCGGAAGCGATCAGGATCGTGTCGTTCGGGGAGATCAACTCCGCAGCGAAGGCTCCGATGGCGCGTTTCTCCTCGGCGAAGAGCTTCTCCTTTTCGTTGACGTGTCGGTCGTTGATATAGGGGTTGATCAGAATGGCGGACCCGTGTGCGCGATAGAGCATGTTTCGTTCTTCGAGCATATTGAGGTCTTTTCGAATCGTAACTTCGGATACTTTTAGTTGTTCGGCCAGCGAAGCGACGGTGATGGAACCGCGTTGCCGTAGGAGTTCCATGATGTAGTTGTGCCGTTCGGGGAGCGTCATGTTAGACGCGTTAATTGCTGGTTTCATGATATATATAATAGGTTTTTCACAATACGTGTTTCGAAACGAAAATACGATATATAATCGGATATTCCAAATATCGAAAGGGTGAATTTTTGGTATGGATAGGGATATGTATTGGTTTCGAATCGATTTTTTCTGTAGTTGTGAACCCGTCTCATAGCCAGTTTGTCGTATTATACGAAAGTAGACGGAAGTGATAGGTGAAAAAAATTCTACTATAAAAGATAAAAATGTGATAAAATATTTTGAGTGCTGAAAACAAATCCATATATTTGTTTCGAAATGAAATTTATGTGCTTTCGAAACAGAATGTTTCACCTGTCGAAAGGGCTGTCGGAGAATGGATTTGCGGAGTGGAAGGCCTTGTGTTCATTGGATTTTGAAAGTGATAGACGGGGTGGACTATTAAAAGGCTTTAAATACCTACACAATAATAAACAGTCAGACTGACCATGAAACGAGAAGAACTAGTAGAGAAAATTTCCGACGATTCCAAGATTTGGGACGTGGTGATCATCGGCGGTGGCGCTACCGGTCTGGGGTGCGCTATGGATGCAACTTTGCGCGGATACAGCGTGGCGATGTTCGAACAGATCGACTTCGCGAAGTGTACTTCTAGCCGTAGTACCAAATTGGTACACGGGGGTGTTCGTTACCTGCAGAAAGGCGATGTGGCTCTGGTGCGCGAGGCTTTGCATGAACGGGGTCGTCTGCGTAAGAATGCTCCGCATCTGGTCAAGGATCAGAGTTTTCTGATCTCGAACTATACACTGTGGGATAATTTCCTGTATACTTGTGGGTTGACTGTTTACGATATTCTTTCGTGGGGAGGTCTTAGCCTTGGACGTTCTTATTTTATCGGGAAGAAAAAGGTGATGAAGTATCTCCCTCAGATTAAAAAGGAGGGACTGAAAGGCGGGGTGATCTATCACGATGGTCAGTTTGATGATTCTCGTCTGGCCATTAACCTTGCCCAGACGATTGTCGAGCATGGCGGATGCCCGATCAACCGTATGACCGTGATCGGCATGCTCCATGACGACAAAGGCAAGGCCGCCGGTGTTAAAGTTCGTGACGAAGAGAGCGGCAAGGAGTATGTGGTGAAGGCCAAGGCCGTCATCAACGCTGCCGGTTGCTTCGTGGATGACATTATGAAGATGGATTCCCCGAAACATGACAAGATGGTGACCCCGAGTCAGGGTGTCCACCTGGTGCTGGATATGAAGTTCTTGCAGAGCGACTATGCCATTATGGTGCCGAAGACCTCGGACGGCCGTGTGCTTTTCGCCGTGCCCTGGCATGACAAGGTGGTGGTTGGTACGACCGATATCGTGCGTCCTACGCCGGAGACCGAGCCCAAACCGCTGGAAGAGGAGATTGATTTCATCCTGAAGACAGCAGGGCTGTATATGAATCCTGCCCCGACGCGTGCCGATGTTCTTTCGGCTTTTGCCGGCCAGCGTCCGTTGGCTGCGCCCAAGAAGGAGGGTAAGAGCACCAAGGAGATCTCGCGCAGCCACAAGATCATCGTATCGGAGAACAATCTGATTACCATTACGGGCGGAAAGTGGACCACACATCGTCGTATGGCCGAGGATACCATCGACAAGGCGATCGCGCTGGGATTGCTCGAACCGCGGAAGTGTATCACCAAGAACTTCCCGATCCACGGTTACAAGACCCATCCCGACCTGAGCGATCACCTCTATGTGTATGGTTCCGACCAGGATGCTATCCGTCAGTTGATGGCCGCCGACCCGAAGATGGCCGAGAAGATCCATCCACGTTATGATTATACGGTGGCCGAAGTAGTATGGGCCGTGCGCGAAGAGATGGCGCGCGATGTGGAGGATATCTTGGCCCGCCGTGTACGCCTGCTGTTCATCGACGCCAAGGCCGCCGTTGAGGCAGCTCCGAAGGTGGCCGAGGTAGTGGCGGCCGAACGGGGCCTTGACAAGGCATGGGAAGCCGATCAGGTGGCCAAGTTCAAAGAGACTGCATCGGGCTATATTATTAATTAGGCGGAGAATCGTGAAACTGCGTTCGGTAGCGAGATGACCAGAGGTCGTTTCGTTACCGAACTTTCAAAAATAACTGATAACACTAACCATTATAGAAACCTGAACTTAATATGAAGTTTTTTGACCCGCCCCAGGCAAAACCACTTTTACCCGCAGACAAAATCGACAGAGAGTATCGTCGGATGCGCCTCAAAGTATTCTTAGGCGCTTTCATTGGTTATGCGGCTTACTACCTGGTGCGTAAAAACATGTCGCTGGCCCTGCCCGGTATGATTGAACCGGTGGAGCAGGGAGGCTTGGGGTACGACAAGGCGCAACTCGGAATCGCCATGTCGGCCATTTCAATCGCCTATGCCTTCAGTAAATTCCTCATGGGAAGTCTTTCCGACCGTTCCGATGCGCGGAAATTCCTCGTGGTGGGGTTGATTCTTTCGTCGCTGTTGATGATCGGCGTAGGGGTGCTGCCGTTTGCTACGGCGTCGGTGGCCATGATTTTTGTTTTCATGTTCCTGATCGGGTGGCTCTCCGGCATGGGGTGGCCTCCGTGCGGACGGATCATGGCTCACTGGTTTTCGCAGAACGAACGGAGTTTCAAGATGTCGGTGTGGAACACTTCGCATACGATCGGTAGCGGTACGCTCGGCCTGTTGGCTACGGCCGGTATCGGCCTGTATGCGTTCATGGGCGTTGCCCAGACGTGGCGCGGAGCTTTCGTCTTTCCGGCGCTGGTGGCGCTGGTTCTGGCCGGATTTTGCTGGTGGGCACTGCGGGATCGTCCGCAGGCGTGCGGGCTGCCGCCGATCGATGAGTATCGGAACGATTTTTCGGGTAAAAAGGCCGTGAAAAACGACGAGGCCAAGATCCCGTTCAAGACACTGTTTGTCGATTACATTTTCAAGAATAAGATTCTCTGGCTGATTGCCGTCGCCAATGCTTTTGTCTACCTGGTTCGCTACGGAATCGGGGACTGGGCGCCTACCTATCTTCAGGAGATGGGAATCATGAATGGCGACCAGAGCAACCTCGCTTTTTCGTTGCATAACTACGCCGGTGTACCGGGAACGATTATCTGTGGATGGATTTCGGCTAAATTCTTTAAAGGACGCTGCGCTCCGGCCAATGTGATCTATATGATCCTGGTTATCGCCGGTATTCTGCTCTATTGGAAGGCGATGCCGGTGGCCCAATGGCTGGCAGAGGTGTTCGGCGGCGATGTACATGCCATTTGTCGGGGCGTTGTCTATACGGCTCTGATAGAGATCGGTTTTTGTATTTATGGACCGGTTGCCCTGATCGGAGTGCAGGCTTTGAACCTGGTTCCCAAGAATGCGGCCGGAACGGCAGCCGGATTCGTGGGCCTGTTCGGCTACCTGATCGGGGATGCCCTTCTTTCCAAGATGATGCTCGGTGCTATTGCAGAGAGTACGTGGGGTTGGAACGGGACGTTCTGGCTTTTTGTGATCGCAAGCGTCGTGGCTACGATCTTCTGCGCGACGACCTGGAAACGGGAGCGCCTGGCTGCTAATTCATAATTCGGTAAAGAAAATTTCACTGTTATTTAACGTCTGATTTACAGAGAGTAAGAGTTTCTCCCTGTATCTTTGTCATCCCTAAATTATCCCCCAGGAATGGACAAAATCGTTAGATATTTCAGTCGCATAAGAGGAGGTGTCGGAATGCTTCGTCCGGCTTTGTCATGCCTTGCTCTGGACATGGTTGCCGGAGAGCCAACCCCCCCCCGCTTCTTCTCTAATTTCGATCACTCGATTGAGAGTTTCTTTGCAGGGATTCTTCCGGGGAGTCTTTTGTTGTTGCACATAATGATACGACGGACTAACCTTCTGTATGGAAGGTTGCCCCGTCGTGTTTGCATATGAATCTTAATAAAACCTAAAACCAACCAATAACAAAATGCTTATGAATTCAAAAATCTACTTCAAAGTGTTCTTGTTATCATTGTTCGCGCTGTTGGTGTCCCAAGGGACATTTGCACAGTCGGCTGTGGTGACCGGAACTGTCTATGATGCGGATGGTAAGACGCCGCTGGTAGGCTGTGCCGTGACCGTGAAAGGGACAACCACCGGTGTGATCACCGATGTGAAGGGCGTTTACAAGATCTCGGTCAAAGAGGGGCAGACGCTGGTCTTTTCTTCGCTGGGCTACAAGACACAGGAGAAACTGGTGGGAAAACAGACCAAGCTGGATGTCACCATGCAGACCGAAAGCCAGGAGATAGAAAGCGTCGTAGTGACGGCCCTGGGTATGAAGCGCGAAGAGAAGGCGCTGGGTTACGCCGTGACTAAGGTCGACAACGACGTCCTGACCAGTACCGTCTCCAGCAACTGGATGAACGCACTCTCGGGCAAGGTGGCCGGTCTGAACTTCGACCAGGCCTCTACGGGCCCGGGCGGTTCGATGCGTGTCACGCTGCGTGGCGAGACTTCGATCAATATGAATGGTGGTACGGCCCTGTTTGTGGTGGACGGTGTGCCTATTACCAGCAGTTCGACCTCCAGTACGACCGAAAATGCCTATAACTCTACGGATGGTGCCGTCGATTTCGGTAATGCAGCCGGCGATATCAATCCGGAGGACATCGAGAGCGTGACGGTGCTGAAAGGCCCTTCGGCAACGGCCCTTTATGGATCGCGTGCAGCTAATGGTGCCATCATCATCACCACCAAGTCGGGTCGGACGACCAAAGGGCTGGGTGTGACGGTGAGCTCCTCGGTTTCGATCGAGAAGGCGGGTTTCTGGCCCGATTTCCAGTATGAGTACGGAGCCGGACGTTTCGGTGGCGATCCCTATTCGTTCTATTCTGCCAACGGCGTGACCCGTAACTGGTCCTCCTACGCCTTCGGTGACAAATTCGATGGCCACCTGACCTATGAATGGCCTTCGTTGAACGACGACGGAACCTACACCCTGATGGAGTGGCGTCCGCGGAACTTCTTCGCCGGATTCTTCGAGACGGGCGTGACGTGGAACAACAATGTCTCGGTGAGCGGCAACAACGGTAAGGGTACCTCGATCCGTGTCTCGGTGACCGACGTGCGCAATGACTGGATCGTGCCCAATACGGGTTACAAACAGCAGACCTTCTCGGTTTCGCTGTCGCAGGAGATCAACAAATACATCCGCCTGGATGCCAAAGTGAACTATTATCGGAAGGATAGCGACAACCTGCCAATGACCGGTTACGGGGGGTCGTCCATCATGTATCCGCTGCTGTGGAATACCCCCAATGTCGATGCCAAGTGGTTCGAACTGGACTACCGCAAGTGGCTGCGCGACGGTGGTGACCTGAGCAAGAGTACGCAGCACGTGAACGCCAACGGTAACAATCCCTACTATTCGGCTTATGAGCAGTTGAATAAGCTGGACCGCGACCGTGTCTTCGGCAACCTGTCGGCGACCATAACCTTTACGGACTATCTGACCCTTACGCTGCGGACCGGTATGGACCTGAGCAACGATTTCCGCACGCAGCAGAAACCCAAAGGCGCCAAGACCTTCATCAACGGTATGTATAAGGAGCAGACGGTGTTCGACTACGAGATGAACAATGACTTCCTGCTGCGTTACAACAAGAAGTTCGGCGACTTCGATCTGAGTGCTTCGTTCGGAGGTAACAACATGATGCAGACCTACCGTTCCAATACGGCCCTGGCCGAGAGTCTGGTGACCGACCGCGACTATCGTCTGAGTAACTCGGTTGACCGGCCGAAAGTGACTGCTACGCGCCGTCAGAAAGCGATCAACAGTTTCTATGGTATCATTTCGGCCAGCTGGCGGGATATGGTTTTCCTCGATATTACGGGACGTAACGACTGGTCGAGTACGCTGGCGCCGGGCAACAACTCTTATTTCTATCCTTCGGTCAGTGCGAGTGTCCTGCTGAGCGATCTGTTCCAGATCGACACGCCTTATGTGAACTTCCTGAAACTGCGCGCCTCGTGGGCTAACGTGGGTAACGACACGTCGCCCTACCAACTGTTGAACTACTACAATAACTCATCCTTTACCGGTGGTTTCAATATGCCGACGAACAAGGCTAACTATAATCTGAAACCGGAGAATGTCGAGAGCTGGGAGTTTGGTCTCGAAGGCCGTTTCTTCAACAACCGCCTGACGTTCGACGTGGCCTTCTACAACGCTACCACGACCAACCAGATCATCTCCGTGCCGGTGGATATTACGACCGGATTCTACAATACGATTGTCAATGCCGGCGAAATCAACAACCGCGGTTGGGAGGTGGCAGCCCGCATCCAGCCGATCAAGAGCAAGAATGTGCAGTGGGATATGAATTTCACCTGGGCACGCAACCGCAACAAAGTTGTTGAATTGGCTCCGAACCTCGATTCGTGGACCATCGCCAGCGGTCCGCGCGGTGAGATCCGCGCCGTGCCGGGCGGTTCGCTGGGCGACCTCTACGGTACGGGCTACGAGAAGGCTCCGGCCGGCTCCTATGCCATTGCCGACGATGGTACGAAGATCGACGTCTCGGGTTGGGATATTGTCGATTCGGACGGTTATCCGGTTCTCTCGTCCGAATACAAGAACCTGGGCAATACGCAGGCCGACTGGAAAGCAGGCTGGATGAACACGATCACCTACAAGAACTTCCGCCTGAGCTTCTCCTTCTCCGGACAGTGGGGCGGACAGGCCTATTCGTTCACCAACGCCATGCTGGGCTATCAGGGTAAGATCGAGGCTACGCTGCCGGGTCGTTACGACGGTTTGATCCACAAGGGTGTGAACCTGAACCCCGACGGGACCTACTCGATCAACAAGACCGTGACGGCCAGCATCGAAAGCTACTACAACCTGCGTGTCTATAACCGCGACAATGTGGTCAACAATACCTTCAGCACGTCGTTCCTGAAGATGAAAGACATCCGTCTGGAATACACCCTGCCGAAGAAAATTGCCGAGAAGACCAAAGTATTGCAGGGAGCTTCCATTGCGGTCTTCGCCACGAACCTCTTCTGCTGGACCAACTGGCCTCAGTTCGATCCGGAAATTGCGACGATGAACGGCTCGGAAATCACCAAAGGTTTCGAGACGGCCGCCTTCCCGATGACCCGTACCTACGGTCTTAATCTTAAACTTCAATTCTAATTGCGCGATGAAACGAATCAATTCATATATCATAGCCGGATTGTTGGTAGCCGTGGGTCTGGGCGGCTGTACGACCAACTTCGAAGAGTATAACATCGACCCCAACCGTGCGGTGGTGGGCAACGCTACCTCTTCCCAGATGCTCCAGGACCTGATCTTCGAGGGGGCCGGGAGTTTCAAATACCGGACCTGGCGTCATAACAACGAGTTCATGCAGTACACGGTCGAAACCAGTACGCTGAACCAGATCCATCGTTTCGTGCTCACCGACAGCGAGTTCAAGGGGACCTGGAACTTCTGCGGCCGCTGGGCTGTCAATGCGCTGGAGATGTACAAACTGGCCGAGAAGGAGGACAACACGAATGCCATGGCCATTGCCCTGACCATGAAGGCTCTCTATCTGTCGAACCTTACGGACCTCTTCGGCGATATTCCCTATACGGAAGCATTCCGGGGTCTGGATGAGAATATCATGCAGCCGAAGTTCGACGAGCAGAAGGTTGTCTACGACTCCCTGCTCAAGGATCTCGAGCGGGCCAATACGCTCTACACCAAGACTTCGACCATTGATAATACTCGCGACCTGCTCTATAACGGCGATATGGTCAAGTGGCGGAAATTCAACAACTCGCTCTACCTGCGTCTGCTGCTCCGCGTGAGCAACCGCAAGGAGATGAATTCGGCCGAACGAATCAAAGCGGTGTTCGAGAATCCGTCGACGTATCCCATCTTCGAGAGCAACGACGATAATGCTACTCTGAAATATACCGGTGTCCGTCCCTTTGTGAACGATTTTGGGGACAACGCTACGGACGACAGCGCCATGGGAGAACGTTTCATCAATATCATGGTCGATTCCAGTGACCCGCGTATGCCGGTCTATTGCGATCGAGCCAGTGGAGGAATCAATGCCGGTGGCTATGTGGGTATTACCAGCGGAGCTCCTGCTTCGGTTATCTCGAAGCAGTCGGGAGACGGCGCTTCGACCAGTAATAACGATACCTTCCGGCAATATACCTCTCCTTACTCCTTTATGACCTACTCCGAGGTGCTGTTCATTAAGGCCGAGGCTATTCAGCGCGGAATGATGGACGGTGAGGCTTCCGAGGTTTACTATGCGGCGATTACCGCTTCGTTGCAACAGTGGGTTCCGGATATCTCGGCCTCGGCCATCGAGACCTTCCTGCAGAACGGAGCCGTAGCGTACGATGCCACAACGGAGATTATTCTCACGCAGAAGTATGTGTCGCTCTTCACGGTGGGCTACGAAGCCTGGCACGAGTATCGCCGGACGGGTTACCCGCTGCTGGTAATGGGCGAGGGTATCCGCAATGACGGGGTTCACCCCACGCGTTTTGCCTATCCGCAGATTCTGCGTTCTTCCAATAAGAACTATGCAGCTCAAGTGGCTAAAATGGGTGCCGATGATATGAAAACGCCCGTTTGGTGGAGCCGCAAGGCCGTCAAGCTGGAGAACCCCAGCGAGGATGAGAATCTGGGTTATACCGGCCATCAGTGGGATGCCAATGTTAAATGGTAGAGAATAGCTGGTTTATGAAACGGATTCTAAGCATCCTGATCACCGTATTGCTAACTGCCGGATGGTGTTCCGCCCGGTCGGTGAGCGGTGTGGTCTCAGCGGTAGGCAAGCCTCTGGCGGGTGTCGTGGTCACGGACGGGGGGCATTTCGCCGTGACCGATTCCCGGGGAGTGTTCCGGCTGGAGGTCAGTGCAAAAGCCGACTTTGTCTACATTGTCACTCCCGCGGGTTATACGGCCCCGTTCGAGTCGGGCACGCCGCAGTTCTACCTCCCGGTGGAGAAGTCGCGCAAGAGCTACGACTTTGAACTGCTGCCCATGCCCGAGGCCGGTGATGACTACGTTATGATCACTATTGCGGATCCCCAGACGCAGAACCAGCGCCACTTCGATCGTTTCCGTCAGGAGTCGATTCCCGACCTCCAGGCTCTGGTGGCTCAATACAAGGCTCAGGGCACGAATGTGGCGGGTATCTGCCTGGGCGATATCTGCTGGGATTACGAGAGCTTCGGGCTCTATGCCGAGTATAAGGCGCAGATCGCTACGCTGGGTATCCCATTCTATCCCGTGATCGGCAACCATGACCATAATCTTCACGTTGGTGACGACCACGCTTCGGCTGCCCAATACCGGCAGGAGTTCGGCCCGAACTACTATGCCTTCCAGTTGGGTAAGACCACCTATATTGTGCTGGACAATATCATCTATCACGGCAATAAACAGTACGAAGAGGAGATCTCTGACCGCCAGATCCAGTGGGTGGAAGACTATCTGCAATACCTGCCGACCGGTTCCGACGTTGTCGTGGCGATGCACGCTCCGGCTCAGAAGGCTTTTCAGCAGATTTCGCCTCGGGAGAGCGTTCTGCGGCTGCTGGATCGGATGAAAGGCTACCAAGTGTCGTTCATCAGCGGCCATACCCATCGCAACTTCCGCCAGGAGGTGATCCCGGGTGTGCCCGAAGTCAATGTCGCCTCGATCGGTGGCACGTGGTGGACGGCTGACTACTGTAAGGACGGTTCGCCGTGCGGCTACGAGGTCTTCGAAATGAAAGACGGACAGCGCACCTGGTACTACAAGTCGACGGGCTACCCGCGCGACTATCAGTTGAAACTCTTCCCCCGCGGTACACAAGCCGCACGTCCCAATACGATCCTGGCTAAAGTCTGGGATTGGGACCCGACGTGGAGTGTCCGCTGGAGCCAGGATGGTGTGGATCAGGGCCCGATGACCCCGATTGCCCTGAAGGACCCCGACTATCTGGATTACGTGGATCGTAAATATGTGAAGACGGGCAAGGCATTGCCGGACTATAAAGCTCCGGTTGTCTCTCCATTCTTCTTCTCGGCCACGCCTTCACCGGCAGCCCGGGAGGTGACGGTAACGGTGACCGACCGTTTCGGTCGCATCTATACCCAGTCACTCGCTGTGAATGATCTCGACGTGGAGGCACATCGCGGCGGTCGCGGCCTGATGCCGGAGAATACGATCGAGGCCATGTTCAATGCCATTGATCTGGGAGTCAATACGCTGGAGCTGGATATGAATATCAGCAAGGACAAGCAAGTGGTGGTTTCGCACGACCCTTACATGAACAGCAAGTTTGTGACGCGACCCGACGGTAGCGAAATCCCGGCAGCGGATACGAAAAAGTATAAGCTCTACCAGATGATCTATGACTCGATCCGCACGTATGATACGGGACTGAAGCCCTATGCCGATTTCCCGCAGCAGCGAAAAATCCGGACCTACAAACCGCTGGTCTCGGAGTTGATTGACTCCGTGGAGAATTATGCTGCACGACGTGGCTGTGGCCCGATGTTCTACAACATCGAGATCAAGTCCTCCGCCTCGCGTGATGGAATTTATTCGCCCGAGTATCGGGAGTTTACCGACCTGGCGATGGCTGTCCTGCTTTCCAAAGGCTTGGGCGACCGGTTGCTGGTGCAGTGCTTCGATACGCGTACGCTGAAGTATCTGCATGAACGTTATCCGCAGGTGCGCCTGTCGTATCTGGTCGATGCGAAGAGTCCCGATCTGGCGGCCAACCTCGAGGGATTGGGTTTTGTGCCGGAGGTGTACAGTCCGGAGTTCCATATGGTCACGCCCGAGATGCTGCAACAGGCCCACGAGCGGGGCATGCGGGTCGTTGTGTGGACCCCGAACGAGGAGGCCGATATTCAGAAGATGATCGAACTGGGTGTGGACGGTATCATCAGCGACTACCCCGACCGAGTTTTGAAATTAACCCGTAAATAATGTAAAAATTAATCCATATGAAAATCAGAGAACATATCTTTGGAAGATGGCCCGGCCTGAAGGCCCTTGCCTTTTGCGCGGTGGCTTGCGTGGCGCTGGCCTCCTGCAAGGAGGACGAGACCACGATCGACGGGGAACCTTTCATCACCCTGTCGGCGGACAACTATCTGTTCAATGCGGCCGGAGAATCATATAGTTTCACGGTCTATTCCAATATTGACTGGAAAGTCGAGATGGCTGACACTTCCCAGAAATGGGTGACCATCTGGCCTATGGAGGGTTCTGAGGACGGGACCTTTGCCGTGACGGCTGCCTCCCAGAGTAAAACACCCGTAGCACGGGATGCAAAATTCCGTGTGGTGGGAAAGAAGTATGGCAACGTGGTTCAGGAAGTGATCGTTAAACAACGGGAGGTTGATCCCAGTATCAAACTCAATGTTACGACGACTCCGCCCAAGGTGGTCATTAGCAGTGCCGGTGAGCAAGGACATGTCGTGGGCGTCACGAGCAATACGGAGTGGGAGGCCAAGGTCGGCGAATCGGGCGAAGGCTGGATCACGATCGACGCCGTGAGCGAAGATCAGATCACCTTCAGCGTGCCCGAGTACACGGGAACCGTTCCTCGGACGGGGCGTATCGAGTTCAACTCCAAGAATGAGCGTATGCAGACTGTTGAGTTGATCGTCTACCAGAGTGTTCCGCTCGACATCGGTGAGAACGCCGAGCTGAAGACCATCGCCGAGATTTACGAGAAACTGGGTGGCCTGAGCGGAACGATCCGTGAGAATGTGAAGATTACCGGAACCGTGATCAGCGATCAGGATGGCGGCAACTGTCCCAATCCGGCAGCCTTCTTCGTGCAGGACGCCAGCGGACGTGCTATCCAGTTCCGCGTACAGGAGGGCTCGCACTCGTTGAAACAGAATACGCTGGTTACCGTGCCGCTGATGAACACGCAGTCAACCATTGACGACGACGGTCAGCCTTATATTACCATTTCGACCGAACGTGTCCGCGATGTTGTGCCTGCGGGCGGAGCTGCAATCACGCCGCGCGAGGTGAACAGCGTCAGCGAACTGACCGACGAGATGCTCAATACGCTGGTTACGATCAATAGCCTGCAATTCGTATTCCCGCACGGAACCTATTACAATGCTAATGAAGGAACGGTTTATAAGGATAGCCGTCCGACCGATCTGCCTCAGTTGCTGATTGACCGCAACGGTGCAACGATCAACCATTATGTCTACGGTGGTACAAGCGTCGAGACCGGAGCTGCGTTCAAGCATTATGAGCTGCTGACCGACGACAACATGCTGAACATGACGGGTATCCTGATCAAGAAGGAGAACGCATGGGCCCTCCGTATGCGGAACATCTACGACCGGGAGAAGACCTCCGATCCGCGGCGCTACGTTCCGATGACCGAGTTCTACTGGCCTGCAGCCCTGCCCAATGGACAAGTGTTGGTTCCGGTTGTAGGTACCGGAGAACTGTATGTGAACATTGCTCCGAAAGAGGTTAATAATTCAAGTGCCAATTTCCGGATCTACAGTGGTGCAGCCTATATTCGCGTGGAAGCTGCCGTAAGCGGTTCGGAGAAGGGCTATTACTCGGCCAACTGCTCCGGATGGGGGCGTGACGACAATGATTTGGCCAAGACCGAGCGGGCGTGGATCTTCAAGACCACCTCGGCCGGTGTGACTGACGACCTATATGTTTGCTTCTCGACCACCAGCTCTCAGTCCGGTCCTGGTCCGTATGCGCTGGAATG
>CALYBN010000149.1 GCA_944414825.1 uncultured Rikenellaceae bacterium
GAAAAAGGGATCGGAAAGCACTGGAAGCCCTGCTGCAGGCTGCTGTCGATCCCGATGCGGAGTGCGACGACCGCGAAATGAACGACTGGACGGGCAAAACGCCGCTGGTCTGTGCTTTGGAGTGGGACGAAACCGAAATCGCGGCGATGCTGCTCCGAGCCGGTGCCGACCCCGACCGGCGGACCTCGAAAGGACGGGCTCCGTTTGCCGTCTGGATCGAGCGGGGATGCCGCACCTCGGACGGCATGGAGCGATTCGCACCGCTCATGGAGCTCTTCGAGCAAGGGGGATGGCACCCCGACGCCCCGCAAACGGGGAAAGACGAACGGGCCCTCATGCTGGCATGCCAGCACGATGACTACGAATTGGCTATCTGGACCTTGCGACACCTGCTTCAACGAAAGGTCGAGGTGAATGCCCGCGATGCGATGGGCCGCACGGCCTTGATGCATCTGCTGGGCCCGCACAGCGCCGGTCCGTATCAGCCGGAGATGCTGGAGCGGTTGCTGGAGGCCAGTGCCGACCCCTGTACCGCGGACAACGAAGGGCGCACGGTACTGCACTATGCGGCCGAGGGCTATACGCATGCGGCGGCGCGGCAAGCAGCCGAACTGCTTTTCGATTTCGGCCGGCCCGACGTCTCGGCCGCCGACAATGAGGGTCGCACGCCGATAGACATCGCCATGCGCAGCAACAACGAATCGCTCGTGAAATTTTTGTTGAAACACGTCTGAAATCAACGCTATGGATACTTTCCAGACTTTTCTGAACGCCTGCCGCAACGGGCAGAAGAGCATCGCCAAACTTCTCCTCGAACGGGGCGGCATCGACCTCAACCGGCGCGATGCCGAAGGCAACACGGCACTCCACTACGCCTGCCGCGAAGGATTCCGCGATCTGGTCGTGCTGCTGCTGGAAAAGGGAGCCGATGCCTCGTCCGTAAACAACCGGGGCGAAACGCCCCTCCACACCGCCGCCCGGAAGGGAAACCGCGAGATCCTGGCCCGACTCCTCGATGCCGGGGCCGATCCGGATGCCGCGGACCGGGAGGGCTGCACGCCGCTGATGCGACTTGTGGAGAACCGCCGCACGGATGCCGCTCTGTGGCTGATCGACCGCGGGGCCGATACCGAGGCTACGGATCAGACGGGACACCGCGCGCTGGATTATGCCACGGCACACGGACTGACGGAGGTGGTCGCACGCCTCACGCAAACCGATGCGGCAGACGGCATGGCGCGTGATGCCAAGGGCAACACGCCGCTTCACCAGGCCGTCTACAACGATCAGGCAGAAGTCGTGCGCACGCTACTTGCGACCTCGAAAGCGCAGCTCGATGCGCCGAACGATGCGGGCGAAACGCCGCTGCTGGTGGCGTGTGGACGTGGGAACCTGCACATAGCCCGGATGCTGCTCGACGCCGGAGCCGACGCTTCCCGTGCGCTGCCCAACGGGACAACGCCGCTGCATTGGGCGGCACAAGCAGGCAACCGCTTTCTTGTGGAGGCGCTGCTCGGGGCCGGTGCGGCGGTTGATGCCCGCAACGGAGTCGGCGAAACGGCCCTGCTCGTGGCGGCACGCGCCGGGAACAACGAGGTGGTGCGTCAGTTGGTGGAGCACCATGCCAAAGTCAATGCGGCGGACAACCTCCAGCACACGGCGCTCTACTATGCCGGCGAGCGCGGCTTCACGGAGATCGTCGAATTGCTGCTCACGGCCGGCGCCGAGGGATAAAATGGATCGAATACCTTAAAACATACCGAATATGGCAAACGAGAAAATGAAACCCCAGAGCCCGGAGGAGATTGCCCGGGCGGCGCAGGAGGCGGTCCTGGAGCAGATGCGCGCAATGATGGGCTCGATTCCGGGGATGCCCGGAATGCCCGACATGGGTGATATGCAGGCACAGATCATGGCCCAGATGCAGGCTGCCGTACCCGATCTGGCCGAAATTCAGGCGCAGCAGGCTGCGATGGGAACGCTCGGCGGTGTGGATGCCGCCGCCGTGGCCGAAGCTGCCCGGCATAACATGGCGCAGGCCGCCGCAACCATGCAGGCGATGCAGGACGGGAGTCTCGAAAAAGAGTTGCGCGAGGCGAATGCTGCGGCGCTCGACTGGCTGGGCGAGGACGACGGCTGGGAGATCAGGCACGCCGCGACGTGCCGTCTGACTACGGAACAGCGTCGGCTGATGGCCTTTGCGGCGCCGCTGCTGGTCTACAACGACGAGGAGGTGGATGCCGTCGAGAGCGAGGTCCTGCCCGAAACCTACCGCGCGCAACTGCAGAGCTGGTGGAACATTACGGACCGGGACTCGACGCTCGGGATTGTCCGGTGGCTCCTCCACGAGGGACACCATGCCGATGCCGACGCGGCGCTGGAGCTCATGCGCGGTGACCAGCCCGAAGCGGGTGATCCCGAAGAGAAGGCCGAAGATGTGCAGGCCATCGCGGAGTTCATGATCCAGAACGGGTATTGCACTGCCGGGACGCTTCCGCGGACGGTCATTGCGTGGGACCTGGTGCGCATTGCTAACCTCGGACGCTGGGCCTACCATGCCGGCTATCTCTTCGAGGAGGAGATGTGGCAGGTGATGCAGGTGGCGGCCGATACCGCCCGCGAACACTTCTCGTCGTGGGAAGAGTACGGACGCAGCTTCGCCTTCGGACGCGGCGTCTGGCACGGCGACGAGGAGGATTGCCAAACAGCCTGGGAGATCGTCACCGCGCTGCTCGAAGAGGAGACCTCGCCCTGGCGGCAGATCCCATGGAACGCATAGCAACCCGTCAACGCCGAAACGATGGAACGGGGACTTGAATTCTATGTGATGCTGGCCGTTGTGGCGGTCGGCGCCCTGACGTGGCTTTACAGGAAAGGCAGCCGGGTCTGGCGAACGGTGCGCAAGCTGCGCCGGTCGTTTCAGGAAATTTGCCTGAATCCGAAATCGACGCTCGCTGACGAACCGTGCCGCCAGCTGGCCATCGGGGCGATGTACGCTTCGCAGCAGGGGGCCTGGCAGAATTCGCTGGAGACGGGGATTTTCGACACGCTGCCCGAAATTCTGGGCGGCTGGTGGGGCATCGACTCCACTGCCGAGGCCCGCGGGCAACTGGACTACCTCTGCGAAAAGGGTTTCCGCTACTACTGGCCCACGGTGCTCGAAGCCTTTCGGCTCGACGGCCACGAACGGCAGGACGAACTCCTCCAGCAGCGGATGACCTCGCAGAAGGATTACGACAAGGCCTCGTCGCAGCTCGAAAACCTGCGGGAGACCCTCGACGAACTCCTCACGTGCGGCGTGGTCGCCTCGAAAGAAGAACTCAGCGGCTGCAACGTGACGGGCTGGGATGCCGGGCGCATTGTCTTTTTGGCGCGGGCCTGCTGCGAGATGGGCTACCTCACCGAAGAGGAGGCGTGGGCGTACATCGGACGGGCCGACACGCTGGCGCACGAAGCGTGCGGGTCGTGGCGCGAACTGGCGATGAGCTACATCCTCGGACGTTCACTGTGGGGTGGCAAACGGGCCTACAATTCGGTGATGAAGACAACGGCCGACGTGCTGCTGAGCAACCCCAAGAGCCCGTGGGTGCGCTACCCGTGGTAAGGGCCCGACGAAACCGCGATGAAAGCCG
>CALYBN010000150.1 GCA_944414825.1 uncultured Rikenellaceae bacterium
GCTACAAAATGAAAAACGTGGTGCGGCCATTCCGCATCGGCAAAGGGAATACGCTCTTGTGGATAGTGGCCGGACTCGGATTCTGCGGTTCACTACTGGCTTTCATCCTGAGTTTCATCCCGCCCGGACAGATCGCAACGGGCAGCAATAGCGTCTGGTTCTCGGTGTTGATCATCGGTTGCATTGTGGTAGTGATCGCCCCGCTGATCATCTATGCCTCGCGTAAGCCCTCGTGGAAGGATCCCGATGCGGCCCAGCATTTCGAACCTTTCGGCACGCAGAACATGCAGCAGATCGGACAGCCCGCTCCGGCCGGAAACCCGACTGCCGATACCGCTTCCGCTGCACAAACTAATTCCTCCAACTCCCCGAAAAAATAGCACACCATGAATAAAAAACTAAATGCCTCGCTCCTGCAGGAGGTTATCCACGAAGCCTACGAGAAATGCAAAGACGACAAGGGCGGTGCCAATGCCAGTTACATTCCCTATCTGGCCAACATTCCCTCGGGGCTGTTCGGCATCTCGGTCTGCCTGGCCAACGGCCAGATCGTGGAGGTGGGTGATACGAGTTACGTATTCGGCATCGAGTCCATCTCGAAAGTCCCGACGGCCCTGCTGGTCATGGAGCAAAGCGGTCCGCATGCCGTGCTCGAAAAGATCGGCGCCGACGCCACCGGCCTGCCCTTTAACTCGATCATGGCCATCCTCCTGGAAAAGGACCATCCCTCCACGCCGTTGGTAAACTCCGGAGCCATCTCGGCCTGCAGCATGGTCCAACCCACAGGTGACGCGGACAAGAAATGGGCCGCCATCACCGACTTCCTCACAGCCTTGTGCGGCAGCAAGCTCACACTGATCGACGAACTCTACAAATCGGAATCGGACACCAATTTCAACAACAAGTCCATCGCCTGGTTATTGAAAAACTACGGTCGCATTTACGACGATCCCGATCTCTCGCTCGACCTCTACACCCGGCAATGTTCGATGGGAGTAACGGCCCGGCAGCTCTCAATCGCCGGCGGCACGATCGCCTGCGACGGTATCAATCCGATCACCAAAGCGCAGGTATTCAAAGCCGGACTGGCACCGCATATCGTATCGCTCATCGCCACGGTCGGGTTCTACGAACACACGGGCGACTGGCTCTACACCTCCGGCATTCCGGCCAAAACGGGCGTAGGCGGTGGCATCCTAGGGGTTCTGCCCGGCGTGATGGGAATCGCCGCTTTCGCACCGCCACTCGATGGTGCCGGTAACTCGGTGAAGGCCCAAAAAGCCATCAAATACATCACCAATAAATTGGGTATAAACATCTTCGGCCACAACCACTACGAGATCGAATAAACAGTAGGTCCATCCCCTCTGCAAGAAAACCTGCACACGAACCGTTGCAGGTTTTTTTCGGACAGGTGGAAAATTTGAAAACTTATTTTGTTTTTAAAGTTTTCTTATTCTATATTTGCAGCCACATAACCAAACCGAGAGAGATGGAAGCTATACAGTATGTGGCACGAGAAGCTATGAAAATGTTCCTTCTGCATGGAGTCAAGGCGGTCCGCATGGATGACATCGCCAGCACGCTGGGCATCTCCAAGCGTACGCTCTATGAAATGTTCGGCGACAAGGAACAGTTGATCTGGCAGAGTCTGGAGCTCTACTGCCAAGAGTTGCTCAATCAGATGAAACAGATCGAGGCCAACTCGACCAATATCTTCGAAGAGTGCATGCTCCTGCTCAATGCGCGTGACAAAGAGGCCGACAGCATGACTCGCTTCATGGAAGAACTGCGGAAATACTATCCCAAGATCTACGACAACTGGGAGAAACAATACCGCAAGAATGACCATGAAGCCATGAAAAAGAAACTCAAGCAGGGTGTTGAACAGGGCTTGTTGCTCGACAACATCAATTTCGACCTGGCAATCGCGGTCTTCACCTTCCAGCTATACAGCGTCAGGGAGCACCGCAGAGCCATGTTGCCTCACGACGTATCGGACAAGGATGCCTTCCGGTATATCGTCACCTACTTCCTCCGCGGAATGGCTACCGAGAAAGGAATCAAAATCATAGATCAATACCTCAACGAAAACAAAAAATGAGAAGCATGCTGAAAACCATGGCCGCCGCAGGCCTGTCGGTATTTCTCGCGGCACAGGCCGCAGCTCAGGGAGAGACCGATAAGAACGCCTCGAGCGAACAGAACCTCTCGGGCGGAACGGTCGAACTGACCCTCGACAAGGCTATCGAAATCGCCCTGGACGAGAATCCAACCATCCGGATCGCCGATCTGGAGATCACGCGGCAGGACTACGTGCGGAAAGAAACTACGGGAAATCTGATGCCCAATCTCTCGGTGACGGCCAATTACAATCGTGCCATCGTAAAGAACAAGATGGGCGGCGATGTCTCGTTCGAGCCGGACAACACGGTATCCGGCACGGCGAACATCAACATCCCCCTGTTCGCCCCCTCTGTATACAAGACCCTGAAGATGAATCAGGAGCAGATGAATGCTGCCGTCGAAGCCGCACGAGCCTCCAAGATCACGCTGGTAAACGAGGTGAAAAAGGCCTATTACAATACGCTCCTCTCCGAACAGTCGCTCGAGGTGCTCTACGCCAGCGAAAAAAACATCTCGGAGACGGTCGAGGATACCCGCGTCAGGTTGAACAACGGCCTGGCCTCGGAGTACGACCTGATCACGGCCGAAGTGCAGTTGAGCAACCTGCAGCCCACGATCATCCAGACCAAGAATTCGATCAAGGTGTCGAAAATGATGCTGAAGATGTATCTGGGCCTCCCGGAACAGATCGATATCCGGATCACCGGAGCACTGGACGACTATGCCATGGTCGTGGCGACACAACCTGACGGCATTTATAACGACCTGAGCGGGAACAGCGACTTGCGGGCCATGGATATCCAACTGAAAGTACTCGAACGTCAACTGCAAGTCACCCGCACGCAACGCATGCCTACACTGTCGGCCTTCGGATCGGTGCAGATCATGGGTCGCGATCCGCTGGATTTCAGCAAGATGTTGGCAGGAGAGACCACGGGTGGCGGTGTCGGATCGGGTGGCGTGCCGTCAGGCAGCATTCCGAAAAGTTCCACGTCATTCGAATGGCAACACCCCATTTCGGCCGGGCTGCAACTCTCCATTCCGATCTTCTCGGGCACAAGCAACGTCCAGCGTGAACGGCAGGTGAAGAATAACATCGCCCAGATGAAACTGCAACGCGACTATCTGGAGCAAAACGTAAACGTCCAGCTGAACAGCGCCATCAACGACCTGTTCACCGCCCGTGAGACGATGAATGCCAATCGCAAAACCGTCTCCCAGGCCGAAAAAGCCTACTCCATCGCCCAGACCCGTTACAATGCCGGAGCCGGGACCATCCTGGAGTTGAACACCGCCGAGTTGTCGCTGACGCAGGCCAAGCTGAACTTCTCGCAATCCATCTACGACTACCTCTCGGCGCAGGCCGACTACGAAAAGATCATCGGACAGGAAAAATAAACAGAAAATCAACAAGATAGACATGAAAACAAATCTCGTGACATGCGGCACGCTACTGTCGGTGCTGGCCCTGATGGCAAGTTGCGGAAACCAGACAAAAACCACCTCAACGCAGGAAGATACCCCAAAAGTATTGGTTCGGACCGTCCCGACGATCGAGGAAGAGGTCGAGCAGATCGCTGAATTCACCGGCAGCATCGAACCCTACAAGCAGAACAACATTACCCCGTCGCTGGCCGTACGGATTGATCAGATTCTGGTCGAGGTGGGCGACAACGTACAGAAAGGGCAGTTGCTCGTGCGCATGGACCCCACACAATACAATCAGGCGGCCGTACAGTTGGCCAATCTGGAAACCGATTATCAACGGCTCAAAGCGGTGTATGATGCAGGCGGCATCTCCAAGCAGCAGCTCGACCAGTCCGAAACGCAGCTCGAGGTACAACGCGACAACGTGAAGAATCTGAAAGACAACATCGAGTTGCGCAGTCCGGTGACGGGTGTGGTCACGGGCCGCTATTATGACCCGGGCGACATGTTCTCCATGACGCCCAACGAAAGCGGTGCGGCCAGTATCCTGCAAGTGATGCAGATCGACAAACTGAAGGTAACGATGACCATCTCCGAGCAATATTTCCCGCAGGTAAAAGTGGGCATGCCGGTCGACATCACACTGGACCTCTTCCCGGATCGGACCTTCCAGGGAAAGGTGACACTGGTCTACCCGTCGATCGACCCGCAGACGCGGACGTTCCAGGTGGAGGTGACCATTCCCAACGGCGACCGGACTCTCCGCCCCGGCATGTACTCGCGTGCCACGCTGAAGTTCGGCTCCAAACCGGGTGTAATGGTAAAAGACCTGGCCGTACAGAAACAGATCGGCTCGAACGAGAAGTATGTCTTCGTGATCAAGGACGGCAAGGCCGAGCGGCGCACCATCACCACGGGCCGTCAGATCGGCGACGAGATCAATGTTCTCACCGGTCTTGAAGCTGGCGAAGAGGTGGTAGTGGCCGGTATCGCCAAGCTGATCGACGGTACGGAAGTGGAAGTTAAGAACGATTGAGAATCTCGAACCAAGGAAATTAAAACATCATGAAAATATACGAATCGTCGGTCCGGAAGCCCATCTCCACGATCCTGATCTTCTTGGGCGTAATCGTCTTCGGACTCTTCTCGTTGCGGAATCTGGCCGTGGACATGTACCCCGAGATGGACATCCCGAGCATCAGCGTCATCACGACCTATTCGGGCGCCAATGCCTCCGACATCGAGACGAACATCACCCGTGTGCTGGAGGACAACCTGAACACGGTGAACAACCTGAAAAAGATGACCTCCAAGTCATCGGACAACATATCGCTCATCACCCTCGAAATGGAATGGGGCTCGGACCTGGACGAGGCGGCCAACGACATCCGCGATGCCGTAAACCGCGTGCAGTCACTGCTCCCGGATGATGCCGACATGCCAACCATTTTCAAGTTCAGCAGCTCGATGATCCCCGTGCTGATGCTCTCAGCCACGGCCGACGAAAGCTATGCAGCACTGAACAAGATTCTGGACGAGAAGCTGGTCAACGTACTCAACCGCATCGACGGCGTGGGTGCCGTGAGCCTCTTCGGAGAGCCCACACGAGAGATTCAGGTCAACGTCGACCCCAAGAAGATGGAGGCCTACAACCTGTCGGTGGAGCAGCTGGGCAACATCATCGCCCAGGAGAACATCAACATCCCCAGCGGTACGATCGACATCGGGAATAATACGTTCAACGTAAAGTCCGACCGCGAGTTCCAGAGCAGCGACGTACTGAAACGCATCCTGGTCACGCAGCAGAACGGCCGCAACGTCTACCTGAGCGACGTGGCCGAGGTGAAGGATACGCTCGAAAAGGCGACCATGGACGAACGCGTAAACGGGCAACGCGGCGTACGTATCATCGTACAGAAGCAGTCCGGCGCCAACACGGTGAAGATCGCACAGGCCGTCATGGCGGCTCTGCCCGGCATCGAAAAAACCCTGCCGCCCGACATCAAACTGGACATCATCATGGACGGTTCGGAGTCGATTACGGACAGCATCAACTCGCTGAGCGAAACGGTGATGTATGCCTTCCTGTTCGTGATCCTGGTCGTGCTGTTCTTCCTGGGACGGTGGAGAGCAACCTTCATCATCTGTCTGACAATCCCCGTTTCGCTGGTCGTGTCGTTCATCTACCTCTACATGACGGGTGGTACACTGAACATCATCTCGCTCAGTTCGCTCTCGATCGCCATCGGTATGGTGGTAGACGACGCCATCGTGGTGCTGGAGAACATCACCACCCACATCGAAAAGGGAAGTACGCCGAAGGAGGCTTCAATCTACGCTACTAATGAAGTGTGGTTGGCTGTAATAGCCACGACACTGACCGTGGTGGCGGTATTCCTGCCACTGACGATGGTTTCGGGCATGGCAGGGATCATGTTCCGGGAATTGGGCTGGATCGTCACCCTGGTGGTGTGCGTCTCAACACTGGCCGCCATCACCCTCACCCCGATGCTCACCTCGCTGATGCTCAAGGCACAAAACAGCCACACGTACAAAGGTCTGGGCATTGTATTCAAACCGATCGACCGCTTCCTCGACCGGCTGGACGAGAAATATGCCGGCATGTTGACCTGGGCCGTCCGGCACCGTACGACTGTACTGGTACTGTCGCTCGGGCTCTTTGTCGGAAGTCTTTTCCTGCTACGCAAGGTACCTACGGAGTTCTTCCCGGCCTCGGACAACGGCATCATCGCCGCGCAGGTCCAACTGGAGCAGAACATCGGAGTGGATTTCACGGCCAAGATCGCCCGACAGATCGACAGTATCATCTACACCAAATATCCCGAAGTGACCGTCGTTTCGGCCAGTGCCGGAGCCGCCAACTCGGACAACGCCTTCGCCGCCATGCAGACCACCGGGTCGTACATCATCAACTACAACCTGCGCCTGCCGCGACGGACCGAACGTGAACGGACCATCTTCGAGATCAGCGACCTGTTGCGTGAGGATTTCGACCATATTCCCGAAATCCGGCAGTACACGGTCACCCCCGGCGGCTCGCAAGGAGGCGGAGCCTCGTCGGCCAGCAACGTCAAACTGAAAGTATTCGGCTACGACATCAACCAAACCAACGCGGTGGCCACCGATCTGAAGAACAAGATCGCCGCGCTCCCCGGCACCCGCGACGTACATCTCTCGCGCGATGACCTGCGGCCGGAGTACAACGTCGTGTTCGACCGCGAGCGGCTGGCCTATTACGGGCTGAACAGCACCACGGCCTCGACCTATGTGCGCAACCGTATCAACGGACTCACGGCCTCGAAATACCGCGAAGACGGCGACGAGTATGACATCATCGTCCGCTATGCCGAACCCTACCGCACCTCATTCGAGGATATCGAAAACATCACCCTCTACAACTCGGCCGGCAAGGCCATCAAGCTGAAAGATGTCGGAACCGTCACCGAGGAATTCGCGCCACCTGCTATCGAGCGTGAAAACCGCCAGCGCGTGGTATCGGTCGAAGCCTCGCTGGCCGACGGAGTGCCGCTGGGACAAGTGGTCGAGGAGATCAACCAGCTGTTGGCTGACTACACCGTACCGGACGGTCTGGCGCTCGAAGTAGGCGGTACGGTGGAGGACCAGCAGGAGTCGTTCGGCGACCTGATGACACTGTTCCTGCTGATCGTCATGCTGGTGTACATTGTCATGGCCACGCAGTTCGAATCGTTCAAAATGCCCTTCATCATCATGTTCACGCTGCCGTTTGCCTTCACGGGTGTTTTTCTGGCGCTCTTCCTCACGGGCACCCCGCTGAGTCTGATCGCCCTGATCGGCGCCATCATGCTGGTAGGTATCGTCGTAAAGAACGGTATCGTGATGGTAGACTACACGAACCTGTTGCGCGAACGCGGCAGTTCGATCAACCAGGCTGTCATCAATGCCGGCAAGAGCCGTCTGCGCCCTGTACTGATGACCTCGCTGACCACGATCCTCGGTATGCTGCCGCTGGCACTGGGTACGGGCGAAGGATCCGAAATCTGGCAACCGATGGGTATCGCCGTGATCGGAGGTCTGACCTTCTCCACGATGCTGACCCTGCTGGTGATCCCCGTGGTATACTCCGTATTCGGGGCCACCGGGCTGAAGAAAGAGCGCAAAAAACTGGCTCGCCAATATAACGACGACTAAAAAAGATGAATCAACCATGAAAGCAATATTCATATCCTACAATCAGGCACTCAACGACCGGGTGATGGAGGTGCTGGACCGCCACTACGCCCGCGGTTTCTCGAAATGGGAACTGACCCACGGCCGCGGCTCCATCGACGGCGAACCCCACTACGGCTCCCATGCCTGGCCCTCGATGAACTCCTCGATCCTGACCATCGTGGACGAGAACAAAGCCAGCCGCATCATGGACTCGCTCCGCGACTTGGACCGGCAGACAACGCAAGGGATCCGTGCCTTCGTCTGGAACGTCGAAGATCAACTCTAGGGAAAGAGCGGCCCAAAAAGAGAAAGGGCCGGACCCCGAAGATTCGCACCATACGTAAAAGAGGCCGCTCTCGGAGAGCGGCCTCTTTATATTTCTACCTAACAGATCGGCCCCGCAGGCACCGGGTCACACAATCTCGCGCGTAATCCGGAGTACATTCTCGGTCGTGGAGGTGATCCGGTAGCGATCGTCGATACGGCGGCCGATGAGCCAGACGATCTCCCCGTCGTTCAGCAGCACAAACTGGCGCCGTTTCTCCGCTACCGGCACCTTCAGGTCCACCAGCATATCGCTCACCTTCTTGTGCCCCGTCATGCCCAGCGGCACAAAGG
>CALYBN010000151.1 GCA_944414825.1 uncultured Rikenellaceae bacterium
CCGATATTCTTGATTCCCGGGGACGTTTTGTGCCCTACGCTTCCGACAGCATTCGGTTTGAGGTGAGCGGCCCCTATAAATTGTTAGGCGTGGAGAATGGTGATATTCTGGATCAGTCGTCGTGCAAGATCTCGAGCCGCAAGGCCTTCATGGGTAAGGTGCTCTTGATGTTGCAGGCAACGGAGGAAGCTGGAAACCTGACTATTAAAGCCTATGCAGATGGTTTGAAGAGTGGGCGGACCAGCGTGAAGGTCGAAGAGAATAAATAGGATAGGCGAAAGTCATGAATGATAGTAACACTTTGAGACGAGGGCGGATCCCCTTCCTGACCATGGGGGTCTGCCTCTTGGGAATGATCTCTCTGTGTGGATTGCAATCTGTTGCGGCACAACCGAACGAATGCGATACATCGGTGGTGCTCGATGCCGGCGACCGGGGAATGTTGTATGAAGGGGCTGGTGCGATCAGTGCCTCCTCGACCCGCCTGTTGTACGACTATCCGGAACCGGAACGCAGCCAGATTCTTGACTATCTTTTCAAACCCGGATGCGGTGGCGAAATGCAGTTGCTTAAGGTGGAAATCGGCAGCGATATGAATTCTACAGACTTGGCCGAACCGAGCCATATGCGGGTTCCTGGTGTCTGTGTCGACGACCTGGGGTTTGAGTGGTGGCTGATGGAGGAAGCCAAGAAGCGCAATCCGGAGATTAAACTCTATGCGCTGGCTTGGGGTGCTCCCGGTTGGGTCGGTAAGTTCTGGTCACAACCGACGATAGATTATATTCTTTCGTGGCTCGATCTGGCTCATGATAAGGGCTTTGTGATCGATTATGTGGGCGGTTGGAACGAACGTGGCTGGGATGCCGACTGGTATATTGATTTTGGTCGGGCACTCAAGGAACATTTTCCACATATTCGTTTGGTGGCGGCCGATGATGTACGTAATCCCTGGGCTATTGCATTAGAGATGGTCGAAAATCGGGCATTACGCGAAGCAATTGACATCGTGGGTGTCCATAGTCCCTGCGGATGGCGCTCCACATACAGCGATTGCCGAAGCCCGGAGGAGGCCCGAAGCCTGAAGAAACCCTTGTGGAATTCGGAACACAGCTCCATGACCCACGACTTTGGCGCCATGCCTCTGGCCCGTGCCATGAACCGGCTTTATACACAGGCGGGAATTGTGGGAAATATGTGCTGGTCACTGGTTTCGGCATGGTATTCCTCGCTTCCGATTCCCGATACGGGTCTGATCCTTGCCGAATGGCCTTGGTCAGGATATTATGAGGTGGGCAAGAGCATCTGGGTATATGCCCATACCACACAGTTTGCCAAGATCGGATGGCAATACATGGATGGGGCGTGCGGAGCTTTCCGTAATGGAGCGACATTTGTTTCGCGCAAGTCGCCCGACCGCCTCTGGTTCAGTACGGTGGTCGAGACTTGTGATGCGCAGGAGGATGTGACGGTGGATTTTTCGCTATCGGAGCCCTTCCGGGATGACCGTGTTTATGTCTGGTCGACGGACCTCGTGTCGGATCGGGACGAGGACCATTTTGTTCTGGAGCAGACTCTCGAGCCCAAGGGGCGCAGCTATCGGGTGACGTTCCGTCCGGGACGGGTCTATACGGTTACCAATACCACCGGGCAGGGGAAAAGTACTGCCCGGCCGCGGGCCCAGGTGGACGATCTGATGCCGCTTCCCTATGAAGAGGACTTCGAGGGGTATGGCCGGGCCAAACTGGCACGTTACTTTTGTGACCTGAACGGTGGTTTTGAGACAGCTCCGGCCGGAGGTGGCCGTACGGGGTACGCTTATCGCCAGATGGTGACCCAGATGCCGATCAGTTGGACCACTCCGGTGCTGAAACCCTCCACGGTGATCGGTGATCCGCGCTGGTGGGGTGACTACGAGGTGAGTGTCGACGTACTGTTGGAGGAGCCGGGATATGCCGAGGTGTTGGGACGTATTGCTGTCCGGCAGGATACGACGATCTCGGGTTATCACCTTCGGATCGACCATCTGGGGAACTGGAAACTCTATGTGCAGGACTTGGCTCGATTCGGCCCCTGGGAGCAAATATTGGGGTCCGGCCGAGTGAACATGGGACTTGAACAGTGGCATCGGCTCGGGTTGCGGATGCAAGGCGACCGTTTGACGGTACTTTTTGATGACAAGCGGGTGGGGCAGGTGCGCGATGACTATCATATTTCGGGTCAGGCCGGCTTGGCAACCAGCCAGTGGCATCACGTCCAATTCGATAATCTGAAGATCGACAAGACGGCTCAATGGCCTCTCTTTGTTCCGGTGCGCGATCTGCATGTGGAGGCAACCAGCGAGCATACGAGGTTTCATAAAGGTTATTCGTTCCTGGCAGTCAATGCGATTGATGCCCGGCCGGAGACCACGTGGTACACGGAGTGGGGTCCCAAAGTCGGACTGCCGCAGTCGCTTACGATTGATCTCGGGAGGGAGCGTCCGGTTAAAGGTTTGGTTTATCAACCCCGTCGAGAGATGCTGAGCATTCATCGTCATACGCATGGTTATGTGACGCGTTGTGCTGTCTTTCTGGGTGATGAACAGGGCGTCTTTGAAAAAGTGGCGTCGGCACAATGGGAGCCCGGCGTTGCGTCGAAACAGATCGAATGGCGGATGCGAAAAGCTCGTTACGTGCGTTTCGAGGCATTGGAAGGAACCAATGGAGAGGCTTCGGTCGGTGAATTGAGCATTATTACGGAATAGCCGGGTAAAAACATGGGCTCTCTGAAAGAGGGCTACATCCGTCGATTTTTCTTTTTGCATATTCAAAATGGAAAAGAATTTATAGCCGGAGTATGTGAAAATATTATCATAAATTAACTGACTCTACGAGTATGAGAAAATTTGCTACGATAGGATTTTTGTTGTCTGCCGTTGCGATCGTTCTGGCGGCTTGTGCTGTGGGGGAGAAACAACAGTCGCGAGGTTTTAATGAACCGTATACGGGTTCTTATCTCGCTCGGATTGCTTTTCCCGTAGGGGGTATGGGAGCCGGCATGTTCTGTGTCGAGGGCACCGGAGCTATCTCACATATGTCAGTACGGAATGCTCCCAGTTTGTTTAACGAACCGTGTGTGTTTGCCGCAATCCATGTTAAAGGCGCCGAGAACGGTTCGAAGGTAATCGAAGGCAATGTGCCCGAATGGAAGAAGTGGGGACGTCGCAATTGCGGTTTGGGTAGCAGCGGTATGACCTGGGGATTGCCCCGTTTTGAGGAGACGGTTTTTACGGCCCGGTTCCCGTTTGCCACCATTGATTTGCAGGATAAGGATGTCCCGCTGGATGTGCAGATTACGGCCTGGAGCCCCTTTATCCCGACTGAACAGGATGATTCGGGCCTGCCTGCCGGGGCTTTGGAATATACCTTCACGAATCGCTCCGGGAAGGATGTAGAAGCTGTCTTCTCTTATAATGCTCGTAACTTTATGTCCACTACGAAGAAGGCACCGGCCGGGATTCGACCGATCGAACAGGGATTCGTGCTGTTCCAGCAGGCTCCGAAGGAGGAACCGTGGCAACAGGGCGAATTTGCCATCTTTACCGACGATTCGGCGACTGTGGTGAATTCCTGCTGGTTCCGCGGAAATTGGTTCGACCCGGTGACCATGGCATGGAACGATGTGGAGAGCGGTACGATCCGCAACAATCCGCCGGCACACAATGCCCAGGGTGCTTCACTCTACGTGCCTTTCACGCTGAAGAAGGGTGAAAGCCGGACGATCCGGTTGAATATGGCCTGGTATGTTCCCCGTTCGAATTTCAGATGGGGTGCCGATGCCGTGACCGATTCCGACCGGGGAAACTGTTATCGTGCGGAGGATTATGTCGATATGCCCGAAACGTATGAACCGTGGTACAGCCGGCGTTTTGCCAGTATCGACGAGGTGTGCGACTATTGGGCCGAGCATTACGACGATCTGCGCTCGAAATCAACCCTGTTTAGCGATGCGTTTTACGGCATGACGCTCCCTCCGGAGGTGATCGAAGCCATCGCTGCCAATCTGACCATACTGAAGTCGGCAACGGTCATGCGCCAGTATGACGGCCGGATGTGGAACTGGGAGGGGTCGGGTGATGATCGCGGCAGTTGCGAAGGATCGTGTACCCATGTGTGGAATTATGCCCAGGCGTTGCCGCATCTCTTCCCGGCTATGGAACGTACGCTGCGAGAGACGGAGTTTTTTGTCGGACAAAATAAGGAGGGTCATCAGGTATTTCGCAATTTGATGCCGATTCGGCCAGCCAAACATAGTTTCCACTCGGCCTGCGACGGACAGTTGGGTGGTATTGTCAAGGTGTACCGCGACTGGCGTATCTCGGGCGATCGGGAGTGGTTGGAACACATCTACCCGCAGGTACAGCAGAGTCTGGACTATTGTATCCGCACGTGGGATCCTCGTCAGGTGGGGGCCCTCGAGGAACCGCATCACAATACGTATGACATCGAGTTCTGGGGGCCGGACGGCATGTGTACAAGTTTCTATGCGGCGGCGCTGAACAGCTTCGTGCAGATGAGCCGGGCTCTCGGGAAGGATGCCACGCACTACGAGCAGTTGCTGGCCAAATGTCGCGACTACCTGGAAAACAAACTCTATAATGGGGAGTATTTCATCCAGCAGATTCGCTGGAAAGATCTCGATGCGCAGGACCCTACACGGGCGATGACCTTCCACAGTACCTATTCCGAGGAGGCGAAGGTGATCCTCGAACAGGAAGGTCCCAAGTACCAATATGGCAATGGGTGCATTTCGGACGGAGTGCTGGGATGTTGGATGGCCCTGACGGCCGGACTGCCCGACGTGCTGGATCAGGATAAGGTCAAAAGCCATCTGAACGCTGTCTATAAGTATAACTTGAGAAAGGATCTTTACGACCATGCCAATCCGCAGCGTCCGGGCTATGCCCTGGGGAGTGATGGCGGCCTTTTGCTGTGCAGTTGGCCCAGGGGAGGAAAGCCGCAGTTGCCCTTCGTTTACAGCAACGAGGTGTGGACTGGTATTGAATATCAGGTAGCGGCTCACCTTATCTTCCAGGGCGAGGTGGAGAAGGGCCTGGACATCGTACGTACCTGCCGCAGCCGCTATGACGGCCGTATCCGCAATCCGTTCAATGAGTATGAGTGCGGATCGTGGTATGCCCGGGCCATGTCGAGCTACAGCTTGCTGCAGGCCCTTACCGGCGTGCGTTACGATGCGGTGGAGAAGACTCTTTACCTGAATCCGCAGATCAAGGGCGATTTCCGCACGTTCCTTTCCACGGCTACCGGATTCGGAACCGTGGGGCTGCGGAACGGACGTCCATTCCTTGAGGTGGCTTATGGAACGATTGAACCCGAGGCCTGTGTGTTGAAGGGTGAAACGGTTGATCTTTTGCACTAATCTGAATTTGATAGGAGTATAACTTCTTCAACTGTTTTGGTTTCGTAGAGGGACTCCTGCCCAATTGTAGCAACCAATGATGATTGAATATGGCAATACTGAAAAAAGTTTCGCTCAAAGACGTGGCACAGAAGGCTGGAGTGTCGACCGCCTTGGTTTCTTTCGTGCTTAATGGACAGGGACACAAATATCGGGTTAAAGAGGAGACCGCAGAGTATATTCTGAATGTTGCCCGAGAGATGAATTATCAACCCAATATTGCGGCTAAGAAATTACGTAGCGGCCGTTCAGAGACAATCGGGGTTGTCGTGCCAGATATCTCTAATCCATTTTTTGCCCATATTGTCCGATGTATGGAGGATTGGGCGTCACAACGAGGTTATGTGGCGTTTTTTGGTAGTTCGGATGAAAATACCCAGAAGACGCAGAGTATCGTCAGCAGTTTGATTAATCGAGGAGTTGACGGTCTGATTCTGGTCCCGACCGAACATTCTGAAGAGTTGGTTTCATCGCTGTTGAAAGGGAATACCCCGATCGTTCTGCTGGATCGCCCGATTCGAGACTTGAATGTCAGTTCGGTAGCTTTGAATAATTTCCAGGCGGCTTACGTTGCGACGGAGCATTTGGTGAAAAACGGATATCGCAACATTGGGATGATCGGATACGATATTGCACTTTCCCACATGCAGGATCGCCTGCGAGGCTATAGAAAGGCGATGGATGATAACGGATTGTACGATTTGATCAATATCGGATATTTCAAATATGTCAATTCCGCACGAACCGTTTCACGAGTGATTCAGAAGATGTTTGCATCGGGAGTAGAGGCTCTGTTGTTCGGGACGAATACGATATCTATAGCTGGGATGTATTATCTTATCGAGGCCGGAATCAGAGTCCCCGATGAACTGGGTGTGGTAGGCTTCGATGGGGGAGAAGCATTTGACTTTTTCAATCCATCTGTGACCTATGTCCGGCAGCCGATTGAGGTGTTGGCACAGAAATCCGTGGATATTTTGCTCGATGCCATTACAAGCAGTAATGTCTCTATCCAATCGGTACAGGTTGAGGGTGAATTGGTTGTGCAAGCCTCTTCGAGACCGCGATAAGATTGCCTGGAGAGCGATTTATCCCAGATTTAGGGTCTATTGACTGGGGCGACTGAATTGTTGATATGTATGAAACGATCATAACTTTAAATTCAATTGAATTATGAAATGGAAACAAAATTGTATCTGTTTTTTTGCATTAGCATTGGCTTCGGCCGGATATGCGCAGGGAGAGAAGTTTGACGGACTCGATGTGAATATGGGCAATATCTATCGGTTGTCCGACGCCAAAACCCGTTCGATCAGCCCTGAGAACTACACCGGCGAAAAGGGTAAAGGCGGAATGGCCGATCCGAACGATACGGAACGCAACGTGGCCAATGCTCGTCATGCGGCCAGTACCCTGGGTCAAGGCTGGAAGGTGAACCCATATATCATTGTGAAGGCCGGAGAGACCTTTACGATTGCCGATATAGAGGGACCTGGAGCTATCCAGCAGATTTGGATGACGCCGACGGGCGAATGGCGGAAATCGATCATCCGTTTTTATTGGGACAATGAGCAGGAACCCTCTGTCGAGTGCCCGGTGGGAGATTTTTTCTGCATGGGGTGGCAGACCTATGCTCCGCTTACCTCGTTGGCCGTGTGCGTGAACCCGGGCAGCGCCTTTAACTGCTATTGGCCGATGCCCTTCCGCAAACGGTGTCGCATTACGATCGAGAACATCGATCCGCGGAATGAGATGCGTCTCTACTATCAGGTGAATTATACGTTGACCGAAGTCCCGGAAGATGCAGCCTATTTCCATGCGCAATTTCGCCGTTCGAACCCCAATATGACCTCGGACCATGTGATTCTCGATAACGTGAAGGGCAAAGGCCACTATGTGGGGACCTACCTGGCCTGGCAGGTGAACAACAACGGCTGGTGGGGCGAAGGCGAGATCAAGTTCTTCCTGGACGGTGACAAGAAGTTCCCGACCATCTGTGGAACCGGTACGGAGGACTATTTCTGCGGTTCCTATAACTTTGACCGGAACGGACGTTACGTGGAATTTTCTACACCCTATTCAGGACTGCACCAGGTGATTCGTCCCGATGGGACCTATCGTTCGCAACAACGCTTCGGGATGTATCGTTGGCATATTGCCGATCCGGTCCGTTTCGATCAGGACCTGCGGGTGACCATCCAGGATCTCGGATGGCGCAATGATGGTCGTTACCTGGATCAGAAATCGGATATCTCTTCGGTTGCTTATTGGTATCAGGCCGAGCCGCACGCTTCATTCCCCGACCTTCCTTCACGCGACGAATTGGAGGTCTCGAAGCCTTTCTAGTTTCGGCAACTGACAGAAAAAATGCGTACTCAACACATCACCGTTGAGTACGCATTTTTTAGTTTGACATCATGATTGCGGAGCGTCTCCGCTATGTTTGTTTCTCCTGCACGTTAATTTTCGAACTTCTGAGCCTCATCCGGTCCGGGAGTTGCGTAGTCTGGATCCAACGCCCGGATGTAGACATCGCCGTCGGGCAGGATCTTGACGTCTATCGGCACGATCGTCGTGCCGCATTGGTTGATCGTGTAGGCGTTGTCCGACAGATCGCGAGTTTGTATGCCCTCCCGCGAGACGGGTGGCACGTTGGCATTGGCAAAGGCCGTGCACCACCACTTTCCGTCGGCGGTTTGGAACAGATTCCCGTGGCCCAGAAAACGGCCGATGAAACGCCGGGGACCATACGGGCCCGTGATCTTGTCTGCCGTAGCGTAGTAGAGGTTATACGATCCGCGGCGACCCTCGTCGGTAGACCAACCGGTACCGTAGTATACATATTTGTTGCCGATTTTGAGAATTCCGGCACCTTCGTGTCCCATCGAGTTCATGGTCTTCCCCAGAGCTTTGCTGTAACGCTGGCCGGCCGGAACGATCGTTGTTGCTTCGCCGGCCCAATCGGTCAACGAGGTGTTCAGCGGGGCGACGGTAGCGTTTTTCAGTCCGATGGTCCAGATCATCCAGAGCGTTCCGTTCTCCAGGAAGAGCGAGGGATCGTGTTTTGCCCCCAAAATCGAGGCATCCATCGGTTCCGTCCACGGACCTTTGGGCTCTTTCTCTCCGACCGGACCCAAGGCGAAATGAGAGTTGTGGCCCGGGCAGTGTACGAGAGCCCAACGGTCGCCCAGCCAGTGCAGCTCCGGAGCCCACACCTGATTCTTCTTGGATTTATCCTGCAATTTTGGGGTGAAGATCTTGCCCCGATATTCCCAGTCGATGAGATTTTTGCTGCGCCACAGACGGACGCCCGGTTCTGAATCGGTATCCTTGGCACGCGTCTCCTCATTGGGGCCGATCGTCCCCGTGAGGTAATAGTAATTGTCCGGTCCGAGGACGATAAACGGGTCGCGGATCCAGAAACTGGAGATCAGCAGTGCGTGTGTCCGGGACTTTAACCCTTCTTTGATCTCCGATCGTGACATCGGTGTGGAGGGTGGCGGAACGATCGATTCGCTCAGTTTCGGCACATACTTCGTGTTCTGTGTATTCTGGCCGTTGGCAAATGTACATAGCGTACATGCGCAGATACCCGTAAGCAACAGGCGGGATAGGTTTTTTTTCATTGTGATTTCTTCTAAGTTAGTTTAAAAAAAGCATCCATTTTCGTTCCCTGTAAAAATGGATGCTTTGGTTTGTCATGCCACTGAAGTTCAGTGTCTGTTTGTGGAGACGGAGGGAATCGAACCCTCGTCCAAACAAGGAACCCGAAAGCTTTCTACACGTTTAGCCAACCGTTTGATCCTTCTGTCCGCGCCCGGCAGGTGGCAACCTAACGCAGACCCCAGCCCGTTTGTTTCGCCGCACGGCACGGGCATCCCGCACGACTATCTCCTCATGAATGATACCCTGTTTCCATCGCCACAAGGAGCGGGTGATGACGGAAGGGTACTCGTCGCCAGGCCAGCCTGGGGCCCGGGGATTAAGCTAATTTTACCTGGTAAAATTAAGCAGCGAGTGCAAAGCGATTTTCGCCATTTGATTTTTGAGCGTTCATATTTACGAGCCTCCGCACAACGCTCGACGTGCTTACGATCGAACTCTGCCTGCTGTCAAAACCGGTCGTCCCCGTGTGCTGACTGAGGTGAACTCAGATCATATGTCTGTGTGCAAAGATAACGCATTTATCGGTTATTTATGATCTACGGTCGTATAATTTCCCTGTTTGGCGAAAAAAAATGCTCCGGAATGCACCTCCGGAGCGTTTTTTACATCGGATTCGGGACTGGAAACGTATTGAGTGTGTCCCGCCTCTCCCGTCTGCCTAACGGTAGTCGATCGTGCCTTTGAGCCGGATATCCTTCGAGGAGGCGCCGACGAGGATTTCGAAATCACCTGGCTCGACCGTGAACTCATTGGCATCCATGTCGAAGTAGGAGAAGGCATCCTCGTTCAGTTCGACAGACACGCGCTTGGTTTCGCCCTTCTTGAGGAAGACCTTGTCGTACCCTTTCAACTCTTTCAAGGGCCGTGGTACGGAGGCGTTGATGTCGCTCACGTAGACCTGAGCCACCTCGGCGGCATCGTATTTCCCCGTGTTCCGTACGTCAAACGAGATGATGGCCTTCGCTCCCTCGCGTTCGATCTTCAGGTTGGAGTACTCGAACGACGAATAGGAGAGCCCGTATCCGAACGGATAGAGCGGCTCTACGCCCGTGCGGTCATATCCGCGGTAGCCCATGAAAATTCCCTCGTCGTAGCATACACGCAGATGGGGAGAATTGCGTTTTTTGTTGCGCATGAGGTTATCGTAGTAACTGTTGAACGTGGGGTTGTCTTCCAACCGTTTTTCGATCGAGATCGGCAGTTTGCCGCTGGGCGAGATCTGTCCGGTCAGGATCTCTGCAATGGCCTGTCCGCCCTGCTGACCCGGATACCAGGCCATGAGAATGGCTTTCACCTTGTCCTGCCACTGCGACATGTCGAATCCGCCGCCGCTGTTCACCACCAGAATGACATTGGGATTCCGTGCGGCCACGGCATTGATCAGACTGTCTTGCCCTTTGGGAAGTGTGAACGTACGGTCGGCACCCTCATGTTCGGTCGTGGAGTTGAAACCCAGGCAGAGCACTACGGCATCGGCTGCTGCGATCTGTGCATCGTTTTGCTGCAGGTTGACCTCCTCGGCTCCGAAACGGATCAGGGCATCATTGGCGTTGTCGTAGTATTCGACCACGAAATCATAAGTCTGACCGGCCTTCATTTCCAGATAAGCCTCACGGCTGGTGGGGGAATGGTTGGTCCAGTCGGCGAGCAGTTCTTTGCCGTTTACCGAGAGCCGATAGCCGTCGTCGCCGCTCACGGTCAGACGCAGCGTTTTATTTGCTGGAGCTTTCAGCGAGCCGCTCCAGCGGACCGAGAAACCATCCTGCGGAATGCCTTGAGCCGGGCTCTTGGAACCCCAGTTATGATTGACCGACGTCTCGGTGCGGACCAGAGCCGGCGTCCCTTTCAGATTTTTGTTGGTAAAGTATTCAGCCTTCATGCCGGGGGTCGATCCGGTCATCATACCCAGTCCGTCCAGGTCGAACCGGACGTTGGGAACGATCGGGGTGATTTTGTATTTCCGACCCATGTTGAGCATGCCGTCCAGCACCGAAACTGTCGAGAAGGGGTGTACGAAGCCGCTGCCGCCGCCCGTGAAGATCGTGTCGGCCGAGGGGCCCATGACCACGATGTTCCCCTTCTTGAGGGGCAGAATATCGCCTTCGTTTTTCAATAGTACGACAGCCTCCCGGGCCAGTTGCAGAGCCACGCTGTCGCAGAAGGGGTTGTGTTCGGGCAGCGACTTGTCCAACTGCGGGCGGTCGAAGAACCCGTAGGCGATCAGGTTCTGTAGGATGTGGCGCACCTTCAGGTCGATGGTTTCTTCAGTGACGATGCCGGTTTCGATCGCTTTGGAGAGGTTTTCATTGTTCATGAACAGACCGGAGGGCATCTCCAGATCCAGCCCGCCGTTGGCAGCTCCCACGGCCGAGTAGACCGAGTTCCAGTCCGACATCAGGATCCCGCGAAAACCCCACTGATTGCGCAGTATCTCGATGTTCAGATGAGGGTTTTCTGTGGCATGGACACTGTTCAACAGGTTGTAACTGTTCATTACGGCAGCGACGTTGGCCTCTTTGACGGCCTTGCGGAAACTGGTCAGGTAGATCTCCTGCAGAGTCCGTTCGTCGATGTCGGAACTTACATGATGGCGGTTCCACTCCTGGTTGTTGCCGGCGAAATGCTTGATGGTGGCCATGACACCTTGCGATTGCACGCCCTTGATGTACTGTACGGCTGTTTCGCCGCTCAGATAGGGGTCTTCGCCGAAATATTCGAAGTTACGGCCACACAGCGGTGAGCGGTAGATGTTGACGCCCGGGCCGAGCAGGATGTGTACCCCGCGGGCACGGGCATCTTTCCCCAGACCCTCACCCATCTTGTGAACCAGTTGTCGGTCCCAAGTCGAAGCGGCGGCGATGCCGCAGGAGTACATCGTACTTTGCGTGTTGTTCCGCACGCCCTGCGGCCCGTCGGCCATGCGGATTTCCGGAATGCCGAGACGCGGGATGGCCCGGATATAGAAGGCATTATAACCGCCGATGTAATCCAGTTTTTCCTTCAGGGTCATTTGCTGCAGAAGCTCCTCTGCACGCTTTTCCACCTCCGGCGTGATGGTTTGGGCCGGGAGCGAGGTTGTGGCCGTGAGGGCCAGCAGACAGATAATAAGGTTCTTTTTCATTCTTTATAGATGGAATTAATATGTTCGTTTTGGCAGAAATCCTCCACGGTATTTCTTCATTGTTCTTACAAAGGTAACAAACTTTTGAGCGTTTTTTTGCCTTTGTATGTTGAAAAAACCGGTCTCGCAAGGAGACCGGCGTGATATGCGGATATACGGATTATCTGTTAGAAGGCGAAGAGACTGTAGTCGAACTCTCCGGCCTTGTTGTCGTTGACGTTTTCGATCCGGAGTTCGTTCTGTCCCGGTTTGAGGTATTGGACAAAGTCGCTGATATTGTAGTTGTTGTAGCTGCGCGTGATGCGGGAACCGGTCAGGTCAAGCACCAGTTGGCCGTTGAGCCATACCTTTACGGCATTTTTCATGCGCACCTGTAAGGACAACACCTCCGGAACCCGGTCGAGCGAGAACTGTGCGACTGAGGTTACGGTCTGTCCCGGAGCTACCGCCAGCGGCATCTTCGCGCGTTGGAAGTTCACCCCGTCCGTTGCAACCTGCTTGAAGCTCTCGCCCATGCGGGCATCTTTCACCAGCAGGATCTCCTTTTCGGGTTTGGCGCTGTATAGCCCGTGGTGGAACATCCGGGCCAACTGGAAAGGCAGTTTCACCACCTCGCGGTCGTAGGTCATCAGACCGTTGACCTCACCCTCGACGTCAGTCGTCTGCGTGTAGATTGCAGCACTCAGGCCGGCCTTGATCAGCGGCTGGAGGTCGAACATCAGTCGGCCGTAGTCGTTCAGCAGAGCCGTGCCCTGGTCCATGTTTTTGTAACCCCAGTTCCGCATGTCGGGATTCCAGATGTGGCCCGGTACTACCAGTCCCAGTCCGCCGAATTCGCCCAGCACCTGGATACGGTCCTGGATATTGCTCATGGGGTCCATTGCTGCACCCGGATAGTTGTGAATGTCGAACATGTCGCCCACCTTGCGGTCGGCCCAGCCGCTCACGCCGTTGATCAGACGCGTGGTGTCGTACTCTTTGACCCAGTTGACTACGCGCGGTGTTTCATACTGTCCCCAGCCTTCGTTGAACACCACCCAGGTGACGATGCTCGGGAAGAAACGCAGATGATCGATCATCGTCTTCAGTTCGGTTTCCCACTGCCGTGCGCTTTCTGCCGGACGGTTCCAATCCTCCGGGGCGTTGGCCTTTACGTGGGCCGTGGCTTTCTCCTGCACGGCAAAGCCCGAGGGCATGTCCTGCCACAGCATCAGCCCCAGCGAGTCGGCATAGTAGTAATACAGGGCCGGCTCCACCTTGATGTGCTTGCGGATCGTGTTGAAGCCCATCTCCTTCAGTACCTGCATGTCGTAGAGCATCGCTTCGGCGCTGGGCGGCGTGTGCAGACCGTCGGGCCACCAGCCCTGGTCGAGTGTCCCGTACTGGAACAGGATCTCGTTGTTGAGGGCGATGCGGCTGTGCCCCTCGGCGTCTTTCTGTTTCGAAATCTTGCGTATGGCGAAGTAGGAGGAGACCTTATCCAGTTCCTTCTTGCCGGAGAGGAGTGTCAGGTCGAAGTGGTAGAGATGGGGCGTTGTCGGACGCCAGAGTTTCATGTCGGAGAGCGGGAAGGTAATTTCGTCTGCGGCGTCAAATTCCTGGCTGAGGATCTTCTTACCGTTGTCGTAGACGTTCAGCAACAGGCGCTCCTTGCCTTTGGCGTCAGCGATCTCCGTCCGGATCGAGACGCTTTTGCGGTCGATATCGGACTGAGGCAGTACGGAGGCGATGTGCGTCTTGTTGACCGGTTCGAGCCATACGGTCTGCCAAATGCCAGATACGGGGGTGTACCAGATTCCGCCCGGTGTCGAGTTTTGCTTGCCGCGAGCCTGCGAATCGCTGCTGGAGGGGTCGGTCACCGCTACGACCAGCTGTTGCGGCCCGGACGAGCGGAGGTATCGTGAGATGTCGAAACTGAAGGTATCGAAACCACCCTTGTGTTCGCCTACTTTTTTGTCGTTGAGCCATACCGTGCAGGCCCAGTCGACCGCCCCGAAGTGGAGGATCACCTCTTTGCCCTTCCAGGCAGGGTCGATGCTGAACTGGGTGCGATACCAGAGTTTCTGATCGGGGCCGAATGTGCGGCCTACGCCTGAGAGAGAGGACTCCACGCAGAACGGAACAAGGATTTCGCCCTCATACTGTGTCGGAGCTGCGGCATCCTGTGCCGTGATGGCATATTCCCAGAGTCCGTTGAGGTTGCTCCATGCCGTCCGTTGCAACTGCGGACGGGGATACTCTTTCCATACGTTCTCGGGTGTGACGTCTTGCGCCCAGCGAGTTTTGATCTTGTCACCGACCGGCGCCCATTTGGCCGAAGCGACATAGATACCCGCGAGCGTCATGAAAAACAATGCGGAAATAATTTTTTTCATTTCTTCGTTGATGTGTTGTTGAGGTTATTAGTGAATTGATTACAAAAATAGGGCTTATTTCCAGCTATGGCTAGAATAAAACCCGAATTAATCCGTAAGATTGTCCAGAAATAGATCTCTTCTGATTCGGAGAGCCTTTTTGTCTGCGTATTTTGCTGTTTTACCGCATTTGAGATTGGATAAAGGTTGGAATGTGCGAAAAAATGTATAATTTTATGCAAATTTTGATCAAATTTTTCGGTTAACGGTAAATGAACCTCTATAACATCAACTAACGCTATGAAGAAAACCATCTTTTTGTTGCCTGTGGCAGCATTGGCAGCCTGCTCGGGTGGCGAACAACAGCCTCAGCGGCCGAACATCATCGTGATTCTGGCCGATGACCTTGGATTCGGTGACGTGAGCGCTTATGGATCCACAACGATCTCTACGCCCAACATCGACCGATTGGCTCATGAGGGGGTATGTTTTAATAACGGTTATGCCACTTCATCAACTTCGACTCCGAGCCGTTATGCTCTGATGACAGGTATGTATCCCTGGAAAAACAGCGAGGCAAAGATTCTGCCCGGCGATGCACCACTGATCATCTCTCCGCAACAATACACCTTGCCCAAAATGATGCAGGAGAACGGTTACTATACGGGAGCTATCGGCAAGTGGCACCTGGGTATGGGAACCGGAAATGTCAACTGGAATGAACGAGTGACTCCGGGTGCCAACGAGATCGGATTCGACTACTCCTGCCTGATTGCAGCCACCAACGACCGGGTTCCTACGGTTTACGTGGAGAACGGCAATGTGGTTGGCCTGGAGGCTGATGATCCGATCGAGGTTAGTTATAAAGAGAATTTTGAAGGCGAGCCTACGGCATTGACCAATCCCGAGATGTTGAAACTCGAGTGGTCGCACGGACACAATAATTCGATCGTGAACGGTATTCCGCGTATCGGCTTCATGAAGGGTGGCAAGAATGCCCGCTGGGTGGACGAGGATATGGCCGATTATTTTGTCGGTAAGGTCCGCAACTTCATCGACGAGCATAAGGGAAGCCCCTTCTTCCTCTATTATGGACTGCATCAGCCGCATGTGCCGCGTACGCCGAACGCCCGTTTCGTGGGTTCGACGACGATGGGAGCCCGCGGAGATGCCATCGTGGAAGCCGACTGGTGCGTGGGTGAGGTGTTGAAGACACTCGAAGAGGCCGGAATTCTGGAAAATACCTTGGTGATCTTCACCAGTGACAATGGTCCTGTGCTGAACGACGGTTATAAGGATATGGCCGAAGAATTGGCAGGTGATCATGATCCCAAGGGCGGTCTGCGAGGCGGCAAGTACAGCCTGTTCGATGCCGGAACGCATATTCCTCTGTTCGCCTATTGGAAAGGAACGATCAAACCGACCGTCAGCAATGCGCTCTTCTGTCAGATGGACCTGCCTGCGTCGCTCGGTAAGCTGACCGGAGGTAAGGTGCCCGAGGGCTTGGACAGCCAGGATCTGTTGTCCGTACTGCTGGGTAAGAGCGAGAAGGGACGCGAGAACCTGGTGGTAGAAGCTCAGGGTAAGATGGCTTTACGTGCCGGTGATTGGGTGATGATCCCGCCCTATAAAGGCCCGAAGCGTAATCGGACCAAAAATGAATTGGGGAATTTGTCGGAGTATGGCCTGTTCAATCTGACGCAGGAGCCGGCTCAGCAGACCAATCTGGCTGCTTCGGAACCGGAAATGCTTGAGAAGATGAAGACACAGTTCTTTGATCTGACTAAAGGATATTATAAAGCTGACGTCGAGGAGGTTGAGTTGAAATAGTCTCAGACTTCTTCACTGTGTACGCGACAGAATGATAACCGGCCCGGGCCAGAGAGTTGATCCTGACGGGCCGGTTGTTTGTTGCTGATATCGGGGGACGTGTAAGAGAATCTGTAGGCGGATGAGTAGAGGCTTCTTCGGTCCATGAGGCGGGCCTATCTGCGATAAACCCTCCACTTTTTCCTGGCTTGTTTTTACTCCGATACCGCTAACGGATACTCTTCAGAAATTCCGAAGGGGTCTGCCCAAATTGTTTTTTGAAACATTTCGTAAAATAGTTGGGATCGGAAATCCCCACCGCATACGAGGTTTCGGAGACATTCATGCCCGACATGAGCATCTTTCGAGCCTCTTTCATCTTAATTGTACGGATGAACTCCGTGGCCGACTGGTCGACCAGATTTTTTAGTTTTAAATGAAGGAAACTGCGGCTTACCGCCAGTGCCGTTGTGATGTCGTGGATCGAGAATTTCTCATTGCTCAGATTCTTCATGATGATCTCGACAATGCTGTTGAGGAACTTCTCGTCGCGAGGATTCCGGGCTACATTCCGTATATCGACGTGCATGTTGTGCTTGAACCTCAATATGTTGCTGTTTCTTGTGTTGAGCAGGTTCCGTACCTGTAGTTCCAGTACCTGGTTGTTGAATGGCTTGGGAATATAGGCGTCTGCCCCCATTTCGAAGCCTTCGATGCGATCCTGTTCGTGTACCTTGGCGGTGAGCAGTACGATGGGAATATGGCTGGTGAGCAATTCGGATTTCAACTTGCGGGTCATCTCGAATCCATCCATACCAGGCATCATCACATCGCTGATGATCAGGTCGGGCATCATGTGTATGGCCATTTCGTATCCTTCCTCGCCATTGGCAGCCGTTGATACCTCAAAATCGTGTTCGAATAACTGTTGCAAGAGTTCGCGTAATTCCTGATTATCTTCGACAATCAAGATACGGGAGCGCTTCTCCTCGGTTGTTTGTGTTTCGACCTTGACTTGCTGTAGATATTCGTTATGTTCATGGATGAACCGTTCATCTACGGCCTCCTCGCTTTCGATCCGGATGTTGCTGACATGGCTGCTGTCATAAGCCTCCCGGCTGACGTTGAACTGGACATGGAACGTGCTCCCTTTGCCGACTTCACTGCTGACCGAGATAGTCCCGAAATGCAACTGGACCAGGCTGCGGGTTAACGGTAAACCCATTCCGGTTCCTGAGGTCTCTTTTTTCGGGGCGCTGTAATAGTTCTCAAACAGTTGGGCTTGTTGTTCCGGGGCAATGCCGATTCCGCTGTCCCGGACCGAGAGGTCAAGCAGGTCCATACCCTGTTCGTTTTGGATTAACCGTGCCCTGATGCGGATCGTACCGCCCGGCGGCGTGAATTTGAAGGCATTGGAGAGCAGGTTGTAGACGATCCGTTCGGTGTCGATGGCCGAGAACCATACCTCTTTGTGCTCCTGCTCGATGTGAACAATGAAATTGATCCCGTTGTCGGTGGCAAAGACGCGAAAGATGTCACATATACGATCGATGAAGTTCAGAATGTCGCCCGGTTGTACCGTTGGGGAGAGGTGACCCATCTCAATCTTGCCCAGCATGACCAGTTCGTCCAACAGGTTCCACATCCGTTTGGCATTGCGTAAGACCACGTTGATTGCGTTTTTCACCCGGCCGTCAAGTTCGTGATCCGCAACGATCTTTTGGAGTGGGCTGACGATCAGTGTCAGTGGGGTTTTCAGGTCGTGGGAGACATTGGCGAAGAAATTGACCTTTTGTTTGTTCATCTCCTCGGCCTGGGTTTTTGCCCGCGACTCCTCTTCGAGTTTGCGGCGGATCTCCATGCGGCTGTGTACCGAGGAGTAGATCCAGTGAACGGCTATGGCGGTCAGAAGCAGGTAGATGATCCATGCCCACCAAGCGTCGTAGAACGGCGGACGTATGTTGACAGTCAGGTATCGGGACCCTTGTTCGTCCCAGTTTTTTCCGTCGTACGAGGCTTTGATGCCGATCTGATGGCGCCCTGGGTTCAGGTTGGAAAGCGAAATCTGGTGTTGTGTACCCACTTCGTTCCACTTTGCACCGTCGATCGTGATGGCGTAGTGGATCTCGGAAGAGCGGCCGAAACAATTGGTCGTATAGGTGAGGCCGAATGCTGAGGCTTGACGATGGTTGAGCGTGATCTCCTTGCTTTCCGATATGGCGTATTGAAGAGGGGAGCCCGGGGTGCCTACCTCGACTTTTTGTCCCTGAATATTTAGTTCGGAGATCTCTATATTAAGCGGAATGTTTTCCGTGTGATGAGTATGGGGATGGAGCGAGATCATCCCTTTTGTAGTCCCGAAAAACAACTCTCCGTCCGCAGTTTTGAATGCGGAGGAGTAGTTGAACCGGTAACCGGACAACCCGTCATAGATACCGTAACTTTTGAAGGTTGATTGTCCCGGATCGAGACGGCTCAGACCGGCGCTTGTCCCCACCCACAGATATCCTCGGTCGTCTTGGATGATGCTTTTGATAGAATTCGACGGGAGGCCGTTTTGCTCCGTAAATGTGGTATCCGACTTTCCGCTTCGGTCGAAACGACGCAAACCTCCGTTGTTGGTTCCTACCCAGAGGTTCCCTTCCTGATCGACGAAGAGGGTGGAGATAAAATTCTGATAGGTGTTCCCCGGGATTTTTTCGACTGTATTACTCTTTTTGTTATAACGATACAAGCCGCCGTTTCGAGTTCCCACCCAGAGTGAACCGTCCGGAGTGTGCGCCAGGCAGTAGATAAATCCGACACCTATTTGGCCTTTATTGACACTGGTGATTCGGTCTCCGTCGCCTGAACGGTGTAGGAAAAGACCGCGGGAGGAACCGATCCAGACGTCTCCGTCCGGATCCACCAGCAGGGCGAATATGTCGGT